>CAVGEJ010000001.1:0-89609 GCA_963628215.1 Eubacterium sp. CAG:180
CAGACAGACAGACAGACAGACAGACAGACAGACAGACAGACAGACAGACAGACCTGTTTGCGCCCGTAAACGGTAACGGGTTTTCTTGTCGTATAATCAGGAGCGATAGCTGTTGGCTGTAAAAGCCGCAGTTATCGCTCTTTTTTGGTGTAAACACGCAAAGCGTGATTACATAAAGTCATTGAAAAAAATAAATGAAGGAGGAGAAAACAACAATGACTAAACACGTTTCCACTAAAAGAGCGTTGATTCTGAGCCTGCTTTCCATGTTGCTCTGCGTTTCGATGCTCGTCGGTTCCACCTACGCGTGGTTCACCGATACCGCAACAACTGCGGTGAACAAGATTCAGGTAGGCACGCTTGACGTGGCGCTTGAAATGAAGGACAACGACGGCAACTGGGTGTCCGCAGAGGGCAAGACCCTGCAGTTCCTTGTTGATGGCAAGATTCCCGCAGAAGGAACAAAAATTCTTTGGGAGCCCGGTTGTACATACAGCCTGCCCGAGTTGCGCGTGGTCAATAACAGTAATCTGGCGCTGAAATACAAGGTCGTGATTACCGGAATTAACGGCGATGCGGAATTAAACAAGGTTATTGACTGGACAATCAAGTTGGGCGGAGAGAATTATGCGGCAGATGCCACGCATAGCTTGGCGGTTGGCGGATACCACACCTTGACCGTTGAGGGACATATGCAGGAAACTGCCGGAAATCAGTATCAGGGCAAGACCATCAGCGGTATCGGCGTTACGGTTTATGCAACGCAGGATACAGTTGAAAAGGACAGCAATGATGAAAAGTACGACGATGATGCCGCAAAGGACGAATTCCGTCAGGCTGTGACGGTCAGCGGTATCGCGGGTGCTGCAGAATCGTATGACAGCATTCAAGCGGCATATGAAGATGTAAAAGCAATGTTGGTTGCGAACAGCGGTCTCGTTGAGCAACCGTTGAGCGAAGAAACTTTCAACAACTTCTTCACGGACGGCGGCAGGATTACATGGACGATTTACGGTAACCAGACCGTGACGGACACTCGGATGTTCTCATTTGGCAGAGCGGCAAACCGTTTCGGTGAAGGACGGCATATCACGGAAATCAATATTGTTGGCGGAAACGTGACCGCTGCATTGGATCTGAGCGAGGTGAACGGTACATTTGCATTGCCTTATAACTGGTGGAATGTGGAAGACAGTGCCAATACCGCGCTTAAGTGCAAGAACATTACGTTTAACGGCATAAATTCTATGCCGAGCACAACCTATCAGTGTGTGCTCTATCCGACTATCTATGAATTCGACGGATGCACCTTTAACGGCAATCTGTTCAGCTATCAGAACTTTGATGTTGACATGACCATCAAGAACTGTGTGTTCAACGCTCCCGAAAACACGCAGTATGCGTTTATGTCGCAGGGGGCAGGCGGTAAGATTACGCTTGACAACAATGTATTCAACGGCTATACGCGCGGAATCAACCTCCAGCGTCCGACCGTGGACTTTGTTGTGACGAATAACACCATCAAGAGCACTTGCGCCGAAGCTGACCGCGGAGCAATCCAGCTGACGGATGGCAAATCGTTTGTGGTGACAGGCAACAAGGTGGATGTCAATGCAGGTAACGCATTCTGGTTTCACAATGCCGCAACCAATGCCGATGTAACCTATGTTATCAATGATAATGATATCAACGCACCATACCTCGGCTACTCGGGCGTGACCGCATTTGATGTCAACACCAAGATCACTTCTTCCGGCAATAAGTTCAATGGCACGGACACAACCAATTGTATGAAGAAGGGTGCAACCAATGCAGAAGCAACCAACCTGACAGCGATCAAATAAGTTCCTTTGTACAAAAAATAAAACCACGCACCGCGCCCTGCTTATGTGGGGCGCGGTGTTGTGCTGTTTCTTCTGAAATAAATATGAAAACTTTTCCCGAAAGGGATTGAAAACGGGCGGAAAATATGGTACAATAAAAGGGATATTTTGACGCGTCGGGGCAACGACTCCGAACGGAAAGGACAAAACCATGAACGGAACAAATCAAGGCGCAGTAAAGGGGCTTCTGGAGTTTATCCGCAAAAGTCCGACCGCTTTTCATGCGGTTGCAACCGCCGCAGAGCAACTGGAACAGGCAGGCTTCCACTGTCTGCACGAGGGGGAGAACTGGAGTCTGAACGCGGGCGGAAAATACTATCTCACGCGGAATCAGTCCACCATTCTTGCGTTTACCCTGCCCGCAGGGGATGCAAAACAGCTTTTGCTTTCGGCAAGCCACACCGATTCCCCGATGTTCAAGCTGAAAAACGATTACGAAGCGCCCGCCTTTGAAACCTACGGGCGGCTTGATACCGAGGTCTACGGCGGCACGATTCTGTCCTCGTGGATGGACCGTCCGCTCTCTTTGGCGGGTCGCGCCGTGGTGCGCGACGGCAACGCCTACCGCGCCGATCTGTTCTGCTTTGACCGCGACCTGATGGTGATTCCGAACGTTGCGATTCACATGAATCGGGCGGTCAATTCGGGCTATGCGTTCAACCCCGCCGTGGATATGCTCCCGCTTTACTCGATGTGGGGGAGCAGTCCCGCACTCTCCGATCTGCTTGCAAAACAACTTGGGTGCAAAAAGGAGAACCTTGTGGGGCTTGACGCGTTCGTGTACAACCGCATGGCAGGCAGCGTCTGGGGGGCGGCGGACGAATTCTTCTCCGCGCCGCGTATCGACAACCTGATGTGCCTTTACGGAACGCTTTGCGGCTTCCTCTCCGCCAAGGCGCAGCCCGATTCGCTGAATCTCTGGTTCAGCGCCGACAATGAAGAAACCGGAAGCGCCACCAAGCAGGGGGCAGGCTCTGCAATGCTCTCGGATACGCTCGACCGCATCTGCGAGGCGTTCGGTTGGGACAAGCGGGTTCTGCTTGCAAACGGTTTCATGGTGTCGGCTGACAACGGTCACGCCAAACACCCGAACCACCCCGAACTGAGCGACCCGAAGAATGCGCCGCGCCTCGGCGGCGGTGTGGTCATCAAAACCAATGCCGCACAGCATTACACCACCGACGGCCCTTCCGCCGCGCTCTTCTCGGAGGTCTGCCGCAGTGCGGGCGTTCCGATCCAACAGTTCGCCAATCGGAGCGATCAGCCCGGCGGTTCAACGCTCGGCAGCATCTCCAACACCAAAGTTCCGCTTCTGACGGTTGACATCGGCATGGCGCAGCTTGCCATGCACTCGGCATATGAAACCGCCGCGTGCGCCGACTGCGACCACCTGTCGCAAGCCATGACCGCCTTCTACGGCATCGGCATCAAAGCGGATCGGGACGGCAAATGGACATTGACGGGAGTCGCTCAATGAAAAAAGCCCTGACAGTCAAAGATTATATCTACGTTGCATCCATGCTGTTCGGTCTGTTCTTCGGAGCGGGAAACCTGATTTTCCCGGTTCGGATGGGACAGATGGCGGGCGTAAACGTTCTGCCCGCGATTATCGGCTTTCTGATTACGGGCGTCGGACTGCCTCTGCTTGGCGTTGCGGCGCTTGGCATCAGCCGTTGCGAGGGACTTTATGAACTTTCCGGCAAGATCGCCCCCCGCTACGGGCTGTTCTTTACCTGTCTGTTATACCTGACAATCGGTCCGTTCTTCGCCATTCCGCGCTGCGCCACCACTTCGTTTACCGTCGGTATCGAATCGATGCTCCCGGGCGATTCCGATCTGCGCCTGTGGTTGTTTCTGTTCACGGTTCTGTTTTTCGGCGCGGCGCTGTTCTTTTCGCTCTTCCCGGGCAGAATTCTGACATGGGTCGGAAAAATTCTGAACCCGCTGTTCCTGATCTTTCTGTGCGTGTTGATTGTGGTTGCGCTGACCTCTTCGCCCGGGTGGATTTCTTCCGCCGCAGAAGGAAGCTATGCCGATTCGCCGTTCCCGACAGGCTTTCTGGAGGGATATAACACAATGGACGCGCTTGCAAGCCTTGCTTTCGGAATCGTTGTGGTGCGCGCGATCCGCGACCTCGGCGTGACCGACGCCCGCGCGGTTGCGGGATCTACAGTCCGCGCAGGCGTGTTCAGCTGTCTGTTTATGGCGCTCATCTATGTAGCGGTTACCTTGGTCGGCGCGCTCAGCCGCAACGTCTTTCCGATCGCGGAAAACGGGGGAATCGCGCTCGCGCAGTTGGCGGAGCACCACCTTGGAAAGGCGGGATTGGTGATTCTTGCCGCAACCGTTACGCTTGCCTGCCTGAAAACATCGGTCGGGCTGATTACAGGGTGTGCGGAAACCTTTTCGTCGCTTTTCCCGCGCGGTCCGAAGTACCGCGTCTGGGCTGTGATCTTCAGCTTTGCTTCCTTCCTGTTCGCCAATCTCGGCTTGGATCGGATCATTTCCTTTTCCATTCCCGTTCTGATGTTCCTGTATCCGCTTGCCGTTACGCTGATCCTGCTTGCGCTGTTCGGTCGGTTCTTTGACAACGACCGCGCGGTCTTTCTCTGGGTTACCGGATTGACGCTGATCGGCGCGGTGTACGATCTGCTTTGCGCACTGCCGCAGGGGATGCGGTCGTTCCTGCATCTGGACGGCTTTCTCGGCGCGGTGGCGGACGTGATTCCGCTCGCGTCGGTCGGGCTTGCGTGGCTGTGTCCCGCATTGCTCGGGTTTGTGATCGGAATCTGTTGGCACTTGATAAAAAAACGCGCCGAACGCGCGACGATGTAAAAAAGAGAGGACAACCGTATGTATAAACAGGGGTTTGATAACGACCTTTATATCTCCACGCAGTCACAGCACATCCGCGAGCGCATCGGGCAGTTCGGCGGCAAGCTGTATCTGGAATTCGGCGGCAAACTGTTTGACGATTTCCATGCCTCCCGCGTTCTGCCGGGCTTTGCGCCCGACAGCAAGATCCGTATGCTGATTCAGCTCAAGGAGCAGGCAGAGATCGTGATTGTCATCAACGCAAACGACATCGAAAAAAACAAGGTTCGCGGGGATCTTGGCATTACCTATGATCTGGACGTGCTCCGACTGATCGACGCATTCCGCAACTTCGGGTTGTACGTCGGCAGTGTGGTTCTGACCCGTTGGCAGGAACAGCCCGCCGCAGAGAAGTTCCGCCGCAGACTGCAATCGCTCGGGGTCAAGGTTTATCGCCACTATACCATTCCCGGCTATCCTTCCGACCTTGCGCGGATTGTCAGCGACGAAGGATTCGGAAAGAACGACTACATTGAGACCGACCGCTCGCTCGTGGTGGTCACCGCCCCGGGACCCGGAAGCGGCAAAATGGCAACCTGCCTCAGCCAGCTTTACCACGACCACAAGCGCGGCATCCGTGCGGGCTACGCGAAATTCGAGACCTTCCCGATCTGGAATCTGCCGCTCAAACACCCGGTCAACCTTGCCTATGAGGCGGCGACTGCGGATCTGAACGACCTGAACATGATCGACCATTTCCATCTGGAGGCATACGGAACGCCTGCGGTCAACTACAACCGCGATCTGGAGATTTTCCCTGTTCTCAACGCGATTCTGACGCGTATCGGCGGAATCTCTCCCTACAAGTCTCCAACCGACATGGGCGTGAACATGGCGGGAAACTGCATTTACGACGACGAAGCCGTGCGCGCGGCGGCGAACATGGAAATCATCCGCCGCTATTACAACGCGCTCTGCGAGAACCGCAAGAGCGGGGAAGCAGAACCGTCGCACGACGTGGAGAAACTGAAGCTGATTATGCAGAACGCAGGCTTGGACGTAACCGACCGCGTTGTGGCGGTTGCGGCAAACCGCAAGGCGGAAGCGACAGGGAAGCCTGCGGCGGCGATCGAGTTGCCCGACGGCAGAACCGTGACGGGCAAGACTTCCCGTCTGCTCGGCGCGGCGTCGGCGGCGCTGCTGAACGCGCTGAAGGTAATGGCGGATATTGACGACCGGATCGATCTGATCTCTCCCGAGATTCTCGGACCGATTACCGATCTGAAAGTTCATGTGCTCGGCAGCAAGAATCCGCGCCTGCACACGAACGAATTGCTGATTGCTCTGTCTGTCTGCGCCGAAAACGACCCGATTGCCGCAAAGGCGCGCGAACAGCTGAAGAATCTGCGGCATTGCGAAATGCACTCGTCGGTGATTCTTGCGCAGAGCGATGTGCACACGCTGAAAAAACTGGGCATCAATCTGACCTGCGAGCCTGTATACGAAAGCAAGCGGCTGTATCACGGTTGCTGAGTTCCGAAGGAGGGAAACGGTATGGGGACTCTGTTTGATTATGTTGCGTGGCGCGGTGATCTGACTTTTGAAGCCGACCCGCTCAACGAGGTGGACAATCTGATCTTTTCGTTGATTTCCTATGTGGATTTTGAGGGGATTGTATCGCCGAAACACTCCGCCGATCCGGTCTCCCTGCAAGCGGCGGCGAACGCGTTTTTCGCGCGGAATCCCGATATGCACAAGGTGTCCATCGGTCTGATTATTCCGAAGGACATTATCAAACTCTTCCGCGCTCTGCGGGACTGCCGCCGCTACCGCAACGTCCGCATGAAGGCGTACACGAACCTGATCGACCTGAAAAAGGAAATGCAGTTCTGCGCGGTGACCTTCTGTCTGCCCGCCGGAGAAACGGTGGTGGCATACCGCGGAACAGACGACACGATTATCGGTTGGAAGGAGAATTTCAACCTCAGCTTTATGGATGTGATCCCGTCCCAGAAGGCGGCGGCGCTTTATCTGGATATGGCGGCAAAGTATTCCGACGGACCGATCTATGTCACGGGGCACAGCAAGGGCGGCAACCTTTCGGTTTACGGCGCGACCTACTGCGGGGACGCGGCGAAATCGCGGATCGTGCGGGTCTGGAGCAACGACGGTCCGGGTTTTGCAAACGGGCTTCCCGAAAGCGAGGCGTATCTCAACATGAAGCCGCGCATCCGGACTCTGATTCCGCAATCTTCGGTGGTTGGTATGCTTCTCGAGCACGACAAGAATTACACGGTTGTCAAGAGCCGTCAGGCGGGAGTGCTTCAGCACAACGGTCTGACTTGGGAGGTGCAGGGGAATCATTTTGTTCACATGAAGAACGTCTCCGGCGAGTGCGTTCGAACCGACCGCAATCTGCAGGAGTGGATTCGTGGCATGAGCCCCGAACAGCGCGAACAGTTCAGCGAGGCGATTTATCAGATCCTTTCCGCCGACAACGCGCTGACTCTGACGCAGCTGATGTCCCCCAAGAATCGCTGGATTCTCGAAAGTCTGAAGCTTGACCCCGAAGTCCGCAAAACCATCCGCAAGACTCTGCGCGAACTTCTCGGCATCAACGCCAAAAACCTTCTCGCAGGTCTCGCTCCGAAAGAGGAATAAGCGGTGCAAGGAAGACCTCGGGGCTTTGCCCCAAACCCCATTTAAGGGACTTTTTAAAAAAAGTCCCTTAAAAATCCCCAAAAACTTTCACCCCAGTGCAGGATTCCGTAGGGAATTCTGCACTGGGGTGAAATTCTTGAAGGTTCTTAGGGAACTTCTTTTAAGAAGTTCCCTAAGTGGGTTCGGGCAAAGCCCGAGGTCTTCCTCGTATCGCTTACCCTCTCTTGGAGAGAACCTCGGTCTCGTAGGTCTTGATGGAAGAGAACCAGGATTCCGAGCCGTCAACGCCGGCGCGGCGGCAGAACTCTGCCCAGACATCGCCGACGGGGTAGAACTTCAACTCTTCCTGAAGCATCATCAACTCGGTGAAATCGCGGTTGTCCTGCATTGCGCGAAGCTTTTCGTTCGGGAGCAGGAGCGCGGTCAGGAGCGCCTTCTGAACCGAGCGCATACCGATGACCCAAGCCGCAATGCGGTTGATGGAAGCGTCGAAATAGTCGGTTGCGAGAATCACGCGGTCAAGCGCGTTGTTGCGAACGACTTCTTTCATCATTTCAACCGTCTCGTCGTCATAGCGTACCACGTGGTCGGAATCCCAACGAACGCCGCGCGTGATGTGCAGGGCAATGCGCGGGTTGAAGCAGAGCAGGGCGGAAATCTTGTCGGAGACCACCTCGGTGGGGTGATAGTGACCGTTGTCCATCAGCGGCACGATCCCGCGCGTGGTCGTGTAGGAAAGCGCGAACTCGGCAGAACCTGCGGTGTAGGACTCCAGACCGATGCCGAATACCTTGGATTCGAGCGTGACAAGCACCTTTTCCTTGTCGTAGCCGCAACCGAGAATCTTGTCCAGAGAATCCATGTAGCGCATACGCGGACCGAGACGGTCGGCGGGAACATCCTTCATGCCGTCGGGAATCCAGATGTTCATCAGGCAGGGCGTTCCGGTCTCGTTGGCGAAATACTCCGCCACACGGATGCAGGCGATGCCGTGACGAATCCAGAATGCGCGGATCTCTTCGTTCGGGTTGGTCAGCGTACCGCCGTCAGCCAACGGGTGCGAGAAATAGGTGGGGTTGAAGTCCAGCCCCAGACCGCGCGCCTTTGCGTAGTCAACCCACGGCTTGAAGTGCTCGGGCAGAATCTTGTCGCGATCCACGGGTTTGCCGTCGGGGTAAATGCCGTAGAAGGCGTGAACATTCACGCGGTGCTTGCCGGGAATCAGCGAGAAAGCCTTGTCAAGATCCTGCATCAGTTCTTCGGGCGTCCGGGCAGCGCCGGGGTAGTTGCCGGTTGCCTGAATGCCGCCGGTCAGCGCGCCTGCGTTCTCAAAGCCGCGCACATCGTCGCCCTGCCAGCAGTGCATGGAAATCTTTACGTCAGCCAAGCGCTTGATCGCCGCTTCAGTGTCCACGCCGATTGCCGCATAGCGTTCTTTTGCCAATTCGTAACGGTTCATTTGTGTATCCTCCCAAAAATTGTTTTTCGGTCATAGTTTCTGCCTTTATTATAAAATAAATTCCCGCAAATTGCAAGCGGTTGGCGAAAACATGAAAAAACAGCCATCCAACAGGAAAAAGTGTCTCCTGTCGGACGGCTGTTTTGTCGTTTGCAATTCGGAATCAGTGGGTCAGGAAGAACATTGCGGCAAAGAGAACCGTAATGATCCATGTGCCGACGTTGATCTCCTTCACCTTGCCTGTGAAGAGTTTCACAAGGACATAAGAGATCAGACCGAACGCGATGCCGTAAGAAATGTTGTAGGTAAAGGGCATCATGACAAGGGTCAGAAAAGCGGGAAGCGCCTCGGCGGGATCATGCCAGTCAATGTCGCGCACGCCGCCCATCATAAGGATACCGACGTAGATCAGCGCCGCCGCATACGCGCAGGCGGGGATCAGCGCCGCAACCGGAGCGAAGAACAATGCAATGAGGAACAGCGCCGCAGTAAACATCGAGGAAAGCCCCGTCCGCGCGCCTGCCGCAACACCCGAGGAAGATTCCACGAAGGTGGTGACGGTCGAAGTTCCGCAAACCGCGCCCGTGCAGGTTGCAATCGCGTCCGCCAACATTGCGCGATCCATGCTCGGAATGGTTTCCTCGCCCTTTTCGTTGCGGGTCAGCAGATTGCCCGCTTTGCAAGCGCCCCAGAGCGTTCCCATCGTGTCGAACATATCCACCATGCAGAATGCAAGCGCGGTGGTCAGGAAGGCGATTACAAGACCCGTTACAGAGTGTCCTTCCATGCCGAGATAGCCGGAGAAGTCAAAGCCTTCGGTAAAGACCTTGCCGAACGCCATTGTGCCGAATTCCTTGAACGCAGTCAGGGGATTCATCGCGCTTCCCGTCAGGAAGCTGTAATCAAAGCCGGAAACCGTCAGGCTGAGCAGGTAGTAAACCGCCGTGCCGCCGAGGATGCTCCACATGATCGCGCCCTTGAAGCCCTTCTTGGAGAGAACCGCAATCGCAATCACCGTAGCGATTGTGACAAGCAGAGGCATGATGCTGCCCCATGTTGCGCTGCCGAGCAGGTTGAACGACGCAAGCGTAACGCCGGTCGAGGAGCTCGGAATGACAAGCCCCGAATCCTGGAAGCCGAGGAAGGCGATGAACAGACCGATTCCTGCGGGAATTGCCTGCTTCACGGTTTTCGGGATGGCGTCAAAGATCAGCTTGCGCAGACCCGTGACGGTCAGAAGCACGAACAGAATGCCGTCGACCAGAACGAACAGCAGGGCGTTGGCATAGGAGAAGCCCATGCCGAAGCAAACGGTAAAGACGAAGAACGCGTTCAGTCCCATGCCGGATGCCTGTGCGAGCGGGAGGTTGGCGAGCAGACCGATGAGCAGCGTTCCGACAACAGCCGAAAGCGCCGTTGCGATGTAGATGGCGCCGAAGGAGACATTTCCGAGAGCGGTGAACATTCCGGGGTTGACCGACAGGATGTAGGACATTGCCATGAAGGTCGTGATACCGCCGATCAGTTCGGTTTTTACGGTCGTGTTGCGGTCTTGCAGATGGAACAGCTTTTCCATGATGGTGATTTACCTCGTTTCATAGTATTTTGAGCCGCAAGCCCTATTATATCATACAGAAAGCGAAAAGTCAACCTATTTTGCTTTTTTGTCACCCGACGGGCGATTTTGTCGGAAAATTTCAAACGCAAGAACCGTGCAGGCGGCGGAAGAGGAGAGAGAACCGCGGAATTCCCGCCCGTAGTCCACGCGGACAATCGCGTCCGACGCGTCAAGAATCTTCCGCGAAATGCCGCGCTTTTCACCGCCGACCACAAGCAGAAGCGGGTAACGGAGCGGCTCGTCAAACACCGAGACCGAATCGCGGATGCCCGCCGAAAGGATGCGGTAGCCCGCCGCGCGGAATTCCCGCACCAGTGTGTCAGGGCCGGCAACCGTCAGTTCCAGCTTCTCCGAAGTTCCCGCCGAGGACTTCGCCA
Source organism: Eubacterium sp. CAG:180 (assembly GCA_963628215.1). GTDB lineage: Bacteria > Bacillota > Clostridia > Oscillospirales > CAG-272 > UMGS1865. The sequence goes on from CAVGEJ010000001.1 coordinate 10,813, forward strand.
CCACGCCCGCGGCGTTCATCCAGTTCCGGGGCGGCAGAACCACGCCCGTAACGCCTGCCGCATAGAGCGAGCGGAGCGCGTTTCCGAAGTTGTACGGGTCTTCCATGCCTTCGGGGTACACGTAAAATCCGTTCGGTTTGATCCGTTCGGCGCAAAGCGGCGGAATGGTTCGATCGGTGCAGACCGCCGCAATTCCGCCGTGCGTCGTTCCCGCGGTCAGGCGGTCGATCTCCGCAGGGTCGACAAAGGCGACGGAAAAGCCGCGCTCATGCGACTTTGCCGTCAGATATCCGATTTCCGCCGCTTTGGAGCGGCGCTTGGTGCGGTCGATCAGTACGCGCAGAATCCGACGGTCATTGACCTCGGGCGGCGTGTTCAACAGCGCGGAGACCGACGTCATGCCTTCCAAAAGAATTTCCGTATCGGAAACAATCTGATTTTTTTCCATAAAGGGTTCTCTTTTCTTCTATTTTTTCCCGTTTCTTCATAGAATGGAACTACATAGATACACGGACAGACGAAGGAGGATGAACAATGTCGGTATCGGATTGGAGCGGCAGAGCCAGATGCGTGGTTCTGGGAGAATATCTTGCGGAGAAGAAAACAACGGTTCGTCAGGCGGCGGCAGTATTCGGGGTCAGCAAAAGTACGGTACATAAGGATGTGACCGAAACGCTGCGCTTTGTAAACCGCCCGCTGTGGGAGGAGGTTCGCCGCGTCCTGTTGCAGAACAAAGAGGAACGGCATCTGCGCGGCGGGGAAGCCACGCGCATCAAGTATTCCGCCCTGCACGAGCGGGAAAAGGAATGAGGGAGACCGTCGCTTCCGGTTTGGCTACGCGGTCGGTTTCATCGTCAGAAGCGCTTCCAGCGTTTCCTTTCCGAAATCGGCTTCGGCAGCCTCGGTTGCCGCGCGGAAATCGTAGTAACCCGCGCTGCCCGGAGAGTTGACCCCTGTTCCGAACAGCACGGTTGCGCCGCGCTTCATCAGTTTGCGCAGAGCGGCGCGGATTTTCGGATCTTTCAGGGAAAGGTAGTTGAACTGGTAAACCGCGTTCAATCCGAGCAGACGGTCAACTTCCGCAGACGGAAATCGGGTGACGAAATGGTCGGTCTCCATAATCATCGGGCGCGCCGGCGTGTGATAAAGCAAGCGATTCCACTCCTTTGCTTCCTCCTGCGATATGCCGTTCCACGGAAGCAGGACAGGCAGAAGCCCAAGACGGGGAATGCAGAGTTTCGTCAAGCCGACCACCTCGGAAACTCCGGGGCGCAGACGGAGATAACCGCCCGCAAAGATGCGGACGCCCCGCGGCAGAACCTGCGACAACTCCCGCATGGCGCGGTCGCGTTCCAACAGGAAGCAGGGGAGGGATTCCCGCATAAAATCAAATTCCGCCATCATGCAAAATCGACGGATTCCCGTCCGCGCGTGCAGGCGGATCATCGCTTCGCGCGCGTCCCACGGCGAAGCAATCCATTCGCCCATCATCGGAAGCAGATGGCAGTTCCAATCGGTCAACAGATTCATATGGATACCTCAAAAAATACGGGGCTACAGCGTTTGCGGTAGCCCCTTTTTTCGGTGCAATTTCATACCGTCGGAAGTCTGAAGAGCCTTGCGGTATGGCGCAGTCGGTCAGTCGTCGCTTTCTTCGTCCTCGCGCGGCTTGACAAGGATCGTCAGCTTGGTTACGCGCATATCGTCCATTTCCGAAACGACCACAACCATCGTGTGGGTCTCGTCCTCGTCGGTAAAGCTGTCGCCAACGTGCGGGTCGGCATCCAACCTCTCGATTGCCCAACCGCCCATCGTGGTGTATTCGCACTCAAAGTCGCGCGGTTCGTATTCGATCTCGGAGAAAAAGTCGTCGATGTTCATGTCGCCCGAGACCTCGTAGGTGTTTTCGCCCGTTTTGACGAATTCGGGGACAATTTCGTCCGATTCGTCCCAGATGTCGCCGACCAGTTCTTCCAGAATGTCTTCCATCGTCACGATGCCGAGCGTACCGCCGAATTCGTCGACGATGATGGCAATGTGCGTCTTTTTCTCCCGCAGAATTGTCAGCGCGGCGGGGAGCTTCATGGTTTTGTGCAGAAAGCACGGCTCCATGAGAAGCGAGCGGATATCGTCGGTGGAAAGTACAGGCGTGTCGATTGCCCGGCGGTAGTAGTGGTTGAGGTAGAGGATGCCGATGATATTATCGATGGAATCTTCGTAAACGGGAATCCGCGAGAAGTGAGAACCTTCAATGATCTTGTGAATCTCATCCGGCGTATCCAGAATGTCAAACGCCAGCATATCGATTCGGGGCGTCATGATCTCTTCCACCGTCGTGTCGCGGAATTCGAGCGTGGACTGGAGCAGATCGCTCTGATCTTCGTCAATCACGCCTTCTTCCTCAACCGTGTCGATGATGGAGGAAAGTTCCTCTTCGGTCACGGTCGGTCCTTCGTCGTTGTCCTTGCCCCAGATTTTGGAGAGCAGTTTCACCAGTCCCATGACCAACCAGACAATCGGGTAGAGAATGTAGGTCAGAATGCGGATGGGGTAGGCGAACCAGAGCACCGTGGTGTCAGCATTGTTCTTTGCAATGATCTTCGGGACAATCTCGCCGAAAATCAGGATGATAAAGGTCATGACCAGCGTTGCAATCAGAGATGCAAGGCTGTCTGAACCTGCGCTGCCGACCCGCAACAGCAGGGTCATGGTAATAACCGTTGCCGCCGTGGAAGCCGCGATGTTGGCAAGGTTGTTTCCGATAAGAATTGCGGAGAGCGCAGAGGTAAAGTTTTCGCTGATCTTATAAGCCAGCGCGGCAGTCTTGCTTCCTGCCTCCGCCGATTTCTTCAGGCGCATCTTGTTGGAGGCGTTGAAGGAAATCTCCGAAGCGGAGAAGAACGCGGAGAACAGGATCATGATGAAAATCACAAGAATATATCCTGCCATGGTCACGCCTCCTGTCCGTCGTCCGCCGAAGCGGTCTGTTCATCTTCGGGGATCACGCGGATAATCACGTGGTCAATCTTGCCGTTTTCCACGTCCTCAACGGTGAATTCGAGATTTCCAACCGTTACGCAGTCATCCTCTTCGGGCATCTTGTCGAATTTTTCAAGCAGAAGCGAGAGAATCGGGCGCGCGGGATTGATCTCGGGCGGGCAGGGAATGCCCATCTTTTCGCAGACCTCCCCGCAGATCAGGTGCGTACTGACCTGAAAACGGTTTCCGCCGAGTTTGACGAAGTCATTGTCCACCACATCGTCCTCGTCCCAGATTTCTCCCACCAATTCTTCGAGGAAGTCCTCAATGGTGATGATTCCCACCGTGTGCATTTCCGCGTCCCGCACCACGCCGAGATAGAACTTGTGCTGACGCATCTCGGTCAAAAGATCGTCGATCAGCGCGTCGGGCTTGACAAAATAGGGCGGAATCAGCAGTCCGCGCAGGCGGACGTTGGGATTTCTCAGATAAGCGCGGATGAAAGCGCGGATCTGAAGCGTTCCGATAATGTGGTCAAGATCGCCGTCGTAAACCGGCAGGCGGCTGTGCGTGGTGTTTTTGATTTGTTCAATGATCTGAGCATTGGGAAGGGACGCGTCAATCGCAACGATATCCTGCCGCATGGTCATGACATCGCGGGCGCGGGTGTCGGAGAAATCGAGCGCCGATTTGAACAGGTCGCCCTGTTCTTCGTTCATCACGCCTTCCTTTTCGATGGTGTCGATGATGTCGTAAAGCTCATCCTCTGTGATGGAGGGTGCTTTTTCGTGCTTCATAAAGCGTTCGGTCAATTTGGTAAAACCGCGCGAAATCAGAGTGAAGAAGGAGACCAGAGGGGTCAGAATCTTCATCAGGAAGCGCACCGGCGCAGCGAAGAGCATGGAGAGCGAATCGCAACGGTCGTTGGCAAGGCTCTTCGGAATCATCTCGCTGAACAGAAACACGATCATTGTGGAAATGATCGTACACCAGAGCGCAACCTCGTCTGTATTGTCGGAATCACCGAACAGGCGGGTGGCAATTACGGTCGCAACGGAAGCGGCGGCAATGTGGGTGATATTGTTTCCGATGAGAAGCGTTGTGAGCGCCCGGTCGAAATTGTTTGAGATGTACAGCACACCTTTGGCGCGTTTGTTTCCGTCATCCGCTTTTGCCTTGATACGGATCTTGTTCGTCGCGGAGAACGCGCTCTCGGCACCGCCGAAGAACCCGCCGCCTATGACGAACAGAATGAACAACAGAGTCAGCCCCGCAATTCCTTTCTCCGCTACGGTTGCATCCGCGGCGGCAAAAAGCGCCTTTTGTGGGACATTCCATAACCAACTCCATATGTTCCCGTCTGTATCCATTTGAAAAACCAACTCCTTTTCGGTAAAGAATATTTATCATTATACCATATAAACAGAGGAAAGTCAAGAGGTTTTTGCGCCGATTTGATGAAATTCCGGCACAAAATGCAAAAAATCAGTCAAGGCGACGCAACTTGGGGGCAAGCGCGCGCAGATAGTCATCTCCAAGCATCGTCTCAATCTCGCCGAACGTTCGAATCTCCGCGCCATCGGTTTCGTCAAAAATGCGGTCTGCAACCATGTGGCGGAGCGAGGAAAGCAGAGTCGGCTCAATCCAGTAGCGGAACGCGGTTTCGGGAAAGTTCGCTTCCAACCGCTTCATGCGCAGATAGAGCGGCAAACCGTCGAATTGGTCGTGCCAGATGTCAACGAACGCGAGATCAAACGCGTCGGGTTTCATGTCATGCTCGGTGAACCCGAACGCGTCGGCATTCAGAACGGTGATCTTGTCGCGGTTCGGAAATTGCGGCAGAATGCAATCGCGGAACAGACCGATCAGGTCGGAATCCCGCTCAATCACCGTTACCGATTCCACCTCCGGCTTCTGCGATGCGTGAAACGCAAAATAGCCGAGCCCCAATCCGTAGGTCAGAACCCGCCCGCGCGCCTCGGCGATGACCGCCCGCATGGTTTCCGCTTCGTTCGGGGTAACGGTCATCCATTCCACGCCGTTTTCGGTGACGGACGGGAAGGAAAAGCGCTCTTCAAAAAAGCCGATCTGCGGAATCTCGCGGAAATCGGAGGTCAGAACCGGATGTCCGCAGACGAACGGCTCGAACGCATGGTATTCCCCGTGCGTAAACCGCCATTTTCCGACCGACAGATCTCCGAAGCGAACCGTTTTCACATATGCGTCGTTGCGGTAGGGCGCAGGGGAAAGACTGCGGATACCCGGCTGAATGTATACCCGCTCCAGACGGCGATCGTCCGGGTTGTCGGGAATTTCCAACCCGATGGAGGCACAAAAGAGCGCGCGGAACGCGTCGGCGGCGGGAATCCCGCAGTCGGCGGCAAGGTCGCGAACCGTCCGCACGTCAAGCAGGCGCGGGGTCAGATTGAGATAATCCGCATACAGGCGGAGGATGCGGTCGTTTTCCTCTGTGATTTTTTTCAGTCGCGCAACGCGGAGCGCGTCGGCGGGGGAGAGATTCAGCTTCATGTCTGTTCCTTTCGGATTTTGATTCATTATCTCATTATCTATTATAGCATTCTTTTCGGAAAAATGCAATGGATTTCGGAAATTGAAGCAAAAGAAAACGGTCGGGAGGTTTCGCTCCGCGACCGTTTTATATCGGTTTGTCGGTAAGACCGAGGATGTAATCCGCGCTGACGTTGTAGTATCGGCAGAGTGCCAGAAGATGTCGGATCGGCAGTTCGTTCTCTCCGCGCTCGTAACGGGAATACATGGTTTGAGAGGTGCCGAGATAGGACGCAACTTCCTGTTGTGTTCTGTCATGATCTTCCCGCAGGTTGCGGATTCGTGTCACATAGTCCATTTTGCATTCCTCCTCCCCGGACGGTATCATTATACCAAAAAATTTTCCTTGCTATTGACTTTAGTAATTATTTGTGTTATAATAAGGAGAAAACACCTGTATGTGGGCTGATTCCACAAGCTGTTTAGCGGTTTCAACAGCTTGTTGCTTTACAAATCAGGCGGTTTGGAGTATGATAGAAACGAATCAAAAACACAAGGGGGAATGGATCGGACATGATCGGACAGAACATCAGAAGGCTGCGAACCGAAAAGCAAATGACCCAGAAAGCGTTGGCTGACAAACTGTTTGTCACAGCGCAGGCGGTATCGCGTTGGGAGAACGGAGAGGTTGAACCGTCGCTTTCCACCGTGACCGAAATCGCGCGGATATTCAATGTATCGGCAGACGAAATTCTCGGCATCGACACCACGCCGCAAGCGGAAAAAGCGAAACCGGAAACCGTTGTTCGTACCGAATATGTTTATAAAGAGCCACCGCCGCCCGTCCTCGGGGTTTGCGAGGTCTGTAACAAGCCGATCTACGAGGCGGGCGAGCTGATCCGCGAGGATTACCCAAAACAAATTATTTGTAAGGATTGCCGCGAAACACGCGAAAAGCGTAAGCTTGACACCATGCGCGAAAACGGAATCCGACATCGGACGCATTCCTTTGTTTGGGGATCGCTTGCCGCGATCGCAACGCTTGTTATCGGAATTGTGACCGCTTCCAAAACGGAAATGTGGGGACTGATCGGCGCATTTGCGATCGGCGCGGTTGCGATATTTGCATTGGTATCCTGCTGTATTCTGCAAAACAATTTTATCGGGGAGATGGTCTCCACGATCTTTTCATGGGGCTTTGTCAAGTTCCCGGGCGTGATCTTTGAACTGGATTTGGATGGGATCATCTGGCTTCTGACTGTCAAATTGTTTTTCTGGATTCTCGGAATCCTGTTGGCTTGCGCAACCGGTGCGCTTGCAATCGCACTGGGCGGCGTGATGTCGCTGTTTGTTTACCCGTATGCGATCCGCAAAAATCTTGCTCATCCGGAACAATATGAAATCTGAAATTCGGAAAGGAAATACATCGATGAAACGAATTCTCTTAACCGCAATGGCTGTTCTTTTGCTTGTTTGTCTCCTTGCTTCCTGTGGGAAAAAGCCCGAAACGCCGCCTGAACCGACAAACACTTCCAACGAAGCGCAGACAGACATCCCGACTGCACCGGCAACAAAACCCGCAACCGAAGCACCGACCGAAACTCCAACCGAAGCGCCGACAACAGAGACTCCGGAGAAGCCGGACGAACCGAAGAGATTTGAAGTGATTTTCCACTCGAACGGCGGAAGCGATGTCGCAACCATCCGCGCGGAGGCGGGGACTTTGATTGAGGAACCGGAGAAGCCGACGCAGGAAGGGAAGAAATTTGTGTGTTGGTGCACGGACGCGGAATTAACGGTTTCCGCAACGTTTCCGCTGACCCTGACAAAGAACACGGAACTTTGGGCAAAGTGGAACATGGTTGTGCCGATCAAGGACTACCTGAAGGAGTTGACGGAAGGGTACAAGCTGAATCCCTACAGCTACATTCCGGAGAAAATGCAACCGTCCGGCGCGCTCGTGGCGCAGAAACCGAACGAGGATTACAGCAATTTCGTGTCGGTGTCCGCAATTCCGAACGGCTTTGGAGAACAATGGCACATGATAACCGATAACCTGAACGAATCCATGCGCTTTTTCAATGTTCTGCAATCGGTTGAAGGTGTGACGGCAACTTCGGTTGCGATTTTCAACAACTGGTTTGACCAAAACCCGAGCGACACCGCACATCACAGCTTCCTGAATGGGGACTATCAGGTAACGGTGGACTATGACGGGGCTTTTATGCGGTTTGTTCTGGATTATGCAGTTGCCGGACAAAGTATTCAGATCGCAATGGCAATGAATATGCAGTCGCGGGAAAAGACCGTGCGGATTCAGCTTGGTGACGCAAATGCGCTGACCTATACCGTCGGCACAAATTCTTACGCCTTTGCAATCAAGTATCTCGGTGTGAGAACGGCATATTTTAAGGTTGAAAAGAATGCGGACGGGGTTGTGACCGGACAGATCAACGAGCATCTGACGGTATCCGGAAAGGGGACTCACAGCTCGGCGGATTTCATCATCACTGCCGATTATGTGTCGGCGGTCGGAAACAAGGCAAGCGGAATTCCCGGATTCACGGGCTATATCAATGAGCTGTACGATACCGCAACGGGCAGCCTGCTCGGTTATGAGGTGCGGGAAACGCTCAAATCCATTACCTATAACACGCTGTGGTTCAGCCTTTCCGATGTTGAGGGGGTCAATTCCATTAAATACCGCGAAAAGACCGATGATGAATCTGCCGCGTTCTTCCTGAACGGAAGTGCAAAAGAATGGGAAAACAAGTTGGTCGGGGGGGTGAATCTGAAAACAGCATCGCGCCGTTTTGACATAGAAATGCGAACGCAGTATTTTTACGTACTCGCAGACGACGGAAGCGGTTATGAGGAAGTTGCGGTAAAAGTCCCGATGCTGTTCGTACAGGAGGAGCAATTGGAAACGCTGACAACGGACGTTGCAGAAAAGAATTCCGGTCTGACTCTGCGCGTTGACACGAATGCACCGAGTCTGAAAAAGATTCGGGAGGACTATGCCACCCTGATTGACGCGTTTATCGAACACAAAAACGCGATGACAGAGGAAGAAATCCGAAAAATGATCGGCGAAAAGGTTACATTTGACTAAAACAGAAAAGAGCGCGGAAAATCCGCGCTCTTTTCAAAATTCCTCTTGCGCCGCGCGCCGAAACATGGTATAATAGAAGCAGAAACGCAACAGGAAAGGAACGGTGAAAACCGAAATGGAGTTTGCAAGCATTCTGTCCCATGTGGATCACACGAATCTGAAACAGACCGCGACGTGTGAGGACATCCGCGCGCTTTGCGACGACGGGCTGACCTATCACACCGCATCGGTCTGCATTCCGCCTGCCCATGTCCGCGCGGCGGCGGATTACCTCGGCGGCAGACTGCCCGTCTGCACGGTCATCGGCTTCCCGAACGGCTACAACACGACCGCCGCGAAGGTCTTTGAGACCGCCGACGCGGTGCAGAACGGCGCGGATGAAATCGATATGGTCATCAACCTCGGGCTTCTCCGCGAACGCAAATACGAGGCGGTTCTGCGCGAAATCCGGGCTGTTCGCGCGGCTTGTGAGGGGAAAATTCTGAAGGTCATCATTGAAACCTGTCTTTTGACCGAGCAGGAGAAAATCCGGATGTGCGGCATTGTCGGCGACAGCGGCGCGGACTACATCAAGACCTCCACGGGCTTTTCCACGGCGGGCGCAACGCAGGAGGACATCGCGCTCTTTGCAAAGCATTGCCCCTCTCACCTCAAAATCAAAGCGGCGGGCGGCATCCGCTCCTTTGCCGACGCGGAGAAATTCCTCTCCCTCGGCGCGGATCGTCTGGGAACCAGTGCGTTGGTTCGGCTTGCAAAGGAGGCGCAGGCATGACGGCAAAACGGGTCTTTCTGGTTGTCCTCGACAGTCTCGGCGCAGGGGAAGCGCCCGACGCGGCGGCTTTCGGAGATCTCGGCGCAGATACCCTGCGCAGTATTCACAACACGGGTCTGCTCCGCATTCCGACCCTGGGGCGGCTCGGCATCGGCAACATTGACGGCTTGTCCTTCCTTGGCGCCGTCCCGTCTCCCGCCGCCGCGTTCGGCAAAATGCGGGAGCGCTCCGCCGGAAAAGATACGACCATCGGGCATTGGGAGATTGCGGGGCACATCTCGCCCCGCCCGATGCCAACCTTTCCGCACGGCTTCCCGCAGGCGCTTTTGGATCGCTTCACCGAACTGACGGGGAAAGGAGTTCTTTGCAATCTGCCGTATTCGGGAACAGACGTGATCCGCGACTACGGCGAGGAGCATCTGCGCACGGGCAAACTGATTGTATACACCTCGGCGGACAGCGTGTTCCAGATTGCGGCGCATGAGGACTTGATTCCGCCCGAGGAACTGTACGAAATCTGCCGCAAAGCGCGGGAACTGCTGACGGGGGACTATGCCGTCGGGCGGGTGATCGCGCGCCCGTTTGTCGGGACGAACGCCTCGGATTTCACGCGCGTTTCCGCCGACCGCCGCGATTTTTCGCTCGAGCCGCCTGTTCCCGTCCTGCCTGATGTGCTGAAGGCGGCGGGGTACGACGTGCTGTCGGTCGGAAAGATCATCGACATTTTCGCCGGGCGCGGTTTTACGAAATTCTACCGCACCCACGGCAACGATGAGGGAATGGCGGTCACCTCGGAACTGGCAAAAACCGATTTTCACGGGCTTTGCTTTGTCAATCTGGTGGATTTCGATATGCTCTACGGACACCGCAACGACGCGCGCGGCTATGCCGAAGCGCTGAACCGCTCTGACGCGTGGCTTTCGGGCTTTCTGCCCGCCATGCGCGCGGATGACGTCCTGCTCCTGACCGCCGACCACGGCTGCGACCCGGGCGACGTGAGCACCGACCACACGCGCGAGTATGTCCCGCTTCTGGTTGCCGGACCGTCGGTTCGTTCCGTCCCGCTCGGGGTGCGGAACGGCTTTTCGGACGTTGCGGAAAGCGTGCTCGGAATGCTCGGCGCGAAGGGAACGTTCGGCGCAACCGATTTTTCGGGGGAGGTCTTGGCATGACAGACACTGAATTGGTTCTGCTCGCCAACGCCGCGCGTTCGAAGTCCTACGCGCCTTATTCGGGCTTCTCGGTTGGCGCGGCGCTTCTATGCACGGACGGAACGATCCTGAGCGGTTGTAATGTGGAAAACGCTTCCTTTTCGGTAACCTGTTGCGCCGAGCGGAGCGCGCTCTTTGCCGCCGTCAGCGCAGGAAAGCGGCAGTTTGCGGCGCTCGCGGTTGTGGGCGGCAGACAGGGACAAGCGCCGGACAGTTTCTTCATGCCCTGCGGGGTCTGCCGTCAGGCGTTGGCGGAATTCTGCGCCCCCGAGTTTCCGATTCTCGTGTGGGACGGAAGAGAAACGCGGCGGTATACGCTTGGCGATCTGTTGTCCTGCGGCTTTTCCGCAGACGCGATGAAGCGAGGGGAGAACCGCACATGAGCGGCGCGCATCGGGTCACGGCGGCGGAACTTGCCTCGTTGCTTCCGCCGCGCGAACGGAACACGCACAAGGGGGATTACGGCTACGTCGCGCTTCTCGGCGGGTGCATGGAGTATTCGGGCGCGGCAAAACTGGCAAATCTCAGCCAATCCGCCCTGCGTGCGGGATGCGGTGTGGCAACGTTGGCAGTCCCCGCAACCTTAGCGGGTGCGGTTGCGCCGTACCTTCTGGAAAGTACGCTTTCGCCTGCGCCCGACTGCGGGGACGGGCATATGACGTTTGACACGGACTATCTGACCGCGCTGACGGCAGGAAAGCGCGCGATTGCGGTCGGCATGGGATGGGGCAGGAGCGAGGAAAACAAGCAGATTCTGAATTGGCTTCTCTCGCATTACAGCGGTTCGCTTCTGATCGATGCGGACGGGTTATGGGCGCTTGCCGGATTAGATCCGGTCAGGGCGCTTTCTGCGGCAACCTGCCGCGTGATTCTGACCCCGCACCACGGGGAATTCGCGCGCCTGACCGGGCTGTCGCTCCCGCAGATTGAATCGGATCGGGTTGCCGCCGCACGGGACTTTGCCAAGCGCACGGGAAAGGTAACCTTGCTCAAAGGGTCAGAAACGGTTATCACGGACGGGGAAACGGTGCTGACAGTTGACCGCGGTTGCCCGGGGATGGCGACGGCAGGAAGCGGGGATGTGCTGTCGGGCGTGATAACGGGACTGCTCGGCTACCTGCCGCCCGACGTGCGGACGGTTGCGCTTGGCGCTTATCTGTGCGGGCTTGCGGGCGAATATGCGGCGCGGGACGTGGGCGAGATTTCCATGCTTGCGTCCGATACGGCTTCCCATCTCGCCGAGGCGGTGCGCACGGTACAAAAAGAAAGAGAACCTTGCTGAAGGTTCTCTTTTTTATTTCTTCTTCCGCTTCTTCCACCATTTCTTGATTGCCAACGTCAGTGCAATACAGATGGGGAAGAACGGGGTAAAAGGACCTGCCCAGAAAACGAGCACTGCCGTTGCCATAACCGCCGCCCATTTCCAACCGAATATCAGCTTCAGCAGATAGCCGACCCAAACGGGGGAGTAAACCACCGCGATTACCGCGATCAGCAGAACCACGGTTCGCCAATCGCGGCATTCGTCAAAGATCCAGCGGAAAAAGGCTTTGACCTTTTCCCAAAGCTTTCGGAACATCAGCCCTTCGGGAAGCTGTCCTTCAAGCCGACCGTGCGGTTAAAGGTGTGCGGATTCTTCGTATCGGCGCAGAAATAGCCGAAGCGAACGAACTGGAAGGTCTCTCCCGCCTTTGCGTCCGCCAACGCAGGCTCTGCCTTTGCGTTCTTGACAACAACAAGCGACTCGGGATTGATGAAATCGGTGTATTCCTTGTCATCGGGCTTGTCTGCGGGATTTTCCAGTGTAATCAGATTGTTATAGAGGTGCAGGGTGACGTCCTCCGCATGCGGCGCGGAGAGCCAATGGATGGTTCCTTTGACCTTTCTGCCGTCCGCCGGGTTGCCGTTTCCGGTTTCCAAGTCTGCCGTGCAGTGCAGTTCGGCGATGCTGCCGTCCGCGCCGTGCACGATCTCGTTGCATTTCACGATATAAGCGCCCATCAGGCGAACCTCTCCGCCTTCCTTCATGCGGAAGAACTTGGGCGGCGGGACTTCGGCAAAGTCGCTCGCGTCGATATAAAGTTCGCGGGTAAAGGGCACTTTGCGCTTTCCCGCGTTCTCATCCTGCGGGTTGTTGGGCAGGTCGAAATACTCGGTCTTGTCGGCGGGATAGTTGGTAATTACCACACGCAAGGGCTTTTCAATTGCGATGCGGCGCGGCGCGGTGCGGTTCAACTCGTCGCGCAGGCAAGCCTCCAGTTGGCGGATGTCGACAAGCGACCCTGCCTTCGACACGCCCGTGCGGTTGATGAAATCCAGAATCGACTGCGGGGTATAGCCGCGCCGCCGCATTCCGCAAAGCGTGGGCATACGCGGGTCGTCCCAACCGTCCACAACGCCGGTTTCAACCATCGACCGCAGAAAGCGCTTGGACAGAACCGTGTAGGTGATGTTCAGCCGCGCGAACTCGATCTGGCGCGGGAAGCCTGCCGGATTGCCCGGGATATCCACATTGTCGCGAACCCAGTTGTAAAGCGGGCGGTGAATCTCGAACTCCAACGAGCAGAGGGAGTGCGTGATGCCTTCCAACGCGTCCTGAATCGGGTGCGCGAAGTCGTACATCGGGTAGATGCACCATTTGTTGCCCTGACGGTGATGCTCCGCATACTTAATGCGGTAGATTACGGGGTCGCGCATACAGAAGTTGCCCGAAGCCAGATCAATTTTGGCGCGCAGGGTGTACTTGCCCTCGGGAAATTCGCCGTTTTTCATGCGCTCGAACAGATCGAGGCTTTCTGCAATCGGTCTGTCGCGCCACGGGGAAACGGCAGGATGGGTCAGGTCGCCGCTGTACTTCGGGGCGCGGAATTCCTCCGCCGAAAGTTCGCAGACATAGGCAAGCCCCTTTTTTATCAATCCGACCGCCAGTTCGTAATCCTTTTCAAAGTAATCCGAGCCGTAGAAGAAGCGGTCGCCCCAGTCGAAACCGAGCCAGTGGATGTCCTCCTTGATGGCGTCAACGTACTCGGTGTCCTCCTTGGAGGGGTTGGTGTCGTCCATACGCAGGTTGCAGACCCCGCCGTACTTGCGCGCAGTTCCGAAGTCCACACACAGCGCCTTGCAGTGCCCGATGTGCAGATATCCGTTCGGCTCGGGAGGAAAGCGCGTGTGCACCTTCATGCCGGGGTTGTTTGCCAGATCCTCGTCAATAAAATCGTGTATAAAATTCTTTTCCAATTCTTCCATATCGGTAAACCCTCACTTCAAAGTTTCTGTCATCCGCGCAATGCGGGCTTTGACCCGTTCGGGTCCCATCACCTGCATTACGGCATACATATCGGGGGAATTCAGCCGCCCCGTAACGGCAACGCGCAAAAACATACTCACGTCGGCAACGCTTCCGCGATAAGCTGCGGGGTCTGCCTTGTAAGCCTTCATATCGGAGGCGTATCCGATGGATTCCGCAACTGCCTTGATCTTGTCAAACCAGACCGTCATATCGTCGGCAGGGTCATAGGAGGCGAGGAAGCGCTCCAGAGCCGTGCGGATATCGGCGCGGTCAAACTGCTCCGCGTAAGCGTCCTTGATTGTAAACAGACTGTCGTAGAAGAAGTCCATATAGCCCTTGACGTCCGCCCATGTTGCAAAATCCTTGCGGGGCTTTTTGCCGCCGCGACCGATGGCGAAGATCGCCTTTGCATAATCGGGGTCTGCGTCCAGAAGCTGACCGAATGCGGGGTCAAACTGCCGCGCCCATGCGCTTGCCTGCTCAAAGACTTCTTCCGCCGTCATGCGGGAAATCACGTTCTTGCTGACGTCGTTCAGCTTGTTGAAGTCGAACAGACATCCGGAAGAACTCATCTTCTTGATGTTGAAGGGGAACTCGGTATAGGGCTTGTCCGGGTTCTGCGTGTGCCACTCCTCGTAGTTGGAGTTGAGCAGGGTCATGATATACTCGCAAACGCAGGCGGGAGCATAGCCCATGCGGCTGTAGTCATCCATGTTCGCACCCATATCACGCTTGGAGAGTTTTTTCTTGTTGCCGTTTTCGTCAAGCCGCATGATCTGCGCAATGTGCAGATACTTCGGCAGACGGAAACCAAGATAGCGGAACAGCATCAGGTGCTTGGCAAGGCTCGGAAGCCATTCCTCGCCGCGGATGACGTGCGTAGTTCCCATCAGATGGTCGTCCACCGCGTGGGCGAAGTGATAAGTCGGAATGCCGTCGCTCTTGAGCAGGACAAAATCCTCGTCGTTTTCGGGAATCTCCAGCTTGCCCTTAATCAGGTCGGTGAAGGGGATTTTCTTTTCGGGATTGCCGTCCGCAAGCAGGCGCAGGACGAACGGGTCGCCGTTCTGCAGATGCGCCTTGACTTCCTCCAGAGTAAACTGCCGCTGTTTTGCCTGTTCCTCGGCGCGGTTGTCGCTCTCGTTTTCCCAGTCGCGGGATTTGATCTCCGCCTTCTTGTCAAGCGCGTTCAGCGCCTCCAGTTCCTCTTTGGTCGTGAAAACGGGGTAGGCAAGCCTGCGCTTTACAAGATCCTTTGCAAAAACGTGATAAATCGGTCCGCGCGCGCTCTGCTTGTAAGGACCGTAAGCGCCATGATCGGATACTTTTCCGTTCTCGTCGAGAATCGCGCCCTCGTCAAAATGAATCCCGTAGTGCGCCAGTGTGCGGATCAAGCCCTCCGCCGCTCCGGGAACTTCGCGCTTTGCGTCGGTGTCCTCAATCCGCAGATAGAACACGCCGCCCGATTGGTGCGCCAGACGTTCTCCGATGGTGGAGGGGAAGAGACCGCCGAAGTGCACAAAGCCCGTGGGGCTCGGTGCAAAGCGGGTCACCTTCGCGCCCTCGGGGAGATTCCGCGGCGGATATTTCGCCTCCATATCCGCAGGTGTTTCGGTTACGTTCGGGAACAGCAGTTCCGCCAATGCTTCAAAATCCATGGTAGCAATTTCCTTTTCCTTCATCTTCATCTTGTAATTCCGATTGCCGCAAGCGCGTCGCCAAGCCTTGCGGATTTCCCGTGACCGGGGTAAATAACGGTATCGGGCGGGAGCGTTGCCAATCGTCCGAGAGACGCGCGCAGGTCGTCGGCATTTCCGCTGTAAAGATCGGTGCGACCGTAGTTCTCCGCAAACAGGGTATCTCCCGTCAGCAGGTCGTGCCCGTCGTTCACGAGGAAACAGGCGCTGCCCGCAGTATGCCCGGGCGTGTGCAGAACCGTGACCGTCTCAGAACCGATCGCAATGCGGTCGCCGTCCCGGAAAGTCTCTTCGGGCGTTCTCCATACGCGTCGCTGTCGGAAGAACGCCTCAAACGCATTTTTTCGTGCGTCGGAGGGGAGATTCAGATCGTTTTCGTGAATCCCGGCGGAAACGCCGGTTCGGTCGCGCAGGGTATCGAGCGACAGAATGTGGTCGAAATGCCCGTGCGTCAGAAGAATACGCGAAAATTTCGCGCCATCGCCCCGGAGCGCACCCAGAACCGTATCGGCGTCGGGACTCGGATCAATCACCGCCGCCGCGCCGTCGCGCGCAATCAGCAGATAACAATTTGCGCCGAACGAGCCGGGGTAAAGCCTGTGAATTCGCATGCAGAACCTCCTTTCCGAATCCGGTTTCATTATATCCAATCTATTATACACTATTTTCATGCTTTTTTCAAGGGGGAATGTTACAAAAAAGTGGAAAACGCGCAATCACTTTTCCGACACAGCGGACATTTTCCGCTGTTTTCAAGATACCCCTTGACTTTTCCCCCTATATTGGTGTATAATGAATAAAGAAGTATTGTTTGTCGGGGGTGACGTCATGAATGAAGCAATGAGGAAGCTTGGCGCGGAGCGTTCCGCGATCCGCGAACTGTTTGAATACGGGAAGAAGCGGAGCGCCGAGGTGGGCGCGGAGCGCGTGTTTGATTTCAGCATCGGAAATCCGAGCGTTCCCACGCCGCCCGAGGTCAGTGCCGAACTGACCCGGCTGTTGCGGGAATCCGATCCCGTCGCGCTTCACGGTTACACCTCCGCACAGGGAGACCCCGCCGCACGGCGCGCAATCGCCGCGCATCTGAACCGTACTTATAATGCCGAAGCCGACCCCGATCTGATTTATCTCACGGCGGGCGCGGCGGCATCGCTGACCGTCAGTCTCAACGCGATTCTGAACGCGGAGGACGAGGTCATTCTGCTAGCCCCGTTCTTTCCGGAATACCGCGTGTTTGTCGAGCGCGCGGGCGGTCGGGTACGGGTTGTTCAGCCCGACCCCGAAACCTTTCTGCCCGATTTTGACGCGCTGGAGGTGGCGATCGGAGACCGCACCCGCGCGCTGATTCTCAATTCTCCCAACAACCCGAGCGGCGCGATTCTGTCCGAAGACGGTTTGCGGCGGCTTTGCGGGATTCTGGACGCCGCAGAGAAGCGGTACGGGCATCCCGTGTGGCTGCTTTCGGACGAGCCTTACCGCGAGTTGGTCTGGGACGGGAGTCGGATTCCGTTTGTCACGCAGTTCTACAGAAACAGTCTGGTGCTGTATTCCTACAGCAAATCGCTCTCGCTCCCGGGCGAGCGCATCGGGTACATTCTGGTTTCCTCCCGCGCGCAGAACGCAAAGGGAATCTATGAGGCGATCTGCGGGGCGGGACGGGCGCTCGGATTCGTTTGCGCACCGTCTCTGCTCCAGCATATGCTTCCCGCCTGCGCGGGACTCTGCGCGGATTTCTCGGTCTACCGCACCAACCGCGCGCTGTTGTACGAGGGCTTGACGGCGCTCGGCTTTGAAGCGGTCAAGCCGCAGGGCGCGTTCTATCTCTTTCTACGCGTGCCGGAATCCGACGCCGGGCGCTTTGCGGAGCGGGCGAAGGCGCTTGAATTGCTGTTGGTTTCGTCCGACAGCTTCGGCATGGGCGGATATGTCCGCATTTCCTACTGCGTGCCGACCGACCGGATTCGCAGGGCGCTTCCCGCATTTGCGGAACTTGCAAAGCTCTATGACCTGAAACCGACCGAAGGGAAAAGAATATGAATTCACTGGAAAAAGCAAGAGAAACGATCAACCGCGTAGACAGAGAGATGGCGGCGCTGTTCGCCGAGCGGATGCGCGTCGCAGAGCAGGTTGCGGCTTATAAAAAGGAACACGGACTGCCGATTACCGACGCGAAGCGCGAGGCGGCGGTGATCCGGAGCGGCGCGGAACGGGTCGACGACCCGATTCTGCGGGAGTACTATGTCCGTTTCATTCAGGAAACGATGGCGCTTTCCCGCGCGTATCAGAGCCGGTTGCTGGAAGGGATGCGGGTTGCCTACAGCGGAACGGAAGGCGCGTTTGCGCATATCGCAACCGGAAAACTCTTTCCGAGCGCGGAGAAGATCGGATTTCCCGATTTCGAAAGCGCTTACCGCGCGGTGGAGAACGGGGAATGCGACGCGGCGGTTCTGCCCGTGGAGAACAGTACCAACGGCGAAGTGGGACAGGTGATGGATCTGATGTTCTCGGGCGGTCTGTTCATCAACCGGATGCTGGATCTGCCCGTAACGCAGGATCTGCTTGTCAAGCCCGGGATTACCGTCGAAGAAATCCGAACCGTTATCAGTCACCCGCAGGCGCTCGGGCAGTGCGCCGCGCGCATCCGCGAGATGGGGTGGCAGACCGAGGAATATCCGAACACCGCGTTGGCGGCAAAATTCGTGGCGGCAACCAACGATCGCACGGTTGCGGCAATCGCAAGCGCCGAGGCGGCGGAGCAGTTCGGACTTTCCGTGTTGGAGCGAAATCTCAACGCAAGCCGCAGCAACACCACGCGGTTTGCGGTCTTTACAAGAGCCGAAAACACGCAAACACCGGGAAGCTGTTCGGCGCTGATGTTTACGGTTCGCAACGAGGCAGGCGCACTGGCGCGGGCAATCGACGTCATCGGACATTACGGCTTCAATATGCGGACTCTGCGCAGCCGTCCCATGAAGGAACTGCTCTGGCAGTACTATTTCTACGTGGAAGCGGAGGGGGATCTGCACTCGCCGGACGGGCAGAATATGCTCCGCGCACTGGCGGTCTTTTGCGACAGGCTGAAGCCCGTTGGTTGTTACACGGTTTCATAAGGAGGGGATTTCATGATATTGCGGACGGAACTCGAATCTGAAAGCTATGATATCACAGTGGAACGCGGCGCGCTGGCTCATGCGGGGGAAAAGATGAACCTTTCCCGCCGCGCGCTGATCGTCACCGATTCGGGAGTCCCGGAGGAATATGCGAAAACGGTTGCCG
The DNA here is from genome assembly GCA_963628215.1 of Eubacterium sp. CAG:180. Taxonomy (GTDB): domain Bacteria; phylum Bacillota; class Clostridia; order Oscillospirales; family CAG-272; genus UMGS1865. Next base: position 29,657 of record CAVGEJ010000001.1, read on the forward strand.
CGCAGTGCGCCGCGCCGACGGTTGTAACCGTTCCGGCAGGCGAGACGAGTAAGAATCTGGCGGTGTTTGGGGCGCTGCTTTCCCGTATGCTCGCGGAAAACTTCACCCGCACCGATTGCGTGGTTGCGGTCGGCGGCGGCGTGGTCGGCGACCTCTCGGGCTTTGCGGCGGCATGCTATATGCGCGGCATCGATTTTTACAACGTTCCCACAACTCTGCTCGCGCAGGTGGATTCCTCCATCGGCGGCAAAACCGCCGTTGATCTGGACGGCGTGAAGAACTGCGTGGGCGCGTTCTGGCAACCGTGCGCGGTCGTCATCGACCCGGAGGTGCTTTCCACTCTCCCGAAACGGCAGATCGCAAACGGCATGGCGGAAGTTATAAAAATGGCGCTGACCTCGGACGCGGATCTATTTAAGATGTTGGAGGCGGGAATCGCGGACACCGAAACGGTGATTGTGCGCTCTTTGCGGATCAAGAAAGCCGTTGTGGAAGCGGACGTGCACGAGGGCGGCTTGCGGCGTGTGCTGAATTTCGGGCATACGCTCGGGCACGGCATCGAAAGCGCGGCAGGGTTGCACGGGTTGCTTCACGGCGAATGCGTGGCGCTCGGTATGCTCCCGCTCTGCGCGCCCGAGGTGCGGGCACGGCTGTTGCCGCTGTTGAAGCGGCTCGGGCTTCCGACGGTTCTGCCCGTTTCTCCCGAAACGGTTCTCGGCGCGGTTTGTCACGACAAGAAATGCGACGGCGGGAAAGTTTCCTATGTTTACGTCCCGCACGTTGGGGACTACGAATTCAGACGGTCGGATATCGGCGCTTTTTGCGACGCCGTGCGGCCGTCGCTCGAAGCAATGCGGAAAGGAGAGACGGAATGAAGAATACATTCGGCAACCAGCTGTCGGTCACGCTGTTCGGGGAAAGCCACGGTTCTGAAATCGGCGCGGTGCTGGACGGCATTGCCCCCGGGATATCCGTGGATGAAGAATTCATCCGCCGTCGGCTCTCTCTGCGCCGCCCTGCGGGGGACGGGCTTTCCACCGCGCGCGCCGAGAGCGACCCGTTCCGCATTGTCAGCGGCGTGTTTGAGGGAAAGACCACGGGAACGCCGCTCTGCCTGCTGATTCCGAACGGCGACACGCACAGCCGCGACTATAACCGCGGTATGGCGCGCCCGGGACACGCGGATTACACAGCGGAATGCAAGTATCACGGGTTTCAGGATTATCGCGGCGGCGGACATTTTTCGGGACGGCTGACCGCGCCGCTCGTCGCAGTCGGCGCGATTCTCCTGTCGGCGCTTGCGAAAAAGCGGATTACGGTCGGAACGCATATCGCGTCTCTTGCGGGGATCCCGGACCGTCCGCTTTCCGCTGATCCGACCGCCGACCTGAACCGATTGAACGAAACGCAGTTTCCGGTTCTGGACGAAGCGGCGGCGGAGCGCATGAAGGATGCAATCCGTTCTGCGGCGGCGGACGGGGACAGCGTGGGCGGCATTCTCGAAACCGCTGTGGTCGGAATGCCCGCAGGGGTCGGCGAGCCGTGGTTTGACACGGTGGAAGGCATGCTTTCCCACGCGCTGTTCGGAATTCCCGCCGTCAAGGGCGTGGAATTCGGCGCGGGATTCGGCTTTGCAACCCTGCGCGGGTCTGAAGCAAACGACGGAATGCGCGTGTCGGGCGGTCGGGTGCTTCATACAACCAATCATAACGGCGGCGTCTGCGGCGGCATTACGAACGGCGCGCCGCTCCTGTTCCGCTGCATAGTCAAGCCCACGCCCTCCGTCGCGCGGGAGCAGGAGAGCATCGACCTTGAAACGCGGGAGAACGTGCGGTTGGCAATCAGGGGCAGACATGACCCCGCAATCGTTCACCGCGCGCGGGCGGTTGTGGACAGCGTGACCGCGTTGGTTCTTGCCGACCTGCTCGTCGGGCGGTTCGGAACAGACTATTTAGCCGACTGAGGGGGACAACATGCAATACGGATGTATCGGAGAGAAGTTGGGGCACAGCTTTTCGGCACAGATTCACGCCATGTTGGACAGCCACCCCTATGAACTGTGTGAACTTGCGCAGACAGACCTGCCCGCGTTTCTGGAGAAAAAAGACTTTCGCGGAATCAATGTCACGATTCCATACAAACAGGCGGTGATCCCGTTTTTGGATGCGATCGATCCTGCGGCGCGGGAGATTGGCGCAGTCAACACGATCGTCAACCGGGACGGCAGACTCTGCGGCTATAACACCGATTTTTACGGGCTGAAAACGCTTCTGGAAGCTATCGGCGTTCCCTTGCAGGGCAAAACCGTTGCGATTCTCGGCACGGGCGGAACTTCGCTGACCGCCTGCGCGGTCGCGAAAGCGATGGGGGCTTCGGAGATTCTGCGGGTCAGCCGCAGAGCGGGGGAGAACCGCATTCCCTATGCGGATTTCTACCGCGACCATGCCGCGCGGGTGCAGATTCTCATCAACACAACGCCGGTTGGAATGTACCCGAATCCAGACGCCTGCCCGGTGGATCTTGACCGCCTTCCCGCATTGGAAGCGGTCGCAGACCCGATCTATAATCCGCTCCGTTCCGATCTGATTCTCGGCGCGCGGGCGCGCCGGATTCCCGCACAGGGCGGACTTCTGATGCTGACCGCACAGGCGGTGCGCGCGTCGGAAATCTTCACGGGACAGGTCTATCCTGCGGGAACGGCGGAACATATCTGCGCGGTGCTGACCGAGAGAAAGGAAAACCTGATTCTTTCGGGAATGCCCGGAAGCGGAAAGACCACGGTCGGTCGGCTGTTGGCACAAAAGACGGGCAGAGCGTTTCTCGATCTGGACGAGGAGATCACGCAACGGTACGGCAAAACGCCCGCCGATCTGATTGCCGAGGACGGGGAATCGGCGTTCCGCGACACAGAAACCGCAGTCCTGCGCGCGGTTCTGGCGGGACTTTCGGGCGCGGTTCTGGCGCTCGGCGGCGGAACAATTCTGCGCGATGAAAACGTGACCATGCTCCGCCGGAACGGCAGAATCTGCTTTCTGGATCGTCCCGTGGCTGACCTCCTGCCAACCGCAGACCGTCCGCTTTCCGCCACGCGGGAGGCGTTGGAAAAACGGTATGCAGAACGCATCGACCGCTATCTTGCCACGGCGGATCTCCGCGTTGCGGGCTTCCGAACGCCCGGGGAAGCGGCGGAAATCATCGAAAGGAGCAGAAAAACGGTATGAAACTGTATGTTCTGAACGGACCGAACCTGAATCTGCTCGGGATTCGCGAGCCGGATCAATATGGCTCCGAAAGTTTTGCGCATCTGACCGGGCGGATTGCAACGCACTGTGCGGAGCGCGGAATCGAAGTGATTCAGAAGCAATCCAACCATGAGGGCGATCTGGTGGACTGGATACAGGAAGCCTATTTTGCACACGCGGACGGGCTTGTTATCAACCCGGGCGCATACACGCACACGAGCATCGCGCTCCTTGACGCACTCAAAGCAACGAAGTTGCGGGCGGTGGAAGTCCATATTTCCAAGGTGGAGGAACGCGAAGCCTTCCGTCAGGTCAGCTACCTGCGCGCCGCCTGCGAAAAGACGATTACGGGGCACGGAACAGACGGGTATCTGGAAGCGATCGATTACCTTGCGGAGGGTTGCGCATGAAAGTACGGATTCATGCGGGGCGCGCGGCGGGAGAAGTCCGCGTCCCTCCTTCCAAAAGCGTCGCGCACAGAATGCTGATCTGCGCGGGACTTGCCGAAGGAGTCAGCACCGTCCGGAACGCAGGGGACTGCGAGGACATTCTCGCAACGCTCGACTGCCTTTCCCGTCTCGGAGCAGACTGCAGGCGGGAGGGGGACGCGGTAACGGTTCGCGGCGGACTGCTCCGCACAGCGCCGACCGAAGCGCTCCCTTGCCGGGAGAGCGGAAGCACGCTCCGCTTTCTCATTCCGCTTGCGCTGACCGCGCGGTTTCCCGTCGCGTTTACGGGTTACGGGAGACTCCCCGAGCGCCCGCAGACGGTTTACGAAACAATCTGCGCAGGGCAGGGGCTGACGTTTGCGCGCGACGGGCAGACAATCCGCGTTTGCGGACCGCTTCGCGGCGGCGAGTTCCGCGTGGCGGGGAACATCAGCAGTCAGTTCGTCACGGGACTGCTCTTCGCCCTGCCAACGCTCCCCGAGCCGAGCAGGATCACTCTGCTTCCGCCGGTGGAAAGCCGTTCTTATATCGATCTGACTCTGGACGTGCTGAAAAAATTCGGCATCCGCGCGGAATGGGAGAACGAAACCGCGCTTGCCGTGCCGTGCGGTCAGCGCTTTACGCCATGCGACTGCGAGGCGGAGGGCGATTGGTCGGCGGGCGCGTTCTGGGAAGCGCTCGGGCGCATGGGCGATAATGTGATTCGGATTCCGAACCTGAATCCGAACTCGCGGCAGGGGGATCGCGTTTGCGCCGCTTATCTCGACGCACTCCGGGACGGTTCTGCAACGCTCTCGCTTGCCGACTGTCCCGATCTCGGTCCGATGCTCTTTGCCTATGCCGCCGCGATGCACGGCGGAACGTTTACCGATGCCGGACGACTGCGCATCAAGGAAAGCGACCGCATCGGCGCAATGCGGGAAGAACTCGCCAAATGCGGCGTTGAACTTTCCGATTCCGGCGATACCGTAACCGTCGGGGGCGGGACATTACACGCGCCGGACTCGCCCTTGAACGGACACGGCGATCATCGGATCGTGATGGCGTTGGCGATTCTTGCCACGCGCACGGGCGGCGAGATCGAAGGCGCAGAAGCCGTGCGGAAAAGCTATCCGTCCTTCTGGGAGGATCTCGGCGCGCTCGGAATTCACTGTGAAATCAAATAAGGAATCATTATGGAACTCAATCGGAATACACGGATTCTCATTGTCGGTCTCGGCGTTATCGGGGGCGGTTACGCCAAGGCGCTGACCCGGCAGGGATATCACGTTACCTGCATTACAAAGGAACAAAAGGACATTGACTATGCCGAGGCGCACGGCATCATCCGCTCGGGCTACACCGAGCCGCGCCCGGACATCCTCGCGGAGGCGGATCTTGTGGTGCTTGCGCTCTACCCGCATATCGCGATTGAATGGATGAAGCAGAACCAACAGCATCTGTGCGCGGGAATTCTCGTGACGGATGTAACCGGCGTTAAATCCCGCTTTCTTGCCGAAATGGCGCAGATTCTGCGCCCGGATATCGAATTCATCGCCGCGCACCCGATGGCGGGGCGGGAATCAAGCGGCGTGGAATACAGCAACGACGAAGTGTTCCGCGGCGCAAACTACATCGTGGTACCCACCGGGCGGAACACGCCGGAGGGCATTGCAACCTGCCGCAGACTCGGGGAAATTCTCGGGTTCGGCAGAATCACGGAACTGGACGCCGCCGCGCACGACCGCATGATTGCGTTTCTCTCTCAGCTGACCCACTGCATTGCCGTGGCGCTGATGGACTGCAACACCGACGAGGGCTTGGAAAACTACACGGGAGACTCCTTCCGTGATCTGACGCGGATCGCAAAGATCAACGACGAGATGTGGAGCGAACTGTTCCTGTGGAATCGCGAGGCGTTGCTTGAGCAGATGGACTGTTTTGAGGAAACGCTTGCCCGTTTCCGCGGATTTCTGGAAGCGGGAGACCGCGAGGGAATGCGGGAAATGATGCGTACCTCCACCCGCCGCCGCGCACGATTTGATAAATGAAAGGAAAAACGATAATATGAATATGCAATTTTACCGTAAACTCCCGATCCCGAAGGAGATCAAGGAGCAATACCCCGCAACGCCCGAGATTACAGCGGCGCGGGAAAGTTGGGTCAATCAGATCAAAGCGATTCTGGACGGCAGAGACGATCGGCTTCTGTTGGTCATCGGTCCTTGCTCGGCAGACGCAGAGGACACGGTTCTGCGCTATATCTACCGTCTGCGCGAGGTACAGGACAGAGTGTCCGACCGCATTCTGATCGTCCCGCGCATCTATACCAACAAGCCCCGCACCACGGGCGACGGCTACAAAGGCATGCTCCACCAACCCGACCCCGAATCCGAGCCGGATCTTTTGCGCGGTTTGGTTTCCATCCGCAAGCTTCATATGCGCGCGATTGCGGAAACGGGCTTCGGTTGCGCGGACGAGATGCTGTACCCCGAAAACCACCGCTATCTTTCGGATCTGCTGGCATATGTCGCGGTCGGTGCGCGGTCGGTGGAGGATCAGCAACACCGCATGACCGCGAGCGGGCTGGACATTCCCGTCGGCATGAAGAACCCCACGGGCGGGGATATCACCGTGATGATGAACTCCATCACCGCCGCACAGCATTCGCATATGTTCCTCTACCGCGGGTGGGAAGTGCGGAGCGCGGGAAACCCCTACGCCCACGCGATTCTGCGCGGCTATGTTAACAAGCACGGGCAGTCGCTCCCGAACTACCACTACGAGGATCTGATCCATCTGGCGCAGTCCTACGAGGCAAGCGGACTTGCCAATCCTGCGGTCGTGGTGGATACCAACCATGCCAATTCGGGCAAACAGTATCTCGAACAGCCGAGAATTGCCAAGGAGATTCTGCATTCCCGCCGCTGCTCTCCGGAAGTGCGCGGACTGGTCAAGGGACTGATGATCGAAAGCTATCTGGAGGACGGCGCGCAGAAGATCGGCGCGGAGAATTTCGTCCCGGGTAGATCCATCACCGACCCCTGCCTCGGTTGGGAAAAGACCGAACGCCTGATCTGTGAACTTGCGGAGCAGTGCTGACGGAAAACCGCCCGAAAAAATTCCCTTTCATGGCAACTATATGTTGTAAATACCACTTGACAAAAACACAAGATGTGGTATAATAATATCGCTATCTCTCGCAGGCGGCACAAGATACGGAAACCCATGGCGCGACGTGCACACCCCCGCGTCTCCCGATAGCACAGCCGATATTACATTGAAGGAGGAAATCATGAAAGTCATCAAAAGAAACGGTTCGGAAGTTGTATTTGATATTTCCAAAATCATTACCGCAATCACAAAAGCCAACAATGCCGTTGGCGAATCCGAGCGTATGACCCCCATGCAGATCCGTCGGATTGCCGAAGCGGTTGAACTGAACTGCATCCGCATGAACCGCGCCCCCGGGGTGGAGGAAATTCAGGATCTTGTGGAAAAGCAGATCATGGCGCACGGCGCTTATGAGGTTGCGAAGGAATATATTACCTACCGTTATACGCGGAATCTCGTGCGCCGCTCCAATACAACGGACGAACGGATTCTGAGTCTGATCGAATGCTGCAATGAGGAAGCGAAGCAGGAGAACGCGAACAAGAACCCCACCGTCAACAGCGTTCAGCGCGACTATATGGCGGGCGAGGTCAGTCGCGACCTGACCGAACGTCTGCTCCTGCCGCAGGTTATTGTCGAAGCGCACCGCGACGGCATCATCCATTTCCACGACGCGGATTACTATGCGCAGCATATGCACAACTGCGATCTGGTCAATCTGGAGGATATGCTCCAGAACGGAACCGTGATTTCGGGCACGATGATCGAACGTCCGCACAGCTTTTCCACCGCCTGCAACATCGCAACCCAGATCATTGCGCAGGTTGCGAGCAACCAGTACGGCGGGCAGAGCATTTCGCTGACGCATCTGGCACCGTTCGTGCAGGTCAGCCGCGAGAAGATCGCGAAGAATCTGCGCGAGGAACTGAACGACGCGGGGGCGGAAATCTCGGAAGAGAAATTTCATAAGATGGTTGAGAGCCGCCTGCGCGAGGAAATCCGCCGCGGCGTGCAGACCATTCAGTATCAGGTCGTTACGCTTCTGACCACAAACGGACAAGCTCCTTTTGTCACGGTCTTTATGTACCTTGGCGAAGCGAAGGACGAGCAGGAAAAGCACGACCTTGCCATTATCATCGAGGAAACTCTGCTTCAGCGCTATCAGGGCGTGAAGAACGAAGAAGGTGTATATGTCACGCCCGCGTTCCCGAAGCTGATTTATGTGTTGGAAGAGCAGAACATCCACGAGGATTCGCCGTACTACTATCTGACCAGACTGGCGGCAAAGTGCACGGCAAAGCGGATGGTTCCCGACTACATCTCCGAGAAGAAGATGCTGGAGCTGAAAGTCGACAAGAATGGGCAGGGGCACTGCTACACCTGCATGGGTTGCCGCAGTTTCCTCACGCCGTATGTCGACGAGAATGGCAAACCGAAGTACTACGGGCGGTTCAATCAGGGCGTTGTGACCCTGAATCTGGTGGACGTCGCGCTGTCGTCGGGCGGAAACATCGAGAAGTTCTGGAAGATTTTCGACGAGCGGTTGGAGTTGTGCCACAAGGCGCTGATGTGCCGCCACGAAAGACTCAAGGGAACGCTTTCGGACGCTGCACCGATTCTGTGGCAGTACGGCGCGCTGGCAAGACTGAAGAAGGGCGAACCGATTGACAAGCTGCTCTACGGCGGATATTCCACCATCTCTCTCGGCTATGCGGGGCTTTACGAGTGCGTGAAGTACATGACCGGCAAGAGCCACACCGACCCGAGCGCAACGCCGTTTGCACTGGAAGTCATGAAGTACATGAACGCCGCCTGCAAGAGATGGAAGGAAGCGCACAACATCGACTTCAGCCTTTACGGAACGCCGCTCGAATCCACCACCTATAAGTTTGCAAAATGCCTCCAGAAGCGGTTCGGCATTATCCCCGGTATCACCGACAAGGGATATATCACCAACAGCTACCATATCCATGTCACCGAGCAGATCGACGCATTCTCCAAACTTGCGTTTGAAGCGCAGTTCCAGGCGCTGTCTCCCGGAGGCGCTATCAGCTATGTCGAAGTTCCGAATATGCAGCAGAACATCGAGGCGGTTCTGCAGGTGATGAAGTTCATTTACGACCACATCATGTACGCCGAACTGAACACCAAATCCGACTACTGCCAGGTCTGCGGGTACGACGGCGAGATCAACATCGTGGAAGAGGACGGCAAACTGATCTGGAGATGCCCGAAGTGCGGCAACACCGACCAGAGCAAGATGAACGTGGCAAGACGAACCTGCGGTTATATCGGAACGCAGTTCTGGAATCAGGGCAGAACGCAGGAAATCAAAGAGCGGGTGCTCCATCTGTGATATGAATTACTGCGAGATCAAGAAATGCGACATCGCGAACGGCATCGGCGTGCGAACCACGCTGTTCGTCTCGGGGTGTACCAACCATTGCGAAGAATGCTTTCAACCCCAGACATGGGATTTTGACTACGGAAAGCCTTTTACGGAAGAGACCGAGGATGAACTCATTGCCGCCTGCAAGCCGTTTTATATCAACGGTCTGACCCTGCTCGGCGGAGAACCGTTCGAGCCGTCCAATCAGCGCGCGCTGGTGCCGTTTCTGCACCGCTTTCGCGAGGAATGTCCCGGAAAAACGGTCTGGGCGTTCAGCGGATTTACGCTTGACAAGGAGTTGCTCGCAGACGGGTCGCACGCGAGATGCGAGGTCACCGACGAGATGCTGTCGCTGATCGACGTCCTGGTGGACGGGCGGTTCGTCCGCGCGCTTAAGGATATCTCCCTGCGCTTTCGCGGCTCTTCCAATCAGCGTGTGATCGATCTGAACAAAACCAGAGAGGCGGGAAGCATCGTTCTGTGGAACGACTGACGGAAAAACATGAAAAAAAGCCCCCGCGCGGTGTGGAAATGCCGCGCGGGGGCTTGACCTTTTCCGACAAATATGATATAATAGAATGTGGGAAAATCGAAACATACAAAGGACAAACACTATGAAACTGGTCGTAAAAATCGGAACATCCACGCTCACGCATTCTTCGGGATGCCTCAACATCCGCAGAATCGAGTCGCTTGTCAAGGTTCTGTCGGACATTGCCAATGCAGGGCACGAGGTCATTCTGGTTTCCTCGGGCGCAATCGCCATGGGAGTCGGAAAACTCAACCTCGGCGAGCGGCCGCGCGACATTGCGGGCAAACAGGCTGCGGCGGCAGTCGGGCAGTGCGAACTGATGTACACTTACGATAAGTTGTTTTCCGAATACAACCGCACCGTTGCGCAAATCCTGTTAACGGCAGACGATCTGAAGATTCCCGAGCGGCACAGCAAATTCGAAAACACCATGGAGCAACTGCTTGCATGGCACGTCCTGCCGATCATCAACGAAAACGACACGGTTTCCACCGATGAGATCCGCATCGGAGATAACGACACGTTGGGCGCGATTGTGGCGGCGAGCGTCGGGGCGGATCTCCTGATTCTGATGTCGGATATCGACGGGCTTTACGACCGCGACCCGCACAAGGACGCAGGCGCGCGCCTGATTCCCGAAGTGCGGGAACTGACCGACGAGATTCTGGCGCTCGGCGGCGGAGCGGGAAGCGCGCGCGGAACGGGCGGCATGGTAACCAAACTCCACGCCGCGCAGATTGCAACCGGGGCGGGATGCGAAATGGTGATTGTGAACGGGTGGAATCCCGAAGTCCTCTACCGCGTGATGGACGGCGAGCCGGTCGGAACACGATTTTTTGCGAAGGAGAAAGACAATGGAAACGCTTGAAATTCTGCGGCGCGCAAAAGCGACCGTGCCTGTTCTGCGCGAATTCGGCTCTGCCGATCTTGACCACGCGCTTCTTGCCATGGCGGAGGCACTGGAAAAACGGGCGGACGGAATTCTGGAAGCCAATGCGGCGGATATGGAAGCGGCGAAGGGGAGCATCGGCGACGTAATGTTGGACAGACTCCGTCTCACGCGGGAACGCGTCGGCGCGATGGCGGACGGCATCCGCAACGTCGCGGCATTGCCGTCTCCCGTCGGTCGGGTACTGGAACGGACGGTTCGCCCGAACGGATTGGAGATCGAGAAGATCGCCGTTCCGATGGGCGTTCTGGCGATCATATACGAAAGCCGCCCGAATGTGACCTCCGACGCGGCGGCACTCGCGGTCAAAAGCGGAAACGTCTGCATTCTGCGCGGCGGAAAGGAAGCCTACCGCTCCGCCAAGGCGATCAGCGTTGCCCTGCGGGAAGGATTGGAACACGCGGGACTGCCGATGGACGCGGTTCAGCTTGTGGATGATACCACGAGACAAAGCGCAAAGGAACTGATGCAGGCGAAGGGCTATGTGGATCTGCTGATTCCGCGCGGCGGTGCGGGTCTGATCCGCGCCTGCGTGGAGAATGCAACCGTGCCGACGTTGGAAACGGGAACGGGAATCTGCCATGTCTATGTGGATCGGGACGCCGACCCGGAAAAGGCGCTTGCAATCGTCGAGAACGCAAAAGCAAGCCGCCCGTCGGTCTGCAACGCCGAGGAAGTTCTGCTTGTTCACCGCGGAATTGCAAAGACCTTTTTGCCGATGCTGAAGAAGCGGCTGTGCGATGACCGCGCGGCAAAAGGACTTGTTCCCGTGGAATTGCGCGGCGACGCGGCAACGCGGGAAATCATCGAGGCAAAGCCTGCGGGGGACGCGGACTTTGACACCGAATTTCTGGATTATATCCTTGCAGTCCGCGTGGTGGATTCGGTGCAGGACGCGGTGGCGCATATCGCGGCGCATTCGACCTCGCACAGCGAAGCGATCGTAACCGAGAACCGCGAAGCCGCCGATTATTTTACCGCAAATGTGGACAGCGCGGCGGTTTACGTCAACGCTTCCACACGCTTTACCGACGGCGGCGAATTCGGGCTCGGCTGTGAGATGGGCATCTCCACCCAGAAACTCCACGCGCGCGGTCCGCTCGGGCTGAACGAATTGACCACCTACAAATACATTATCCACGGCAACGGACAGATCCGCTGAGAAAGGAATCGGAATGAATATCGCGTTTATCGGAACAGGAAACATGGGCGGCGCGCTCGCAAGAGCCGTTCGGGCGGCGCTTCCCGAAGCGGAACTGTATCTGTCCGACCGTTCACGGGAGAAAGCCGAGGCGCTGGCAGAAGAAATCGGAGCGGAAGTTCTTGACAATGAGACCGCCGCCCGGCGTGCGGACTATCTCTTCCTCGGGGTCAAACCGCAGATGCTCGGCAATCTGGCGAAAGAGATCGGCGGGGTCACAGCGGCGCGCGGAAACGCCGTCACGCTCGTCAGCATGGCGGCAGGCGTTCCGATTGAACGAATCAACAACCTGTTCGGGAAAAACGTCCCCGTGATCCGGATCATGCCGAACACCCCCGTGTCGGTTGGCAAAGGCTTGGTGCTCTGGTGCGCAAACGGGACGGTTCAACCAGGCGGAAAACAGGATTTCCGCGCAATGCTTGCAAAAGCGGGCGTTCTGAGCGAACTGCCGGAAGGACTGATCGACGCAGGCTGCGCGCTCTCGGGTTGCGGACCTGCATTCGTCTGCCTGTTTCTGGAGGCAATGGCGGACGGCGCGGTGACCTGCGGTCTGCCGCGCGCGCAGGCGATGGAGTACGCGGCGCAGACCCTGCTCGGAACTGCCGCGCTTCTCTTGGATACGGGAAAGCACCCGGGCGAACTCAAGGACGCGGTTTGCAGTCCGGCGGGGTCTACAATCGCGGGCGTTCGGGCGCTTGAGAAGGGCGCATTCCGCGCGGATGTCATGAACGCGGTCATCGCGGCGTTTGAGAGAACCAAAGAACTCGGAAACTGAGGGGGAACTATGAATCTGCTGTATCTGAAATACGCCGCCACGGTTGCCGACTGCGGGTCTATCAGCAAAGCGGCGGAACGGCTGTATATCGACCAACCGAACCTGAGCCGATCCATCAAGGATCTGGAGACCTCCATGGGCGTGAAACTGTTCGAGCGGAGCGCAAGAGGCATGAAGCTGACGCCGGACGGGGAAGAATTTCTGAAATATGCAAGGGTGATCCTTTCCGAAGTGGACGCAATGGAGAATATGTTCCGCTCGGGCGACGCGCGCAAACAACGCTTTTCGTTGTCCGTTCCGCGGGCAAGCTATATTTCCGAAGCGTTCGCGGCGTTTTCCGAACGGTTTTCCGACATTGCGCAGATCGAGGCGTTTTACAAAGAGACCAACCCCATGCGCACGCTGAAAAACATTCTGGAGGACGGCTACAATCTCGGAATCATCCGCTATGCCGCGCAGTATGACAAATACTACAAGGAAATGCTGGAGGAAAAAGGGCTCAGCTACGAGTTGATCTGCGAATTCCGTTTTGTCCTGCTCACAAGCCGCTCTTCGCCGATTGCGACCAAAGAAACCGTAACCGAAGCCGATCTTGCAGACCTGACCGAGGTGCTGTACGGCGATCCTTACGTGCCGTCCATGCCGTTGGACGAAGTGCGGAAGGAAGCGTGGTCCGACGTCAGCCCGCGCCGCATTTTCGTATTCGAACGGGGAAGCCGGTTCGACCTGTTGGCGGGAAACCCCAACACCTTTATGTGGGTCGCGCCGATTCCGCAGACGGTACTGGACCGTTACGGACTGGTGCAGAGAACCTGCGGGGACGGTCACAAGATCTATAAGGATATTCTGATCCGCAGGAAGGAATACAAGCTGTCGGAACTCGACAATGCGTTCATCGCCGAACTCTGCCGGACAAAAAGAGAGGTATTCAGAGAGGGGACAAGCCTATGAAATGGTTGATTGCGTCGGATATCCACGGCTCGGCATACTGGTGTCGCAAACTGTTGGAAGCTTACCGCAAGGAGGGGGCGGATCGGATGCTGTTGCTCGGCGATCTGCTCTACCACGGTCCGCGGAACGATCTGCCAAAGGATTATGCGCCGAAGGAGGTCATTTCCATGCTGAACGGCATGAAAAACGATATCCTTGCGGTGCGGGGCAACTGCGAAGCGGAAGTGGATCAGATGGTTCTGGAATTTCCCGTGCTCGCGGATTACGCGATTCTGGATCTCGGTCAGCGCATGGTGTTTGCCACGCACGGGCACGTCTGGAACGAAGGACATCTGCCGCCGTTGCACGAGGGCGACATTCTTCTGCACGGGCATACACACATTCCGAAATGCGCGGTTCATGAGACGTTCGTCTGTATGAATCCGGGGTCGGTCTCGATTCCGAAAGAGGGGAGTCACCACGGCTATATGACGCTTAAGAACGGCGTGTTCCTCTGGCGTGATTTTGAAGGAACGCTCAAGGACGAATACGGCGCGCCGGACGGCGATCTCTGAATCCGTAACCGATATATTGATATATACAATACAGATATGTGAAATCGGCAATTGCAAAACAGAGGGTTCTGTGATACAATAAGGTTGTATTACTGTAACTCCGCCCAATGATGCGGAATTACAAGAAACGGGAGGCAACGATGGAGCTTTCACGCGCAACAATCGGCAGATTGCCGATCTATCTGGACTATCTGAAGCATTTACCCGCAGAAACCAAAACCATTTCGGCAACATCGATTGCCAGAGCGTTGAATCTGGGCGACGTGCAGGTGCGCAAAGATCTTTCTGCGGCTTGCGGACTCGGCAGACCGAAGATCGGATACGAGGTCGCGGAACTGACCTGCGCGCTCGAGGCGACTATCGGAGAGCCTGCGGGATGCGAGGCGGTCATCGTCGGCGCGGGCAGACTCGGGAGAGCCCTGCTCGGCTTCGGCGGATTTTCGGAATACGGTCTGACGGTCACGCACGCGTTTGACCTGTTGCCGAACGGCAATCCTGCAGTGAGCCCGGTTGACGAACTGCCGTCCTACTGCCGGTTTCATCAGGTCGAGATCGGAATCATCACCGTTCCGCCCGAAGCGGCGCAGGGCGTTGCGGATCTGTTGGTCAAATGCGGTGTGCGGGCAATCTGGTGCTTTGCGCCGATTCGGCTGAATCTGCCGCAGGGGATCACGGTACAGTACGAGAATCTGGCGCTGTCGCTGGCGCATCTACATCAGAAGGTGAAAAACCGGAATTGAGGGGGATTTCAAAGTGAGCAACGAGAGAAGGACGGTTGATTCGGTGGAAACACTGGAAGCGGCGCTGAAATCGGTACGCGCCGCGCAGAAGCGCTATGCCACCTACACCCAGGAACAGGTGGACGCAATTTTCAAGGCGGCGGCAATCGCCGCGAACCAAGCGCGGATTCCGCTTGCGAAACTGGCGGTTGAAGAGACCGGAATGGGCGTCGTGGAGGACAAGGTCATCAAAAACAACTACGCCGCCGAGCATATCTACAATGCCTACCGCCACACCCGAACCTGCGGAGTTATCGAAGAGGACAAGGCTTACGGCGTGAAGAAGATCGCAGAGCCGATCGGCGTCATTGCCGCAGTCATTCCGACCACAAACCCGACTTCCACCGCAATTTTCAAGTGCCTGTTGGCGCTCAAGACCCGAAACGCGATTCTCATCAGCCCGCACCCGCGTGCGAAGAAATCCACCGCGGCGGCGGCAAAAATCGTTCTGGACGCGGCGGTTGCCGCAGGCGCGCCGGAAGATATCATTTCGTGGATTGACGTTCCGTCGTTGGATATGACAGGGCTGTTGATGAAGGAAGCCGATATCATCCTCGCAACAGGCGGTCCCGGAATGGTCAAGGCGGCATATTCTTCGGGAAAGCCCGCGCTCGGAGTCGGAGCGGGAAACACTCCCGCCATTATCGACGACAGCGCCGACATTGTGTTGGCGGTCAGTTCGATCATCCACTCCAAGACATTTGACAACGGTATGATCTGCGCCTCGGAGCAGTCGGTTATTGTGCTTGACGGCATCTATGATGCCGTGCGAACCGAATTTGTCGAGCGCGGCTGTTACTTCCTCTCTCCCGATGAGACCGAAAAGGTTCGCAAGACCATCCTCATCAACGGAGCGCTGAACGCAAAGATCGTCGGACAGAGCGCCGCAACCATCGCGTCGCTTGCAAATGTAAAAGTGCCCGAGGGGACAAAAATTCTGATCGGCGAAGTGGAGAGCGTGGAACTTTCGGAAGAGTTCGCACACGAAAAGCTGTCTCCCGTTCTGGCAATGTACCGCGCAAAGGACATCAGCGACGCATTCGACAAGGCGGAACGGCTGATTGCCGACGGCGGATACGGTCACACGTCCTCCATCTACCTGAACACCGAAACCGAGCAGGCGAAGCTGAACGAATTCGCCGCGCGGATGAAAACCTGTCGGATTCTTGTCAACACCCCCTCGTCGCAGGGCGGTATCGGAGATCTGTACAACTTCAAACTCACGCCGTCGCTGACCCTCGGCTGCGGTTCGTGGGGCGGCAACTCGGTGTCCGAAAATGTCGGAGTCAAGCACCTGCTCAATATCAAGACCGTTGCCGAAAGGAGAGAGAATATGCTCTGGTTCCGCGCCCCCGAAAAGGTCTACATCAAAAAGGGCTGTCTGCCCGTTGCGCTGGACGAATTGAAAAACGTCATGCACAAGAAGCGGGCGTTCGTCGTAACCGACAGCTTCCTCTATCACAATGGCTATACCAAGCCCATTACCGACAAACTGGATGAAATGGGCATTGCGCACACCACCTTCTTTGACGTTGCTCCTGACCCGACCCTTGCCTGCGCAAAGGAAGGAACTGCGCAGATGTGCGCGTTTGAGCCGGATTGCATCATCGCGTTGGGCGGCGGCTCTGCGATGGACGCGGCAAAAATCATGTGGGTCATGTATGAACACCCCGAGGTGGATTTCATGGACATGGCAATGCGGTTCATCGACATCCGCAAGCGGGTTTACAACTTCCCGAAAATGGGGGAGAAAGCGTACTTCATTGCAATTCCCACATCCGCCGGAACAGGCTCGGAAGTCACGCCGTTTGCGGTCATCACCGACGAAGAGAGCGGCATCAAGTATCCGCTTGCCGACTATGAACTGATGCCGAACATGGCGATCATCGACACAGACTTTCATATGAGCGCGCCGCGCGGACTGACCGCCGCATCGGGTATCGACGCGGTGACCCACGCGCTTGAAGCATATGCCTCGGTCATGGCAACCGATTACACCGACGGGCTTGCTCTGCAGGCGCTGAAAACCATCTTCCGCTATCTCCCGAAAGCCTATGACAACGGGCAGATCGACGTGGAAGCGCGCGAAAAGATGGCGAACGCCGCAACCATGGCGGGTATGGCGTTTGCAAACGCTTTCCTTGGCGTCTGCCACTCCATGGCGCACAAATTGGGCGCGTTCCACCATCTGCCGCACGGCATTGCGAACGCATTGATGATCGAAGAAGTCCTGCGTTTCAACGCCGCCGAAGCACCCGCCAAGATGGGAACGTTCTCGCAGTACGATCACCCGCACACAATGGAGCGTTATGCGCAGATTGCCGACGCACTGGGATTGGGCGGAAAGACGGACGGCGAAAAGCTTGAAAATCTGATCCGTGCCATCAACGAACTGAAAGCGCGCGTTGGAATCAAGGCGACCATCCGCGATTATAACATTGACGAAACCGATTTTCTCGACCGTCTCGACGCAATGACCGAACAGGCGTTCGACGATCAATGCACGGGCGCGAACCCGCGGTATCCGCTGATGCGCGAGATCAGGCAGATGTACCTCAACGCTTACTACGGAAACAAGCATTTCACCGAGCAACCGATGCCAACGTCCGCAGGGCGCGCGACAAAAAACGCCGCAGGCGGCAAAAAGAAAGGCTGAGGAGGGACAAAAGATGAAGCTGGACAGAATCATTGCGGTCAGAAATCACAAAACCGTCTACCGTGACGGCGAGCTTTGCATGAAAGTCTTTGACGAAACCTATTCCAAAGCGGATATTCTTGCCGAGGCGCTGAATCAGGCGCGGGTCGAGGAAACGGGGTTGCACATTCCGCAGGTTCGCGAGGTAACGGTCATTGACGGAAAATGGACCATCATGACCGACTACATCAAGGGAAAAACACTGGCACAGCTGATGGTAGAGCATCCCGAAAAGAAAAACGACTGGCTGAATCTGTTTGTCGACCTTCAACTGGAGGTACAGTCCAAGACCTGCCCGCTTCTGCCGAAGCTGCGCGACAAAATGGATCGCAAGATTTCCCAAACCGATTTCGACGCGACCACGCGCTACGAACTGCACACGAGATTGGACTCCATGCCCAAACACGCAAAACTTTGCCACGGAGACTTCAATCCCTCCAATATCATTGTCTCGGAGGACGGAACGCCCTACATTCTGGACTGGGCGCACGCCACGCAGGGGAACGCCTCGGCGGATGCCGCCAGAACCTATCTGCTGTTCTGGCTTGCGGGAGATATCGACGGCGCAGAACGCTACCTCAAACTGTTCTGCATCAAGAGCGACACCGCCAAGCAATATGTACAGAAATGGATGCCGATTGTTGCCGCGTCCCAATCGGTCAAAGGAAACGAAAAGGAACGCGAATTTCTTCACTCTTGGGTCAACGTTGTTGACTACGAATAATACCTGACGTACCGAACCTACAAAATTTTAATATAGAAAGAGAGAATTCATCATGAAAGTTACAGTTTGCATCGGATCTTCCTGCCATATCAAAGGGTCAAGACAGGTTGTGGAAGAGTTGCAGTATCTGATCTCCGGCGCGGGACTGGAGGACAAAGTCGAGTTGGGCGGCACTTTCTGCATGGGAAGATGTCAGGAAGGCGTTTGTGTAACGGTGGACGGGGAGTTCCATTCGGTCAGCCCCGACAATGTCAGGGAATTCTTTGAAAAAGAGGTTAAGGGAAAGGTTACGGCATGATTTTCGTTGAGGTTTGCGTCGGAAGTTCCTGCCATATCAAAGGCGCGCCCGAGATTGTGGAACTGATGCAGAAATACATCGCGGACGCGAAACTGGAGGATGAAATCGTGCTCTCGGGCAGTTTCTGCTCGGGCAGATGCAATCGCACGGGCGTAACGATCACCGTCGGAGACGACGTGTACACGGGAATCACCCCCGAGGGCTTCCGCGATTTCTGGAACGACAGGATTCTGCCCGCAGTGGAGAAGGCAAAGGAGGGATAAGCGTGGCAAACTGTCTGACGCTGAAAAAATCCAATTGCAAAAACTGCTATAAATGCATCCGGCATTGCCCCGTTAAGTCCATCCGCTTTTCGGGCAATCAGGCGCATATCATCGGAAACGAGTGCATTCTCTGCGGTCAGTGCTTTGTGGTCTGCCCGCAGAATGCCAAGCAGATCGTGGACGAGACCGAAAAGGTTAAGGTTCTGATCCAGTCCGGTGATCCCGTTTATGTCAGTCTGGCGCCGTCCTTTATCGCCAACTATGCGGAAATCGGCATCGAAGGGATGCGGAAGGCGCTGAAAAAACTCGGCTTCGCGGACGCGGAGGAAACGGCGATCGGAGCAAACATCGTCAAGACCGAATACGAAAAACTTCTGGCAGAGGGCGACCGTGATATTGTGATCTCCTCCTGCTGTCATTCGGTCAATCTGCTGATTCAGAAGTACTTCCCGCGCGAGTTGGAAATGCTCGCCGACGTTCTGTCACCGATGCAGGCGCACTGCCGCGACATCAAACGGCGTGTCCCGAACGCAAAGACCGTTTTCATCGGTCCGTGCGTGGCAAAAAAGGACGAGGCGGAGTATTACAGCGGCATTGTGGATGCGGTTCTGACCTACGAGGAACTCACCGCATGGTTTGACGCGACGCATGTGCGGTTGGAACCGGATATGGATCACACAGAGGAAAGCCGCGCGCGCTTCTTCCCGACAACGGGAGGAATCCTCAAAACGATGGCGCAGAACGCCCCGGGATATGCCTATATGGCAATCGACGGCGTAGAAAACTGCATTGCCGCGCTGCGCGACATCGAAAGCGGGAAGATTCACAAGTGCTTTATCGAAATGTCGGCGTGTATCAGCAGTTGCGTCGGCGGTCCTGTGATGGAGAAATACCACCGCGCCCCGGTTGCGGATTACATGGCGGTTGCGCAGTATGCGGGCTCGCGCGATTTCAATGTCGCTCAACCCGAAAGCGATACGTTGCGCAAGCATTTTGAGCCGATCGAACGTCGGTACGGAACGCCGAGCGAGGACGAGATCGCCGAAATCCTGCGCAAAATGGGGAAAACCAAACCCGAGGACGAATTGAACTGCGGCTCATGCGGGTATGATACCTGTCGGGAAAAGGCGATTGCAATCTATCACGGTAAGGCGGAAATCTCCATGTGCCTGCCGTATCTCAAGGAAAAAGCCGAAAGCTTTTCCGATTGCATCGTCAACAATACGCCGAACGGTCTGATCGTTGTCAACGACGCATTGGAAGTTCAGCAGATCAACGCGGCGGCAAGAAAGATCATGAACATCCGCTCCGCTTCGGATATTCTGGGAGATCAGGTGGTTCGGATTCTCGACCCAACCGTTTTTCTCAAAGTTCTGGAAACCAAACGGAGCATCCGCGATCAACGCGTGTACCTCGCCGAATACAAGAAATATGTGGAGCAGACCGTGGTGTACGACAGCACCTATCAGATGCTTGTCTGCATCATGCGCGACGTGACCGACGAGGAAACCGAGCGTGAAAAGAAAGAGGACATCAGCCGCCGCACGGTGGAAATTGCCGACAAGGTGGTTGACAAGCAGATGCGGATTGTGCAGGAGATAGCCTCTCTGCTCGGAGAAACGGCGGCGGAAACCAAGATCGCGCTGACCAAGCTGAAGGAGAGTATTTCCGATGAATGACCTTTGCGCCGATATCGGCTACAGAAGCATTAACCATATCGGGGAACAGCTCTGCGGAGACCATGTGGACGTGGTGGAGCAGGGGGACAATTCCACGGTCATTGTGCTGGCGGACGGTCTCGGAAGCGGCGTGAAGGCGAGCATTCTTTCCACGCTGACCTCCAAGATCATCTCCACCATGATGGCGGAAGGACTGACGCTCGAGGACTGCGTGGAGACCATTGCGCAGACCCTGCCGATCTGCAGCGTCCGCGGCGTGGCATATTCCACCTTTACCATCCTGCATCTGGTGGATAACCGCGAAATGGAACTGATCCAGTACGACAACCCGTTGGTGATTCTGTTGCGGGACGGCAAGAACTACGACTACCCCAAAACCGAGATGAACATCGGCGGAAAAAAGATCTATAAATCGGTGGTCAAGCTGTTGGAAAACGATATCTTCGTTGCCATGAGCGACGGTTGCCCGCATGCGGGAATCGGTCTTGCCTACAATTTCGGTTGGAAGCGGGAGGACATCATCAGCTTTATGGAGACGGTTGCCATTGCGGGCTACACCGCAAAAACGCTGTCCACCATTCTGATCGATGAAGTCAACAAGCTTTACGAGCGAAAGCCCGGAGACGACGCCACCGCCTGTGTGGTTCGCATCCGTCGGCGCGAACCGATGAATATCCTGTTCGGTCCGCCGTCCAACCGCGACGACTGCAACCGCATGATGTCGCTCTTCTTCTCAAAGGAAGGCAAGCACATCGTCTGCGGCGGAACAACTTCGTCCATCGCGGCAAAATATCTCGGAAAACCGATCAAGGCAAGTCTGAATTTTGTCAAGAGCGATATTCCGCCGATTGCGGAAATCGAAGGGGTCGACCTCGTAACCGAAGGCGTTATCACCATCAACCGCGTTGTGGAATACGCCAAGGATTCGGTTGGGGAGAACCGCCTTTACGAAAAATGGAGTTTTGGGCACGACGGCGCGTCTCTGATCTGCCGGATGCTGTTTGAAGAAGCCACGGATATCAACTTCTTTGTTGGCAGAGCCATTAACCCGGCGCACCAGAACCCGGATCTGCCGATCAATTTCAACATCAAAATGAATCTGGTTGAAGAACTGTCCGCCTGCCTGCGCAAGATGGGAAAGCGGATCAAGGTCAGCTATTTCTGAGCCCACGGAGGGAAACATATGAGAAAATTCGATACAAAAGTCCAACATCTGAAGTACAAGGTACTCAGAGAGGTGGCAAGAGAGGCGTGGGCGGACCGTCTGGCACAGACCGCGATCGATATTCCGAAAACCATTGTGCCCGGCAAGATTCCCACCATGCGTTGCTGCGTTTACAAAGAGCGCGCAATTCTGGCGGAGCGGGTCAAAATCGCGATGGGGGGAGACCGGAACAACCCGAACGTGATTGAGGTCATCGACATCGCCTGCGACGAATGCCCGATGGGCGGCTACGAGGTGACCAACGCCTGCCGCGGATGTCTGGCGCACCGTTGCGAGGACGCTTGCCGCTTTGGCGCGATCACCTTTGACCAGAACCATGTGGCGCACATTGACAAGACCAAATGCAAGGAGTGCGGCGGATGCGCGAAGGTTTGTCCTTACAGCGCAATCCACAACTACAAGCGCCCCTGCGAGACCGCCTGCAAGGTCAAGGCGATTTCGATGGGCGAGGAAAAGCAGGCTTGCATTGACAACAACAAGTGCATTTCCTGCGGCGCATGCGTATACCAGTGCCCGTTTGGCGCAATTACGGACAAGTCCTTCATTCTCAAGGTGATTGACATTCTGAAAAACAGCCGCGAGGGCAAGGAATACAAGGTTTACGCCATTGTTGCGCCGTCGATTTCGAGCCAGTTCACCTATGCAAAGCTTGGGCAGGTGATTACGGGTTTGCGCGAACTCGGATTCCATACCGTCATTGAGGCGGCGCTTGGCGCTGACATGGTGGCGCAGGCGGAGTCCCGCGAGCTTGCCGAAAAGGGCTTCCTGACCAGTTCCTGCTGTCCCGCATTCGTTGACTACATCCACAAGAATTTCCCCGAACTGGAGCAGTTTGTCTCGCACAATCTCTCTCCGATGGCAACCATTGCGAAGTACCTCAAGGAGCATGAGCCGGACTGCAAGACGGTCTTTATCGGTCCTTGCACCGCAAAGAAGATGGAGGTACAGAAAGAGAGCGTCAGCCCGTACATTGACACGGCGATGACGTTTGAGGAACTGCAGGCGCTCTTTGACAGCCGCGATATTGATATCACGACGTTGGAAGAAGGCGTTCTGGACAATGCTTCCTACTTCGGCAGAATCTTTGCGCGCAGCGGCGGACTTTCGGATGCGGTTGCGGAGGGGTTGAAGGAGCAGGGGATCGATTTCCTGCTGAAGCCCTGTGCGTGCGACGGCATTGAGCAATGCAAGATCGCGCTTCTGCAAAAGAGCAAGAATCGGTTGGACGCGAACTTCATTGAAGGCATGGCGTGTGTTGGCGGTTGCATTGGCGGTGCAGGCTGTCTGACGCACGGCGAAAAAAACAAAGCCGAGGTTGACAAGTACGGCAAGCAGGCGCTCGAAAAGACCATTGCCGATGCGGTTTCGATGTTGAAATAAGGGATAAGACCTTGGAGGGAGAAGAGACCCCTTTCGGAGGGGTCTCTTCTCCCTCCAAGCCTCCCTCTTCTCCCCGAACTTCCCCACAGAACCCCGTCCTTACCTGAGCGAAAATTTGTTTCGCTTTTTGGATGGGCGGGGTTCTGTGGGGAAGTTTTTTGAATTTCAGGGAGGAATTTTGCAATAGAGAATACCCCATTCGTCGAGGTGGACGAATGGGGCGTTGTTTATTTGTTTTCGTTCCCGCTGTCAAACATCTGCATTTGTTCGGCGGGGGCTTGCGGGGGACGGTAGGGGATTCCGAGGTGTTCATAGGCAAGGCGGGTAACGCATCTGCCGCGCGGGGTACGGCTGAGGTAGCCGATTTGCATGAGGTATGGCTCGTAGACATCCTCGAGCGTCACGGCTTCCTCGCCGACGGTTGCGGCAAGCGTTTCCAGACCCACCGGACCGCCGTCGTAGAAGTCGATAATGGTTTTCAGCATCCGACGGTCGGTGTTATCCAGTCCCAACTCGTCGATTTCCAGTTTGGTCAGCGCGTAGTTTGCGATTGCCGCGTTGATCTCTCCGTTGCCTTTGATCTGCGCGAAGTCACGCACACGTTTGAGCAGGCGGTTTGCGATACGCGGCGTTCCGCGCGAACGTCCTGCGATTTCTCTTGCACCGTCGCCTGAAATCTCCATGCCGAGGATGCCCGCGCTGCGGGTCACGATCTCCGCCAGTTCTTCGGGCGTGTAAAGTTCCAGTTTCATCAGCACGCCGAAACGGTCGCGCAGAGGGGTGGTCATCTGACCCGCCCGCGTGGTTGCGCCGATCAGCGTGAATTTCGGCAGGTCGATCCGCAGGCTTCGCGCCGACGGACCTTTGCCGATGATGATATCCAGCGCGTAGTCCTCCATTGCGGGGTAGAGAATTTCTTCAACCGATCGGGAAAGGCGGTGAATCTCGTCGATGAACAGGACATCGCCCTCGGAAAGGTTGGTCAGAAGCGCCGCGAGGTCGCCCTGCTTTTCAATGGCAGGACCTGACGTGATGCGGATATTGACCCCCATTTCGGAGGCGATGATATTCGCAAGCGTGGTCTTGCCAAGCCCGGGAGGACCGTAAAGCAGAACATGGTCGAGCGGTTCTCCGCGCTTCTTCGCGGCGGCAATGTAGACTTTGAGAATCTCTTTGGTCTTTTCTTGCCCGATGTAGTCGTCCAGAAACTTCGGGCGCAGGGAAAGTTCGGTTTCCGCGTCATCCGAGGTATATCCGGTGTTCATGATACGGTTTTCAAAATCGAATTCGTTTGTATCCATAACAGTCCGTCAGTCCTTTCGCCGTCAGTATTTCATCAGGTTCTTCAGCGCCGCGCGGATGATGGCTTCCAATTCCAACCGATCGGTGTCAACCGTTTTCAGCGCCGTCAGCGCCTCGGGGCGGGAGTAGCCGAGCACAATCAGCGCGTCAACCGCTTCGCTGAGTTTGCCTCTTCCGGCAGGAGCGGCGGGGGCAGAGGAGACAGCCCCGCCGTCGGGAATTGCGCCGCCGTTTTCCTTCAGCATCTTGTCCTTCAGTTCCAGAATAATCCTTGCCGCCGTTTTCGGACCGACCCCGTTTGCGCGGGAGATGGTCTTGCGGTCGTCGGTGCAGACCGCAAGCGCGAATTTCTCGGGTGAGAGCAGGGAAAGCACGGCGAGCGCCGCTTTTGGTCCAACGCCCGAAACGGTGAGCAACATCCGGAAAGAGGAAAGTTCCGCCTGTGTGGCGAATCCGTAGAGTTCGATATCGTCCTCCCGCACGGCAAGGTGCGTATAAAGCGTGACCTGCGGCGGGTCGGTGACCGAGCGCGGCGGCATGGCTTCGTAGGTCGTGCCGCTGACGGTCAGCTTATATCCGACTCCGCCGACGTCGACCACCGCAAAGGTCGGCTCCAGATGGACAAGCTTGCCTTTGATATAGTAAAACATGAGAAGTTACTCCTTTCGGGAATCGTCCGAAGTCTTTTCCGCGTCCTGTTCTTTGGTCTCCGCCTTTTTGCGCGGAACTGTGGAAACCACGCCGCGCAGGATCGGAACGCGCCGCAGAACGGGGGAGAAGATGAGCAGGGCAAGGAACAGAAGAACCGAAATGCCCGAAATCGTCAGCCCCAATACCAACGTGCGCGGGCGGTAAACCAGTTGAATGTCATGCGTACCCGCGTCGCCGTCCACACGGAAGGCAACCAGTGCGCCGAGCGCTTTCACGGTCTCGACTTCCTTGCCGTCCACCGTGACCTTCCACCCCGAATCATAGGCAAGGGTGGTCAGGATCAATTCATTGTCGCGGCTCGTTGTCACGCTTCCGTCAAAGGAATGCTCGGTGTAGTCCTCGATGAGGAATTGATCGGAAGCAAGGCGCGCAAAGGCATCCTCGAACGCCGTTTTGTCGATCATGGCAATCACAGGTTCGGATTTGACATAATAGATATCTTTTCCGGTCGGAGTCACGCGCAGGGTCAGCCTGTCACCTTTGGAATGCACGCCGAGCGACGCAATCCGCAGATTCTCTCCCGTGCCCCACTTGCCGCATTCGGTGTAATCGCCCGTTGTGTCGTTTGTCAACGTCAGCGTGACCTCGCGCGGGTACTTTGTGGGCAGATAGAAGAACACCTCGCCGTCCTGCGGCACTTCAAAGCTGTAAGTGATAACCGAGGAATCCGAAACGCTGCTGTAGCATGTATGCCTTTCGGCATAGTATGGCGCGCCCATTCCCACATCGCTTTGCGTGACCTTCACGGGAACGAACAGATCCGCGCGCTCGTCTCCGAGCATCGCCGCAACCATGGCGTTTAGCCGCGTAAAGGGCGTGTAATAGGGGTCGGTGTACTCGGCATTCCGAATGGTTTCGTCAATGCCCAGTTTGCCGTTGATAAAGGCTTTCAGTTTGTCAATCGCATTCCCGATTTTGCTTGCGTCCTCGGGCTTCTTTTCGGTATCCTCGTCGTCCTTTTTTTCGTCCTCCTTCGGCTCGACCGGCTTGTAGCCCAACTCAAAATCCAGCAGGCTGTCGCTCACGCCGTAAGCAAGCGAGAGGGCGTAGGGGTTGCGATAGGCGGTGTAGCCGTTGACGGTATCGGAACAGTACGCCTCATACCAGTAGGTTTGCGAGGCAGACCCCGTGTCGGAAATGATATACTTCAAGCCGAGCAGGGAATCGTTGATCGGAGTCCCGCCGAGATATTTGGACCAGTGCGACATGGAACTGTAACCCATTTTGTCAAGGAACTTGATGGTTTCCTGATTGAGCGTGGAGGTTGAACCCGAAAGCCCGCGGATGTTCAGCGCCATGTTGTCGTTGAGTTTGCGGAAGATGGTCTTTTCCATGCGGTAAAAGCTTTGGTCGCTTTCCTGCACGGTCTCCACGATCGGGCGGGTGCGGTTCAGATAGTTGTTGTAGTAGCTGTATCTGGAGTAGACCACATCGTCGTCCAGTGCATTCATGCACCAAAGCCCGTTGAGGAAGCATTCGATTGCAACCACCGCAACCATCACCACGCTGATCACCTGCTTGTCTTTCCGCGAGCGGTAAAGTCCCAACACCGCGAGCCAGACGGCAATCAGAATCAGCGTAAACCAGATGCAGGTGTAATCGTTGGGCGCAAGATACTCGTTGTCGGGGTCGACGTACTTCTGTAGAATCACGCAAAGCAGAGCCAGAATTCCGCCCGTTCCCGCAACGGTTTTGAGCGATACGCTGTCAAACTCGTTCATTGCGCGGCAGGCAAGCACCGTGAGGATGAAGCAGAGCATGAAGCTGTAACGGTAATTGAGCCAGTTGGGGCGTTGGAAGCCGTGCCAGAGCAGGTCGGGAACGGAAAGCGAGAAGGAGGCAACGAACAGGAAAATAAAGAGCGCCGCCGCAATCTTCTGCCGCATGGGATATTTGCGGGAGAGGAAATAGGAGGGGATCAAAAGCAGGGTCAGCACGCCGCAATAAACGAACGGATACCCCGCAGGGCGCACGGTATCGTAAGAGGACGGCAGGAATTTATAAAGCAGATCGAGGATGTCGAAATTGAAACTCCAGACCCATTTGGTTGTGGAGAACGTGCTCTTTCCGAAGCTGAGCGAATAGTAAGCGCCGAGCAGAATCACCGCCGCAATTCCGACGGCAAGCAGAGACCAGAACGCCACGCGCAAGCCGGAGCGGAGAAAATGGCAGCGCTCGTTATCCGGGTTGTGCTCGCGGTTCTCGGAATGTCCGAAGTAGCAGAGGAAAAAGTAGAAGAAGCAGTAGATGCAGACCATGTAGCCGATATAGAAGTTGCTGAACAGGGTAATCGCCAGAGAAACGGTATAGAGGCGGAATTTTCCCTTCTTGATCAGCGATTCCATTCCGAGCGTGATCATCGGCAGCCACATCATTGCGTCAATCCACATGGTGTTATGCTGTTGGACGATGCCGTAAGCCGAGAGCGCATAGCAGGTGGCGAACACCACAATTGCAGCTTTGTTCGGCTTTTGGGAAGTCTTGTGCATATAAAGTCCGAACGAACCGCCGCAGAGCGCGGTTTTGAGCAGGAACAGGAAGAGCAGTCCCTCAAGCATCCGATCCTGCGGGAAGAGCGCCAACAGGTAGGAAAGCGGACTGGCGAGGTAGTAGGCGTAAATGCCGAGGAATTCGCCGCCGAGCGCGCGGGAGAAGGAGTAGAGCAGATCCGCGTCGCCGTGAACGAAGTTCCGCAAAGCCTCAAAGAACCAGACGTACTGCCCGTTGAGGTCGAGAACCAACACGCTCCCGTCCCCGAGGGGGTAAAGTTCGCGGGAGAAATAAATCAGATACATCACAACCGCAGGAACCAACATGCACAGAAGCAGATAACCCCAATCGCCGAAACGGCGCTTTCGGGCTTGTCCTTCTGCGGGCAGAATGGCTTGTACGGTTCGGTTTACAGGACGGTTCATGGCTTTTCGATTCCTTTCTGCCCGGCAGAGCCGCCGGGAATGTGCTGTTTGATCGCTTTTTCGAGTTTCAGGCGATCCATCACCATATCGTGCCGACAGGTCTCGCAACGCAGTCTGACTTCCGCACCAACGCGAAGCAATGCGAAGCGATCCCCGCCGCAGGGATGTTTTTTTCGAAGCACGAGGGTATCTCCCGCGCGCAAAAGAGGAATGCCCGCCAAACCGACCGCCTGCCTTTCCGATAAAAGATACGATAAGATTATTATACCATAAAAAGAAAGCGCTGTAAACCGCAAATTCGCACTTTCCGCTAAAATTTACAATTCAAATGATAATTTGTTTGACATCGGCGGGAGAATGTGGTATAATAGAGACTGGATTATCATAGGACGGTGAATGCATGAGAATACTCGGAATCGACCCGGGACTCGCCATCATCGGGTGGGGAGTCGTGGAGTACAACGCGTCAAAATTTCATACCGTAGCCTACGGCGCTCTGCGAACGCCTGCGGGCATTCCGACCGAGGACAGGCTTTCCCTGATCTGGGACGGAATGCGGGAACTGTTCGACACCTATCACCCCGACGCCATGTCGGTGGAGGAACTGTTCTTCAACACCAACATTACCACGGGTATCCGCGTGGCGGAGGCGCGAGGGGTTATCCTGCTCAGCGCCAGACAGGCGGGAGTCCCCATGCAGGAATATACGCCGCTTCAGGTCAAACAGGCGGTGGTCGGATACGGAAAAGCCGAAAAAACGCAGATCATTGCCATGGTCACGCGGATTCTCGCCCTGCGCGAGCCGCCCAAGCCTGACGACACGGCGGACGCTTTGGCGCTTGCCATCTGCCACGCCCACAGCGGCGCGTCGCGGATTGCGTCTTACTATAACAAAAACACCATCTGAAAGGACACGGTATGTGGAGCGCGGAAAACTGGAAGGATTATGAACTGCTTGATACATCGGACGGAGAGCGGTTGGAACGTTGGGGAAAGCTGATTCTCATCCGCCCCGACCCGCAGATCATCTGGCACGGGGAAGCGAAGCATCCCGCATGGAAACGGGCGGACGGAATCTACCGCCGTTCTTCCTCGGGCGGCGGCGCGTGGGTGAAGAACGATCTGCCCGAAAGTTGGCAGATCGGTTACGGCGACCTGCGCTTTCTCCTGCGCCCGATGGGCTTCAAGCATACGGGACTGTTTCCCGAGCAGGCGGCAAACTGGGATTGGTTCGGCGGACTGATCCGGCGGGCAAACCGCCCCGTCCGGGTTCTGAACCTGTTCGCCTACACGGGCGGCGCAACGCTTGCCGCCGCGGCGGCGGGCGCGTCGGTCGTTCATGTCGACGCGGCGAAAGGGATTGTCGCACAGGCGCGGGAAAACGCACAGCTTTCGGGGCTTGCGGAAGCGCCGATCCGTTGGATTGTGGACGACTGCAAAAAATTTGTCGAGCGGGAAATCCGCCGCGGCAATCACTATGACGGAATCATCATGGATCCTCCGTCCTATGGCAGAGGTCCGGGGGGAGAGGTCTGGAAACTGGAGGACAGCGTGGACGGGCTGATTTCGCTTGCGGCGCAACTGCTCTCCGACGATCCGCTGTTCTTCCTTGTCAACTCCTATACAACGGGACTGTCGCCGCTGACCATGCAATACCTGCTTGATCTGCGGGTCAGAAAAAAATACGGCGGAACACTGGAATGCGGGGAACTGGGACTGCGCGTGCGCGAGAGCGGCGGCTTCCTGCCGTGCGGCGCGTCGTCGCGGTGGTTTCGAACCGAATGAAAGGAAACGAAGCTGTGGCTGAATCCGAAATTTATATTCATACCGAGCACCTCTCCTTTGCCTACCAGAGCGACGAGGCAGACCCGACCCCCGCGCTCCGCGACGTCAGTCTCGACATCCGCCGCGGGGAATATGTGGCGGTTCTCGGGCACAACGGAAGCGGAAAATCCACCTTTGCAAAGCTGCTCAACCTGATGCTTGAGCCGACGGGCGGGAAACTGGTCATCGGCGGGAAGGATCTGTCCAAATCGGAAAATATGACCGAAGAGGAACTGTTTGCGCATCGCCGCCGGGTCGGCATGGTCTTTCAGAACCCCGACAATCAGTTGGTTGCAACGATTGTGGAGGAGGATGTGGCGTTCGGTCCGGAAAACCTCGGGATTCCGAATCCCGAACTGCGTGAGCGTGTTGATGGAGCTCTGGCAACGGTCGGCATGACCGAATATGCGCACCATGAGCCGCACCGGCTCTCGGGCGGGCAAAAGCAACGCGTTGCCATTGCGGGCGTGATTGCCATGATGCCGGAATGCGTCATTTTCGACGAATCCACCGCCATGCTGGACCCCTCGGGACGGCGGGAGGTACTGGACATGATCCGTAAACTCAACCGCGAATACGGCATGACCGTCCTCAACATCACGCACTACATGGAAGAGGCGGCGCAGGCGGATCGCGTTGTCGTTATCAACGACGGCAGCGTTTATATGGACGGCACGCCGGACGAAGTGTTCGCAAGGCGGGACGAACTGGTTCGCGTGGGACTGGAAGTTCCGCAGTGTGCCGAACTGTTGCACAGACTCCGCGCGGCGGGGGCGGACGTAGACGTTTCCCATGCCGCGAGCATGGAGGGCTGTGCGACGGCGCTCGCGGAAATGCTTGCAAAGCGCGCAGAACCCCGAAAGGATGAATGATCCGAAGATGGAAAAAATCGTACTGGAGCATATTACCTATATTTACGGCGAGGGAACGCCGTTCCGTCAGGTCGCGCTCGACGACGTCAGCATCGCGATCCGCGAGAACCGCGTCACGGGCGTCATCGGACATACGGGAAGCGGCAAGTCGACCATGATGCAGTTGCTCAACGGTCTTGCAAAGCCGACGAGCGGAAAAATCCTGTTGGACGGCTACGACATCAACACCGAACCCGGCGAGGTATACGACGCGTGGCGGAATCTGCCGGAATATGCGGGACTTTCCCGCAGAGCGGCGAAAAAAGCGATCCGCGAGGAGGTTCTGCGCCGCCGCAAGCGGCTTTGCTTCCGCGTGGGGTTGGTGATGCAGTACCCCGAATATCAGCTGTTTGAGGAAACCGCCCGCAAGGACATTGCCTACGGTCCTGCCAACATGGGGCTGGAGCAGGCGGAGATTGACGCGCGCGTGGCGGAAGCCGCCGAGTGGTGCGGAATTTCGCCCGATCTGCTCGACCGCTCCCCGTTTGACCTCTCGGGCGGGCAGAAGCGCCGCATTGCCATTGCTGGCGTGATTGCCATGCGCCCAGAGGTTCTGATTCTCGACGAACCCGCCGCAGGGCTTGACCCGCAGGGCAGGGATTGGATTTTTGAAGGCATCCGCACCTATCGGGAAAAGACCGGCTCTACGGTGGTCATTGTCAGCCACAGCATGGAGGATATGGCGCGGTACTGCGACGATGTGGTGGTTCTCGCCAACGCAAAAGTGATTCTGCAAGGGGATCGCGAGGAAATCTTCTCCCACGGAGACCAATTGGAGGAAAGCGGTTTGGATGTGCCGCAGATCACGCGCCTGATTGCCATGCTGCGCCGTAAGGGCTTCGATCTGCCCGCAAATATTTACACGGTGGATCGCGCCTGCGAGGTTCTGCTTGAGAAAACGGCAGGGAGGGCGGCGGAATGAAAAAAATCGCTTTCGGGCAATACTACCCTGCGGATTCGGTGATTCACCGCATGGACGCGCGGGCAAAGATCATTGCCACGATCCTGTATATTGTCAC
Organism: Eubacterium sp. CAG:180; assembly: GCA_963628215.1. Taxonomy (GTDB): domain Bacteria; phylum Bacillota; class Clostridia; order Oscillospirales; family CAG-272; genus UMGS1865. The sequence continues at coordinate 61,517 of CAVGEJ010000001.1, forward strand.
CGTATTTCTCTGCAAGAACGCGCTCTGCTTTGCGGCTCTGGCGCTTTCGGCGGTCCTGTTGGTTGCGCTCAGCCGCATTCCGCTCCGTCTGGTTTTGTCCACCCTGAAGCCGCTGATCGTCATCATCACGCTGACGTCTATCATCAATATCTTCTTTACCAAAGGGGAAACGCTTCTGACCCCCGAAACGTGGAAGATTCATATCTACCTTGAAGGACTCTGGAACGCGCTGTTCATGATCCTGCGCATCACGGTTCTGTTGGCTGCCACCGGCGTTTTTCTGACCTTTTCCACCACGCCGATTGCGCTGACCGACGCGCTCGAATCGCTTCTGATGCCGCTTGCCAAACTGCATATTCCGGTTCACGACCTTGCCATGATTACCACCATTGCCCTGCGGTTCATTCCCACCCTGAGTGAGGAGACCGAGAAGATCATGAACGCGCAGAAGGCGAGAGGCGCGGACTTTTCAAACGGCGGGCTTATCAAACGTGCCAAAGCGCTCCTGCCCGTGTTCATCCCGCTTCTGTCCTCGGCGTTCAAGCGGGCGGATGAACTTGCCAACGCCATGGACTGCCGCTGCTACCACGGCGGAGCAGGCAGAACGCGGCTGAACGTGCCGCGCTTCCGGGGCTCGGACGCCGTGGCAATCCTGCTCGTTACCGCCTTCGGTGTCGGCGTGTTCTTCCTGAACCGTCTCGGCATCGGGTATACCATGAAGTAACGCCATGAAACTGTTACTCAGAATCGCTTATGTCGGCACTCGTTACGGCGGGTATCAGGTTCAGCCGAACGCGGACACGGTGCAGGCGCGGCTGAATCTCGCGGCGGAACGGCTCTTCGGATATCCCTGCGATATTGTGGGATGCAGTCGGACAGACAGCGGAGTTCACGCGCGCGAATTCTGCGCGGCGGTTACCAAGCGGGGGCGCGACAGTCTGGAGACCGATATCCCCGCCGCAAGGCTTCCGCTTGCCTTTTCGGCAAATCTGCCCGAGGACATCTGCGTATATGACACGTGTTTCGTCCCGTCGGATTTCCATCCGCGCTACGGCGTGGTGATGAAGGAATATCTCTATCGGATTCTGAACCGCGCGGTTCGCGACCCGTTTGAAACCGACCGCGCCTATCATCTGCCGAAACCGATTCCCGAAGCGGCGCTGGAGCAGATGAATCTTGCGGCAGAGCGCCTTTGCGGAACGCACGATTTCCGCGCGTTCATGGCGCAGGGCTCGAAGATTGCCGATACCGTGCGCACGGTCTATGCCTCCGAAGTCACCCGCGAGGGAGATATTCTCCTGTACCGCGTCCGCGCGGACGGTTTTCTTTACAACATGGTGCGGATTCTTGCGGGAACTCTGGTTGAGGTCGGGGAGGGGAAGCGCGCCGCCGGGGAAATCCCCGACATTCTCCGCTCGCTTGACCGCTCCCGCGCAGGACGAACCCTGCCTGCGTGCGGGCTGTATCTGAATCGGGTATTCTATCCCGAGAATCCATTCGGAAGGGAGGGAAACGGTTGAAGCGAAGAAGCGCCCGTGTATCTGTCCGTCCCGAGCGCCCGCTTGACGCGTATTACGAAAGCATTTCCGAACGCTTCGGGATTACGCAGGTTCTGCTGTACCTTTCCCTGCTCGTGTTCGTTGTGCTGTCGCTAATCGGGAATACGGGACTCCTGACGTATCAGAATTTCTACTACTTTTTTAAGGATCTCGGCGCGTCCGCCGAAACGGTGGACGTTCTCCACACCGACGCGCTGAGCTATCCCACCGACTCCGCGCAGAGTTTTACGCTCTACCGGCAGGGGCTTGCCATCGCGGGGAACACCTCGGTTACGGTCTTTACGCCGTCGGGCAGACAGGCGATCAGCCAAAAGCTGCAATACGACAAACCGACCGCCGAAGGGTCTGGGAAATATCTGCTTGTCTACGACGCGGACGGCATGCAGTATTCGCTCTACAATTCCTACGCGCAGGTCTGGTCAGGCAAGAGCCGATACCCGATCCGAAGCGCGGCGGTCTCGGCTTCCGGCGCATACCTGTTGCTTTCCGCCTCGGACGAATTCCCGTCGGAAATGGAACTTTACGACGACCGCTTTGACCGGATCGGCTATTTCACGCTTTCCTCCTACGTCACGGATGTTGCCATCAACCGCAAGGGAACCGTGTTCGCGTTCCTTGCTTCCGAGGTGCGGGACGGCGCATTTGCAACCTCCATTCGCATTTACGAAACGGGACGGAGCGAACCGGTAGCGGTCACGCCGCTCGGAAACGGCTTGGGGCTTTCCTGCTCCTTTACCGATAACGGCAACCTGTCCGTAATCTGCGGCGACGGCGTTTATACCGTCTCTCCACGCGGAAATCTGTTGAACAGCTATGCGTTTGACGAAAAAACCATCCGCTCCGCCGACGGAAACGGGGACGGATGCGCTCTGATCCTTGCGGAAAACGATATTTCTTCCAAAAAATCCGCGATTGTATTTGACAAAAGCGGAAAAATCGTGTATCATGAAGCAATCAACGAAACGGCGGGAACGGTCAGGCTTTGCGGAAACGCAATCTTTCTGCAATGCTCCGACGGAATCGAGCGCATCCGAACCGACAACGGGCATTCGGAAAAGTTCGTCTGCGTCACCGACGGGCGCTTCATGCTTGCCTATGACGAAACCTGCGTTCTGCTCTGCTCGTCCAAGCGGGCGGTATTCTGCCGCTTCGGAACATAAAACCGGAAATGAGAAAAGGAGAATTTCACCATGCAGTACATTTTTGATATCTGCGCGCTTGTCATCGCGGCGGTCATCATTTTCAGCTGTGCGCGCAAAGGATTCTTTCTGACCGTGCTCAGCTTCTTCAAGTTCCTGCTTGCCGTCCTCGCGGCGTACTTCTTCGGCGGCGCGCTCGGCAATCTGCTCGGAAAAATGTTCATCAACGAAGCCGTCTACGGATCGGTTTCCAAGAAAATCACCAAAATTTATGAGAGTACCGCGGGAACGTTCAATGCGGAAAGCATCACGGAAGCAATTCCGAAATTCCTGCGTTCCGAGGCGCTGACGGAAAAGCTGAACAGCCTTGACGCCACGGGCGCGGAGTTGGCGGACGCCATGTCGCAAACCGTTGCGGGCGCATTGTCGGCGGTCATCTGCGCGGTGGTCGGCGCGATTCTGATGTTCGTGATTGCAATGTTCGTTCTGACGGTTGTATATGCAATTCTCAAAGCGATCCGCTCGAAGTTCAAGCTGCTCGGACTTGCGGACGGCATTCTCGGCGCGGTGCTCGGTTGCATGATCGCGTCGCTTGCGCTGATGCTGCTCGGCTCGCTCGCGAAGGTCTTTTTCGGAAACTCGGACGCTTATAACGCTTCCAAAATTCTGAAATTCTTCGGAAACGCAACGCTCGGAGACTTTTTCGGTTGGCTCAACCTCGGACATTGGATCGATAAACTCAACAGCTAAAAAGTTAAAAAACACACCGTTAAACAGTGAATTGAGAAACGAAAGGCTTTTACCATGACCATGTGTTCACAATGCCACAAGCGCGTGGCAGTCGTGTTTATGACGCGGGTGGAAAACGGGGAAAAGACCACCCGGGGTCTTTGCATGAAATGCGCAAAGGAGTTGGGCGTTCCGATTGACAACATCGTCGGAAACGTGATCGACCAACTCGGAATTTCCCCCGAACAATTGGAAAACGCCGAAAACGACCTCGGAGAAATGCTCGGACAGGCGCTCAAGCCCTCCGATTGCGACGATCCCGAGGACGGCGGCGCGCCCGCCATCGACTTCCCGAAACTGTTCCGCGACGCGGGACTGGTTCCGCCCGAAGCGCCCAAGCCTGCAGACGGCGCACCCGCCGCAGACAAGGGCAAGAGCGACCGCAAGCGGGAAAAAGAGCAGAAAAAGCTGAAGTTCCTGACCACCTACTGCCGGAATCTGACCGACTTTGCGCGGAAAGGAAAGCTTGACAACATCATCGGGCGCGACCGGGAACTGGCGCGCGTGATTCAGATTCTCTGCCGCAGGCAGAAGAACAATCCCTGCCTGATCGGCGAGCCGGGCGTGGGAAAGACCGCGATTGCCGAGGCACTTGCCATCCGCATTGCGGCGGGAAATGTCCCGTACAAACTGCGCGGGAAGGAAATTTATCTGGTCGACATGACCGCGCTTGTTGCGGGAACGCAATTCCGCGGGCAGTTCGAATCCCGCATTCTCGGGCTTCTCGGCGAGGTGCGCGAGGTCGGCAATGCAATTCTTGTTATCGACGAGGTGCACAACATCGTCGGAACGGGAGAAGCGGAGGGAAGCGTCAATGCGGCGAACATCCTCAAACCCGCGCTGTCGCGCGGCGAGGTGCAGGTCATCGGCGCAACCACACTGAACGAATACCGCAAGTATATCGAAAAGGATTCCGCACTGGAACGCCGTTTCCAACCCGTCACGGTAAACGAGCCGTCGGTGGACGAGTCGATGGAAATGCTGCAGGGCATCAAGCACTACTACGAGGAATTCCACGCCGTCACGATTCCCGACGAGGTTCTGCGGCGGGCGGTGGTGCTGTCCGAGCGCTATATCACCGACCGTTTCCTGCCGGACAAGGCAATCGACCTGATCGACGAGGCGGCGGCGCACCGTTCGCTTTCCTCGGCGGTTCTGACGGAAAGTTACGAAGTCCGCGACAAGCTTCTGGAACTCCGGAACAAGCGCGAAGCACTGGAGGGCGAGATCGCGGGCAACGCGCAGGTGGAGAACAGCCGGTACGAAGAGATTTCCAAGATTCAGTCCGAGGAATTGCGCCTGAGCGCACGGCTCGACGAACTCGAACCCGAAACGCACCGCATTGAACTGACCGAAAACGATATTGCCGACGTGATCGAGTTGTGGACAGGCGTTCCCGCAACCACGATTACCGAGAACGAATTCCGTCGGATCGACCGTCTTGAAGAACGTCTCAAGGAGCATATTGTGGGGCAGGACGCCGCTGTGGAAGCCGTGGCAAGAGCCATCAAACGGAGTCGCGCGGGGATTTCCTACAAGCGCAAACCCGTGTCCTTCATTTTTGCAGGACCGACGGGCGTCGGAAAGACCGAATTGGTCAAGGTGCTTGCAAACGATCTGTTCTGCTCGCCCGAAACGCTGATCCGTCTGGATATGTCGGAATTCATGGAGAAGCATGCGGTATCCCGAATCATCGGCGCGCCTCCCGGATACGTCGGTTACGACGAGGCGGGACAGCTGACCGAGAAGATCCGCCGCAGACCCTATTCGGTTGTGTTGTTTGACGAGATCGAAAAGGCGCACCCCGACGTGCTGAATATCCTGCTCCAGATTCTCGACGACGGCAGAATCACCGACGCGCGCGGAAAGACCGTCAACTTCGAAAATACCGTTATCGTCATGACCACAAACGCAGGCTCGGATCACTCTGCGGCAACGGCGGGCTTCAGCGCAAGCGAACAGACCGCCGCCGAGGACAAAACGCAAAAGGCGCTGTCCGCCTTCCTGCGCCCCGAGTTCCTCAACCGCGTGGATGAAATCATTACGTTCCGTCAGCTTGACCGCAACGACTTTGTGCGCATCGCATCCATCATGCTCGGGGAACTTTCCGCGGCATTGGCGGAGAAGCACATCACGCTGACCGTGACCGACGCCGCCAAGGAACAGATTGCGGATAAGTCCTATTCCCGCACCTACGGCGCGCGGAATATGCGGCGCTATATTCAAAAGGAAGTTGAGGACAGGCTCGCGGCAGAGTTGATCTCGGGCTACGAGCAGCATTACACGCAGGCGATTGTCGACGCAGACGCGGACGGCATCCGCGTTCGGTGTCTCTGATGGGGATGGAGGAAAAACGCATCCGCTGGTGTCGCACAACGCCGCGGGACGCGCTGAAACTGCTCGAAAGCAACGGGCAGAGCGGGCTTTCTCATAAGGAAGCTTATGCAAGACTCCGGAAAAACGGACCGAACCGTTTCATGGAGCCTCCCAAGCAGGCTTACGGTATTCTGAAAAGCCTGCTTCGTGATCCCGTTCTGCTTCTGACTCTCTTGTGCGGGGTTCTGTCGCTGTGCTTTGACGAACTTCTGAGCGGTCTGCCGTTCCTGCTCCTGCTCGGTGTATGGAGCGGACTCTTCCTCGGGCGGCTGTTGCACACGATCGGGCGCTTCCAATCGGATTTTGCCTTTTTCGGCACGCCGTCGGTCACGGTTCTGCGGGAGGGGGAAGCCTTTCTGATTCCCGCCACGCGCGTGGTGCGCGGCGATGTCATCGTGCTTCACGAAGGGGATATCGTCCCGTGCGACTGCCGGTTGCTCTCGGGCGACGACCTGACCGTGCGCATGACATGGCGCGAGGGAGACAAGCCGACCCCGCATCTCTACCGCAAAACCGCCGACCGTCTCTATGCGTTCGGCGACACCGCGCAAGCGCCCGATTTTGAAAATATGGTTTACGGCGGCTCGGAGATTGTTGCGGGCAGCGCCGTTGCGCTCGCGGTCGAGTTGGGGGAGACCTCCTTTCTCGGCGCGATGGGCGAACGCTTCGGAAAGAACGTGCGGACGGTCAGGGGCGAAATGCTCGGCGGCATTCTGCCGTACTGCAAGCTGTTGTCCTTCGCTTCGCTTCTGCTCCTGTTTCTGGTCAGCATCGTGTCGCTGTTCGCCGCGCCGTCGGCGTACACCTCGCTGCGCGTTTTCCTGCCGGTCTGCGTCATCACCGCGTCGGCATCGGTCGGCGTAACCGGGCTGTACTTTACCGCACTGCTCTTCCGGAATCGCCGCGCGGCGGGGGCGGAAAAGCAGAAGCGAAACCGCGTTTACATCCGAACTGATATCGCAAACGAGACCCTGCCGTATCTGACCGATCTTGTGATTACCGACCGCTCCGCCTTCTCGGACGGCAGACTGCATCTGCGCGCGGGCTATACGGGGGACGGTGTGGTAACGGGCGGCGCGCCGCTTGCGGGGCTTGCCGAAGCCTTTGTTCTGCTTGCAAAGGCGCGCGAGGCGCTTCCCGCCGCGCAGTGCGACCGCTTTACCGAAACCGAGGACATGACCTATCTTTCCGAGCTGTTGCGGGCAAGCAAATTCGACCTCCACGCGCTTGATATCCGTCTCTCTGCCGTGAACCTGATTGCGGCGGGTGACGAGGAACTGTTGCACGTTGCCACCGCGACCGAGACCTTCCGCCTGCACGTCACGCACGGCGTGGGCGCGGTCACGGGGTGTTCCGCAATTCAGTCCGAGGGAGGCGTACTTTCCATGACCCCCGAGCGGTTGGAGCGCATTTTGCGATTCTGCGCACGCGAGGAGGACGCGGCGGGCAGTGTGCGGACAGTGGTCAAAGAGAAGAACGGGCGGTTTCTGCTCGTCGGTCTGCTTGCACTCGGCGAGGTATTCCTGCCAGACCTGAACGAGCGGTTGGACATGCTGAACCGGGCGGGCGTGCGGGTCTCAGTTCTTCTGCCGCATTCCCGCGAGGACTGCCTGCGGTACTTCCGCAACTGCTGTCCCGATCTTCCGATCGAAGAACCTGCGGCGCTTGAACAGGACAACGGCGCGGCAATCCGCATTGCGGCGGGCGCGGATCGGGATTATGTGACAGAATACCTGAAAAAGCTGAAGAAAAATAAGCGGACGGCGGCACTGCTGTGCAACCGCACCGACAACCGGCAACTGCTTGGCGCGGCGGCGCTCCGCGTGGTCTGCGACGACTGCTTCGGGCTTCTGTGCGACAGCGGGGAAGCCCTGCCCGAGCGGATTCCGGTTGCCGATCTCACGGTGCGAGACGGATGCACACAGTCGGTGCGCAATTCCGCCGATCTGATTCTCTGCCGCGCGGGAGCGTCCGGCGGGGGAATCGCCGCGCTTGAACCGATTCTGCGCCGCTCCAAAGCCATGACATGGCGGTTGCGGGCGCTGCTCTGGAATTTCACGCTGCTCAAACTTGCGCGGATGCTCTTCTTTACGCTCTGCGCGCTCTCGGGACTCGGACCGCCGACCGCCGCGGAAACGCTCTTCGTCTGCTTCGGCGGGGATTTGGCGGCGCTGTACGTTGCGCAAACGGGAAAATTGCAGCATCCCGAGCGCACGCCGTTCCGCCCCGATTACACCGGTCTGATGCGCTTCTTCCGCGACCGCAGAATCGCGGTGTGTACGGCAGTTCCGCCGCTTGCGATCTGGTTCGTTTCGCTGATTCTGCGCGTGACGGGACTGCTCTCGACGGAAGCCGCGCAGTCGCTCCCGATTCTCGGACTTGCGATTCTGCAGGTCGTACTTCTGACCTTTGCGGAGTCCGACGACGTGCGGATGCGGACTTCCGCAGGCTACGCAAGGCTTGCAGTGCTCCTGCTCGCGCCGCTGTTGCCGTCGGTTCTGCTGTCGGTTCTGATTCCTGCGGTCGGTAAGGTCACGGGGCTCGGGACATGGTCGCTCGCCTCGGGCTTTATGACGGTTTTCGCATTCCTTGCTTCCCTTGCGGGAACATTGCCGATCTTCCGCAAAAAAACGAAATAGAGCGGAGCGCGCCCGCATATACTGTACCGAGCCTATCGGATAAGGAGAAAGGGTATGAAACGGTACAGTACGGCGGAATTGCGGAAACTGGAAATTGTCAATCTGTGCGACGGCGCACGGCTCGGCTACGCGGAAGATTTCGAATTTGAGGCGGAAGGGGATTGCTCGCGCATTCTCTCGCTGATTATCTCGGGCAGTTGCGGCTTTCTCGGGATCGGCAGGGAGGACGATCTGGTTATCCCGTGGTGTCGCGTGGAGTGCATCGGAGAAGATACCATTCTGGTAAAGCTTACGCCGCAGGAGTTCTCAAGCTGTCTCTGCGGCAGAAAAAGCGGCGGACGGCATCTGTTCGGCAAGCGCAAATGTTAATAAAATGTAAAAACGAGTAAAAACCGATTGAAAAAGGCGACGGAATATGGTATAATTCAATGTAATTGTGCCGGACTGTCGCCTTTTTGCGTCGGCGGCGCAAAATAATACACACATCGGACGAAAATCGCCTCGGTGCCGTGCCGTGCGGTGCGGTTTCGGCGGATGCGTCGCGATGGTGGAAAAACCGAAGGAGGACATGAAACATGTCTGTTATCTCGATCAAGCAGTTGCTTGAAGCAGGTGTTCATTTCGGACACCACACCAGAAGATGGAACCCGAAAATGCAGGAATACATTTTCACGGAGCGGAACGGTATTTATATTATCGACCTGCAGAAAACCGTGAAAAAGTTCGACGAGGCGTATAACTTCGTCCGCGAACTGTCCGAAAAGGGCGGCACTCTGCTGTTTGTGGGTACGAAAAAGCAGGCGGCGGAAGCCATCAAGGAAGAGGCTACCCGTTGCGGAATGTACTATGTCAACGTGCGTTGGCCCGGCGGTATGATGACCAACTTCAAGACCATCAAGAAGTCGATCAACCGTCTGAACAACCTCTACAAGATGCAGGAGGACGGCACGTTCGATCTGCTTCCGAAGAAGGAAGTTGCCGCGATGCAGAAGGAAATCTTCGATCTCGAGAAGAGTTACGGCGGTATCAAGACCATGGAGCAGCTGCCTGACGCAGTGTTCGTGGTTGACCCCAAGAAGGAGCACATTGCGGTTCTTGAGGCAAAGAAACTGGGCATTCCGGTTATCGCAATCGTGGATACCAACTGCGACCCCGACGACGCAGACTATATCATCCCTGGTAACGACGACGCAATCCGCGCAATCAAGCTGATTTCCTCCTCTCTGGCAGACGCCGTGATCGAGGGCAAGCAGGGTGAAGAGACGGCGGAAGCGACCGCCGAAGAGACCGCGACCGACGCGGAGTAATCGAAAGGGGAAACAAAAATGGCTGCTATTACCGCAAAAGATGTTGCCGCGCTCCGCGCAAAGACCGGTATCGGTATGATGGAGTGCAAGAAGGCGCTGGTTGAGGCGGACGGCGATATGGACGCCGCTGTCAAGATCCTGCGCGAGAAGGGCGAATTGAAGGCTGAATCCAAGATGGCAACCAGAATTGCCGCCGACGGACTGGTTGAGATTCTCAAGGAAGGCGACCTGACCGCAATGATCGAGGTCAACTCCGAGACCGACTTCGTGGCAAAGAACGAGACCTTCAAGGCGTTCGTAACCGATCTGCTGAAGATCATCATCGCGCAGAAGCCCGCAACGGTGGAAGCCCTGATGGCTTGCAAATATGACGATGAGATGACCGTTGACGCCAAGCTGAAGGAAATGATCTTCAAGATCGGCGAAAAGCTGACCGTTCGTCGTTTCGTTCTGGTCGAGGGCATCACAAGCACCTATATCCACGGCAACGGCTCGATCGGCGTTGTTGCGAAGTTCAAGACCAATGTGGCGGACAAGCCCGAGTTCGCGGCGTTCGCAAAGAACATCGCGCTCCAGATCGGCGCTTACCCGACACCGTATCTCTGCCGCGAGCAGGTTCCCGCGGACGTGATCGAGGAAGAGAAGAAGATTCTTCTGGCGCAAATCGCAAACGATCCCGCAAACGCGAAGAAGCCCGACGCAATCAAGGCGAAGATGGTCGAGGGTCGTGTTTCCAAGTTCTACGACAACAACTGCCTGTTGGATATGGGCTATGTCAAGGACGAGGACATGAAGGTCGGTCAGTACGTCAAGGCTACCGCAAAGGAACTGGGCGGCGAGATCGAAATCGTGGAATTCTACCGCTACGAAAAGGGCGAGGGAATCCAGAAGCGCGAGGACAACTTTGCAGAGGAAATCGCAAAGCTGACCGCGAACAAGTAATCGATAGAATATCGCAAAAAGGGCGGATCGAAGAAATTTTTTCTTCGATCCGCCCGCTTTTTTTCCGAAACCTCTTGACAAATCCGGAATTTGTGGTATAATGTAAAGGAAATTGCTTTACACTCGGAAGCGCGGTGAATCGTATGTTTGAAAAGAATCTGAAAATCGGGTTTCTGTTGGATTTTTACGGAGATATGCTTTCCGAGCGGAAAAGAACCGTGTTGGACTACTATTACAACGACGACCTCTCGCTGTCCGAAATTGCGGACGAGATCGGCATCTCGCGCCAAGGCGTGCGGGAACTGATTAAAAAGGCGGAAGATGAGTTGCTGTTTTTTGAAGAAAAATTGGGACTGGCGGCAAGATTCCGTCAAGCAGGCGAGCAAGCGAAACGGCTTCTCGGGCTGTTGCGGGAACGGGATGCCGACAGCGAGATCATGGAAGCGGCGGAGAATCTTGCAAAGTTGATCCGCTGACGAAAGGAGGGGAGTGTGCCGTGTTTGAAAGTCTTGGCGAGAAGCTGTCAAACGCATTCAAAAAGTTCAGAAGCAAAGGAAAACTGACCGAAGCGGACGTCAAAGCGGGAATGCGGGAGATCAAGCTTGCATTGTTGGAAGCGGACGTCAACTTCAAGGTGGTTCGCGACTTTATCAAGATCGTGTCCGAACGGGCGGTTGGAAGCGAGGTTCTGGAATCGCTCCTGCCCGCACAGCAGATTGTCAAAATCGTAAACGAAGAGCTGACCCGTCTCATGGGCGGCTCGCAATCCAAGCTGACGATTGCCTCCAAACCGCCAACGGTCATTATGATGGTCGGTTTGCAGGGCGCAGGTAAGACCACGCACGCAGGGAAACTTGCGGGACTCTACAAGAAGCAGGGCAAAAAGCCGCTGTTGGTTGCCTGCGACGTTTACCGTCCCGCGGCAATCAAGCAGTTGCAGGTGGTTGGAGAAAAACTGGATATCCCCGTGTTCACCATGGGCGATCAGGTCTCTCCCGTTAAGATTGCAAAAGCGGGCGTTGACTATGCCAACCAAAAAGGCTACGACATGGTGTTCATCGACACCGCAGGTCGGCTGCAGATCGACGAAGTCCTGATGGAGGAACTGGAGCAGATCAAAGAGGCGGTCAAGCCGACCGAGATCCTGCTGACGGTGGACGCGATGATCGGTCAGGAATCGGTCAACGTGGCGGAAACCTTCAACAACAAACTGGACATTACGGGTGTCATTCTGACCAAACTGGACGGCGATACCCGCGGCGGCGCGGCGCTTTCCATCCGTTATGTGACGGGAAAGCCGATCAAGTTCGTGGGAACAGGCGAAAAACTGGATACCATCGAGCCGTTCTATCCCGACCGCATGGCATCGCGGATTCTCGGCATGGGAGACGTGCTGACGCTGATTGACAAGGCGCAGGCGGCTTACGACGAGAAGCAGGCGGTGGAGTTGGAAAAGAAAATGCGCCAGCAGACCTTTACGCTTGACGATTATCTCGGGCAACTGATGCAGCTGAAGAAGATGGGAAATCTGGATCAGCTTGTCGGCATGATGCCGGGGATGAACGCCAAGGCGCTGAAGGACGCAAAAGTGGACGAAAAGGTGTTGGTGCGAACCGAAGCCATCATCCACTCGATGACAAAAAAAGAGCGGGAACATCCCGAGATCATCAATGCGTCGCGCAAGAAGCGCATCGCGCAAGGATCGGGAACTTCGGTTGAAGAGGTCAATAAACTGCTCAAGCAGTTCGACCAGATGCTCAAAATGATGCGGCAGTTTACCGAAATGGGCAAAACCCGCAAAGGAAAGAAAATGCTCGGCAGAATGAAGATGCCTTTCTGATTTCACCGTTCATTCATAAAACCATATTTTATTTATTTTTCGGAGGAAAAAATCATGGCAGTAAAAATGAGACTTACCAGAATGGGCGCAAAGAAAGCTCCGTTCTATCGCGTTATCGTGGCGGACAGCCGCTCGCCCAGAGACGGTCGCTTCATCGACACGATCGGCACTTACAACCCGCTGACCAACCCCGTTGAGATCAAGATCGACGCGGAGAAGGCAAAGAAGTGGCTCGGAAACGGCGCTCAGCCGACAGAAACCGTCAAAGCGCTTCTGAAGAAGAGCGGAATCGTTGACTGATTCCCTTCCACAGGAGTAACGCGGTATGGCAAATTTACAGGAAACCTTGCTTGATATCGCGAAAGCGATTGTCGATAACCCCGATGAAGTGAAGGTTGCAACCGAAGAGGATGAGCGTTCGATTACGCTCACGCTCACGGTTGCGGCGGACGACACGGGAATGGTCATTGGCAGACACGGAAGAATCGCGAAAGCGATCCGCACGGTCATCAAGGCTGCATCTGCCGGCAGCGGCAAAAAAGTGAATGTGGAAATTCGTTGAAGCCGAAAAACCGGACGCTTGCCGTTCGGTTTTTCGTTATAAGGAGGGGAGGACATGGAGAAATCGGAGATCTTTCGCTTTCCCGAAGAGCGGGAAGGGGAAGAACGTTTGCGCGGCATGACGGCGGAAGAACTGCTTGCGGCGCTTTCCCGCCTTGAAAAGATGTTGCCGACCGCACCCGATCCAACAACCGGAGACAAGCGGCGGCAGGCGGTGAAAATTCTGACGGTTCTGGAACAGGAAACCGCCCGTTTTCTCACGGCGGAGCGCGGCAAAACCGATGTATTCGGACATCTGCGGGACGTGAACGGCTTTTACGCGGACTACTGCGGAATGCAGGCTGTCGTGCAGGAGGGAGCAGAACGGTTGGAGAACCTTTGTGCCCGGGAAGTCGGCGGGCAAGCCGTTGACCGTTACACGGAATGGGCAATCCTCAGACTGTCGCAGGGCTTGCACGCTGATCCTGCCGTCACCGACGCGGCGCGCGCACTGGCAGTCCGGCTTCGGGAAGCGCAGGACAGACAGGCGAAGGAGACCGAACGTACCACGCGCCTGCAGGCATGTCTGCGTACCTTTCTGCGGAAAACAATCCCCGCGTATTGCGAGCGCGCCCTGCCGCTCTCGGACGCGCGGAACGACGGAAAAGCCCCGCAGGCAGGACAGCTGTTGGCACTGGTTGGGGAGTTGAACGACGCCATCGCGCGCACAAGACAGGCGCTTGAATCGCTCTGACCGCTTGACAAATCGCAAAAGCTGTGTTACAATAAAAACAGAATATGATTCGGAGGTTTTGCTATGAAGCCTTATTTACTGGCACTCGACCAAGGGACAACAAGTTCGCGTTGCATTCTGTTTGATCGGCACGGGACGGTGCTGTCGCGGGTCAATCGCGAATTCCGACAGTCCTATCCGCAGGACGGTTGGGTGGAGCAGGACGCAACCGAGATTCTCGCCTCGCAGATGGGCGTTGCAGTGGAAGCCATGCTCCGCGCGGGCATCGGCGCAGAGGAAATCGCGGCAATCGGCATCACGAATCAGCGGGAAACCGTCATCGTCTGGGATCGCGCCACGGGAAAGCCGATCTGTCCCGCAATCGTCTGGCAGTGCAGACGGACGGCAGAGCGCTGCGCCGAACTGAAGCGGCAGGGATTGGAGTCGATGCTCCATGCCAAAACCGGACTGATTGCCGACCCGTATTTTTCGGCAACCAAGTTGCAATGGATTCTGGAAAACATCCCCGACGCGCGCCGTCGCGCGGAAGCGGGGGAACTTTGCTTCGGCACGGTGGACAGTTGGCTGATCTGGAATCTGACGGGCGGGAAAGTCCACGCCACAGACCCCTCCAATGCGGCGCGCACCATGCTGTACAACATTCACACAGGGGCGTGGGATCGCGATCTGCTCGATCTGTTCGGCATTCCGGAGGCAATCCTGCCCGAGATCAAACCGTCCTCCTGCATATTCGGCTATACATCCGAGCATCTGTTCGGGGAGCGCATTCCGATCTCCGGCGCGGCGGGGGATCAGCAGGCGGCGCTGTTCGGGCAGGGGTGCTTTGACGCGGGCGATGTCAAGAACACTTACGGAACGGGCGGATTTTTGCTGATGAACACAGGCGAGACGCCTGTCGATTCCGAAGCGGGACTGCTGACAACCGTCGGTTGGCAACTCGGAGACCGCACAACCTATGTGTTGGAAGGCTCGGTCTTTGTCTGCGGAGCGGTTATTCAGTGGTTGCGGGACGGATTGCATCTGTTCGGAAAGGCGAGCGAGACCGAAGCCATGGCAACCGCAGTTCCCGACAGCGCGGGTGTTTATCTTGTTCCCGCCTTTGTCGGACTGGGCGCGCCGTACTGGGATCCGTTCGCGCGCGGTTCAATTCAGGGACTGACCCGCGCTGTGACCGCCAATCACATCGTGCGCGCGGCGTTGGAATCCATGGCGTACCAGACGGCGGACGTTCTGGAAGCCATGCGGCGCGACGCGGCAACGCCCATCGGAAACATCCGTGTTGACGGCGGCGCTTCGGCAAACGATTTTCTTCTGCAGTTCCAGAGCGACATTCTGGGCGTTCCGCTGTCCCGTCCGCTCTGCGTAGAGACAACCGCATGGGGCGCGGCAAGTCTTGCGGCGTTGGCGGTCGGATACTACGGCGACCTGTCCGAATTGCGGCAGGTACGCAGAACGGATCGTTGCTTTGTCCCCGAAATGAGCGAAGAAGAGCGGGAGAAGCGGCTTGCGGGATGGCACAAAGCGGTGAACCGCTCCCGCGAATGGATAAACGGATAGATCGGATCGAATAATTTGCAGAAAATTGAAAAAAGCCCTTGATTTTTCCGACGGGATGTGGTATAATATATTCGTTGCCCGCCGGTATGATGGAATTGGCAGACGTGCTGGACTCAAAATCCAGTGGTAGCGATACCGTGTCGGTTCGACCCCGACTACCGGCACCAAAAGATACCTGCCGCCCAAGCTTTTCGGGCGGCAGGTTTTTGCTTATTTCGGAGGTGTCGGATGGACGACAGGATGTATCTTTGCATCGACCTCAAAAGTTTTTTCGCCTCCGTGGAATGCGCCGAACGCGGACTGGATACCATGACAACGCGGCTCGTGGTTGCAGACCCCTCCCGCGGGCGCGGCGCAATCTGTCTGGCGGTCTCTCCCGCGCTCAAGGAACTGGGTGTGCGGAATCGATGCAGAATCTACGAGATTCCGCCCGGAATCGACTATATCACGGCGCTTCCGCGGATGAAGCTGTATATGGAATACGCGGCGCGCATCTATTCGGTTTATCTGCGCTATATCAGTCCGGAGGATATCCATGTGTATTCCATCGACGAATGCTTTCTGGATATCACGTCCTACCGCAGGCTCTACGACATGAACGAGCGGGATCTGGCAAAAATGCTGACCAACGCGGTGTATCGCGAAACGGGCGGCATCTGCGCAACCGTCGGAATCGGAACGAACCTCTTCCTGGCGAAGGTGGCGCTTGACATTACGGCAAAACACGCCCCGGATCGCGTTGGGTATCTGGACGAAGCAGAATTCCGACGGACGGTTTGGTATCATCAGCCGCTGACGGATATCTGGAATGTCGGTCGCGGCATTGCAAAGCGGTTGGAAAAGATGGGGATCTTTGACCTGCGCGGCGTTGCGGAATGCGAAGAAGCAAAGCTTTACCGCGAATTCGGGGTCAATGCGGAATATCTGATCGACCACGCCCACGGGAGAGAGCCGTGCACCATTGCAGACATTCACGCCTATGTGGCAAAGAGCGAATCGATTTCCAACGGGCAGATTCTGTTTGAAGACTACCGCTTTGACGACGCGCTGACGGTGCTGAAGGAAATGGTAGACCCATTGGTTCTGGAACTGATCGAGCGGCGCAAGGTTACCGATTCCATCAGCCTATCGGTCGGCTATTCGCGCGATATTCGCGGGTCGGCGGGAACGACCGTAAAGCTTGGCGGTTACACCAATTCGGCAAAGAAGATCCGCCGCGCGTTTGTGGACTGCTTCCGCAAAACGGTCAATCCGAACTATCCCATCCGCCGCATCAACGTAGGGCTGAACGATCTGCAGGACGAGGCTTGCGCAACGTTGGATCTGTTTACCGATCTCGACGCGGAGCGGCGCGAACTGGAACTTCAGAAAACGGTTCTGGGACTTCGGAAAAAGTACGGCAAGAACGCGATTCTGCACGGCATCAGCCTTGAGGAAAAGGCGACCGCGCGGGAACGGAATCGGCTGATCGGAGGACACAACAGTGGAGAAGAAGACCGGCAACCTTGACCGCGCGCGGCAATTCATGCCGTTTGCGGCATTGCGCGGATTTGAGGAACTGATCCGCGAACAGGAGCGGAAGCCCGAACCGCGGCGAACGCTATCCGAAGAGGACGCGGCGGCGCTGTCGCGGAAGCTGTCGCACATCGCGCGCGGCAGGCTGGTTCGCGTAACGCATTACGACGGAAACGCATACAAAACAACGGTCGGTATGGTATCGGACATCGATCTTGCAACCCGCGCTCTGCGGATTGTCAAAACTTCGATCCGGTTTGACGATATATCGGAAATTACGGAACTCAACAACTGAAAGGAAACGAACATGAAAGCAATCTACACGGTCACGCTCAATCCCGCATTCGATCTGCACTACCGGATGGCGCATTTTGAAGCGCAGAAGGAAAACTATGTTGACAGCATCCTCTGCGACGCAGGCGGAAAGGGCATCAACATCTCCCGTGCGTTAAAAGTCAACGGGACAGACAGCACCGCGTTCGTCATTCTCGGCGACGAGAACGGCGCGGCGTTTGAAGCGCAGCTGAAGCGCGACGGTCTGCATTATGCGCCGATTCGCACGGCGGGGCGCATCCGCGAGAACATCACGCTGCATCCCGCAGACAGCAGGGAAACGCGCATCAGTCTCGATACCTTCCGCGTAACCCCCGAAATTCTGCACGAACTGGAAAAGTCCGTGCTTGACATCTGCCGCGCGGGCGATCTGCTCGCATTTGCCGGAAGGAATCCGAAGGGCTTGGAGAAAGCGGATGTCATCGCCTTTTTGCGCCGTCTGATTGCAAACGGCGTGCGCGTGATTGTGGATTCCAACTCCTTTACCCCCGAGGATCTGACCGAAATTCACCCGTGGCTCATCAAGCCGAACGAGCAGGAGATCGTCTCCTTCCTCGGAACGCCGGTGGAAAACGCGCAGGACGCGGCAAATGCAGCGGCGGAACTGGTGAAGCGCGGCGTGGCGGAAGAAGTGATGATCAGCCTCGGCGGGGACGGCGCGGTCTGGTCGGACGGTCACGATTCGCTGATTCTGTCTGTGCCCAAGCTGGCGCACCCCGTTTCCACCATCGGGGCGGGAGACAGCACGTTGGCAGGCGTTCTGCACGCAACCGCGCGGGGACTGGATCGTGAAACCATCCTGCGCACGGCGGTCTCGTTCGGCACTGCCGCCTGCATGACCGAAGGAACTCTGCCGCCCAGAGCAGAGGATGTCCAAACGGTTTTCGGACAAACGCGGGTGCTGTGAGCCGCACCGGAGCGGAAAATCGCCGCAAAAGCATTTTATTTACAAAAAAGGTGTTTACAAACGGCGCGATTTGTAGTAAAATAAAAAGGAATAGGACAACGGAAGAAGGAGCTTGATTTATGGATATGCAACCGAAATACCGCAGGGTACTGCTCAAGCTGTCGGGCGAGGCGCTTGCCGCAGGAGCAGACGGGATTCTGAACTTTGATTTTACCGCACAGGTCGCCGCGCAGATCAAACGCAGCGTTGACGCGGGCGTGCAGGTTGCCGTTGTGGTCGGCGCGGGAAATATCTGGCGCGGCAGACAGGGAACGGATATGGATCGCGTTCGCGCGGATCACATGGGAATGCTCGCAACCGTTATCAACTCCATCGCGCTTCAGGACGCGTTCATTCATGCGGGCATGGAAGCGGTTGTTATGACCTCGGTTGACATTCATGCCTTTGCGGACGCATACACCGCGCGCGACGCAATCGCGGCACTGGAAGCGGGCAAGGTCGTCATTTTCGGCGGCGGACTCGGCGTTCCGTACTTCTCAACCGATACAACGGCTGTTCTGCGCGCGGCGGAAATTCACGCCGACTGCGTTCTGATGGCGAAGAACATCGACGCAATCTACAGCGCCGACCCGAGAAAAGATCCGACCGCGACCCGTTACAGCGAACTGACCTACCGTCAGATCATCGACCAAAACCTCAAGGCACTGGATCTCTCCGCCATGATCTTCTGCATGGAAAACGATGTGAACGGCTATGCTTTCGGACTGGCAGATCCCGAAAATATTTACCGCGTTGTCATGGGCGAGCCTGTCGGCACGCTGATTCATAACAAAGACTGAACAACCGAACACACAGGAAAGGATTGGATGAAATTATGAAATTCAACACCAAACAGACCGAAGAAAAAATGCAGAAGAGCATTGCCGCTTACGAGAGCAATCTTTCCACCATCCGCGCAAGTCAGGCAAACGCCGCTATCGTGTCCAAGGTGACATTTGAATACTACGGCGCGCCGACCCGCATTGTGGATATGGCTTCGGTGACCGTAACCGACCCCAAAACCCTGACCATTTCTCCCTACGACCGCTCCACCCTCAAGCCGATGGTGAAGGCGATTCTGGCATCCGACATCGGCATTACGCCGAGCGATGACGGCAGCGTTATCCGTCTGATCTTCCCGCAACTGACCGAGGAGCACCGTAAGGAGCTGACCAAGCAGATTCAGAAAATGGGCGAGGAAACGCGCGTTGCCATCCGGAATGTCCGCCGCGAAGCGAATGACGAGATCAAGAAGCAGAAGAAGGACGGCGAGATGACCGAGGACGAACAGAAGGCAAGCGAGAAATCCGTGCAGGATCTGACCGACAAGTACATCAAGCAGGTAGATGACATTACCGCAAAGAAGGACAAGGAGATCATGCAGGTCTGACGGCGGCGTTTCTGCGATTCTCCGGCGGGCGCCGCAAAACGGTTCCCGCCGGATTTTTTGGAGTGCATCATGTTTTTTCAAAAGAAAAAGAAGGAAGCGGCAGGCGTTCCCGACCTCTCGGACGGGCGGTTGCGGCACATCGCCTTCATCATGGACGGCAACGGCAGATGGGCGAAAAAGCGGGGAATGCCGCGCGAATACGGGCACAAGCGGGGAGCGGAGAACTTCCGCCGCATCGGACGGTACTGCGAATCCATCGGATTGCAGTACATGACCGTTTACGCCTTTTCCACCGAAAACTGGAAGCGCCCCGAGCATGAAGTCGAAGCGCTTCTGGGGCTTCTGGACGACTATATCGAGGAATTCTTCCGCGAGATCGACAAGGAAAAGATTCATCTGTGCTTTGTAGGGAATCTTTCCGCTTTCCCGGACAGTCTGCGGGAAAAGATGGAGCGGCTCGATCGCGAAACGGCGGATCGCGCGTTCCGGCTCAACATTGCGGTCAACTACGGCGGCAGGGAAGAGATCGCCCACGCCTGCGAGGCGCTGATCCGCGAGGGGAAGCAGACCGTGACCGAGGATGACATTTCCGCGCATCTCTACACGGCGGGATGTCCCGACCCCGATCTGATTGTCCGCACGGGCGGCGATCTGCGCTCCTCCAATTTTCTGCTCTGGCAATCCGCATACGCGGAATATTACTTTACCGACACGCTCTGGCCCGATTACCGCGAGAGGGATGTGGACGAAGCTATCCGCTCCTTCCTCGGTCGCAAACGGCGCTTCGGCGGCATGAAAAACATCTGAACTGAAACTGAAAGGGATTCGCTATGAAGCAACGAATCATCACGGCGGTTGTCGCCTTCTTCGTCCTGTTACCCGTTCTGATCTTCTCGGACACCTTCATTTTCCCGCTCGGGCTTGCCGTCTGCGCGGTTCTGTCGGTCTGGGAAATGTTCGCCTGCGTCGGGCTGAAAAACGCATGGCTGTTCACCGCGCCGATGTACGCGCTCGGCGCGGCGTTCCCGTTTCTCATCCGCTATCTGCCCAACAGAGGTCTGCTTGCCCCGATCGCAATCTGCGCGGCGGTGGTCTGGACGCTCTATGCCTTTACGGTTCTGATCTTCTCGCACGGCAAGTACCCGCTTGAAGCGGTGTTCGTTGCGTCCTTTAGTCTGTTTTACATTTTCGTCGGCTTCAACGCGATTCTCTTTATCCACGATTGCGAGCCGGGCGGAAAATACCTCTACTATATCTGTTTCCTCGGCGCGTGGATCACCGATATTTTCGCGTACTTCTGCGGGCGCGCGTTCGGAAAGCATAAACTCATTCCCGATGTCAGCCCGAAAAAGACCGTGGAGGGGAGCGTTGGCGGAACGGTGTTCTGCATCATCGTCATGGTGATTTTCGGAATCGTGGTAGAAGAACTCGTGCCGGAGATTACCGCAAACCTCCTGATTTTCGCGGTTGCTGGCGTTCTCGTTGCCGTGATGTCACAGATCGGAGACCTTTCCATGTCGGTCATCAAACGCAAATACGGCGTGAAGGACTACGGCTTCATTTTCCCCGGACACGGAGGGGTACTGGATCGCTTCGATTCGGTTATCGCGGTCTCGGCGCTCCTGATGGTGTTCTCTCTCTTCTTCAACTTTTTTGAATTGGCATGAACGTGAACGAAACGAATTCGATTTATCCGTCCGTTACGATCCTGGGCTCTACAGGCTCGGTCGGAGAACAGGCGGTGGACGTGGCCCGCAGGACGGGGGCTACCATCAACGCGCTTTGCGCGGCGAAAAACGCAAAGCGGGTGGAGGAACAGGTGCGGGAATTCCATGTTCCCGTTTGCGCCATGGCGGACGAAGCTGCGGCGCGCGACCTGCGGGAGCGCCTTGCCGATACGTCTGTCCGGGTGCTCTCCGGCATGGACGGCGTCTGCGAAATGATCGCAGAACCGCATGCGAGTGACGAGGTGGTGCTGAACTCCGTGATCGGGGAAGCGGGGCTTCGCCCGACTCTGGCAACGCTCCGCGCGGGCAAGCGATTGGCGCTTGCCAACAAGGAATCGCTTGTCTGCGCGGGCGAAATCGTTATGAAACTGGCGCGGCAAAAGGGACAGACCATTCTGCCGGTTGACAGCGAGCACAGCGCGATTTTCCAATGCCTGCGGGCGGGAAACCCAAAGAAGATCAAAAAGCTGCTTCTGACTGCCTCGGGCGGTCCGTTTTACGGCTATACCAAGGAGCAGCTTGCCGACATCACGCCCGCGCGCGCACTGGCGCACCCGACATGGAAGATGGGCGCAAAAATCACAATCGACAGCGCCACGCTGATGAACAAGGGCTTTGAGGTCATCGAGGCGGTACATCTGTTCGGGATTGCCCCGGAGCAGGTGGAGGTGTTGGTTCACCGCGAGAGCATAATGCATTCGGCGGTCGAATATACTGATAACAGCGTGATTGCGCAGATGTCTGTGCCGGATATGCGGCTTTGCGTGCAGTATGCGCTGACGCATCCCGCAAGAGCCGCGGCGGTTATTCCCGAACTTGATCTGTTCCGCGTCGGGAAACTGACCTTTGCGCGCCCGGACACCGAGACCTTTCCGTTGCTTGCGCTGGCGCGGTCGGCAATCGCTTCGGGCGGGGCAGTCCCCGCTGTGGTAAACGCCGCAAACGAGGTGGCTGTGGCGGCATTTCTCGGGGAAAAGCTCACCTTCCCGGGAATTGCGAAGGTCGTGACCGAGACCGCAGAGCGGCTGCGCACCGAGGCGAGCCGTGCGGAAACGGTGGAGGACATTTTCGCCTTTGACGCAAAAGCCCGGGCGGTTGCAAACGAAATTCTCGCTTTGCGTTTCTGACGCAGAGCGGTTCTTAGGAGGATACCCGTGATAGTCCTGTATATTTTACTGGCAATTTTCATTTTCGGCTTTCTGATTTTCATTCATGAACTGGGACATTTTCTGGTCGCGCGGGCATGCGGCGTGAAGATTCTGGAATTCGCCATCGGAATGGGACCGCGCATTCTCTCGCACCGTTCGAAGAAGAGCGGCACGGTCTATGCGCTCCGCGTGCTTCCCATCGGAGGCTTTGTCAGTATGCTCGGCGAGAGCGGCATGGAACTGGCGCAGGGAAACGAGAAGGGGGAGACCGTGGTCGAAGATCCGAACAACCCGCTTCTCAACGACATCCAACCGACGGATGAGGAGACGGAAGCGCTCTCGCCCGAGGATGAGAAGCATGCCTACTGCAACCAGAGCGTATGGAAACGGATTCTGATCTCGCTTGCAGGTCCTGCAATGAATATTCTGCTCGGCTTCCTGCTCATGTTCATCATGGTCGGCTCTATGGGGCGGCACGGCTACCTCGGCAACACCGTGATTGCGGGCTTTCCCGAAGGAAACATCAGTCAGGAATCGGGGCTGATGGTGGGGGACCAAGTCCTCAAAATCGGGAGGGTGTCGGTTCACACGCTTTATCAGCTGAACTATGAAATCACCTCGCAGGGCTACAAAAAAGTGGATGTCACCGTCCGCAGGAACGGCGAAACGGTGGTTGTCAAGGACGTCATCTTTCCGACAAGCGTGCAGAGCAGCATCGCCCTCGGACAGATGGATTTTCAGGTGTACGGGGAAAAACTGACCCCCGCAAAACTGATCAAACACAGCTTCTGGCAGTCCTGTTCGACGGTGAAGATGGTGTACGATTCGCTGCTCGGGCTGATCGGCGGGCGCTATCCGGCTGACAGCGTATCGGGTCCCGTCGGCATTACGGGAACGATCGCGCAGGCGGCAAAAAGCAGCGCGTTGGACGTGTTGTATCTGGTGATTGTCATCTCCATCAACCTCGGCATCATGAATCTGCTTCCGCTTCCCGCACTGGACGGCGGACATATTCTGCTTTACGTTGTGGAGCTGATCCGCGGCAGAAAGGTCAAGCCGCAGGTTGAGGGCATCATCAACTTTGTCGGACTGATTGTCCTGCTCGCGCTGATGGCGGTTGTCATGGCAAAGGATATCATTGCGCTGTTCTGAGGAAACAACAACATGGAATATAACAAGATCAGAAGAAAGACCCCTTCGGTTCGGGTCGGAAACCGCATAATCGGCGGAAACGCGCCGATTGCGATTCAGTCCATGACCAACACCGACACCTACGGCCACGCCGCAACGCTGGCGCAGGTTCGCGCTCTGGAGGCGGCGGGCTGTGACATCGTGCGCGTAACCGTCCCGACCCCCGAGGCGGCGGATATCATCCTCGCCCTGCGCGAGGGCGGCGTAACCGTTCCGATCGTCGCGGATATCCATTTCGATTACAAAGCGGCTCTGCGTTGCGCGGAACTGGGCTTTGATAAAATCCGCATCAACCCCGGCAACATCGGCGGAGAAGACCGTGTGCGGGCGGTTGTGGAAGCCTGCGGCGCGCGGAACATCCCGATCCGCATCGGGGTCAACGGCGGGTCACTGGCAAAGCATATTCTGGCAAAGTACGGCGCTCCGACCCCCGAGGCGCTTTGTGAAAGCGCGCTGTACCATGCGTCGCTTCTGGAAAAATTCGATTTTCATAATATCGTCCTGTCCATCAAGACCTCGACCGTGCACGACATGATCGAGGCAAACCGCCGTTTGGCTTCGCTTTGCCCGTATCCGCTCCACCTCGGCGTAACCGAAGCGGGCGGCGGGGAGCGCGGGCTGCTCAAGGGCGCGATCGGAATCGGCTCACTCCTGTCGGACGGCATCGGGGACACCGTGCGTGTGTCGCTGACCGATGATCCCGTGCGCGAGGTCACGGCGGCAAAACAGATTCTGCGCGCGGTCGGCATCGACGGTCAGCGCGGACTGGATATCATCAGCTGCCCCACCTGCGGGCGGACAAAAATCGACCTGATTCCGCTTGTCCGCCGTTTTGAGGACGCCGTGCGGGAAGAGGGACTGGAGGATCTGCCCCTGCGCGTGGCGCTGATGGGATGCGTGGTCAACGGTCCGGGAGAGGCGCGCGAGGCGGATGTCGGCGTTGCGGGCGGCATTCACGAGGCGGTTCTGTTCCGTCACGGGGAACTGGTAGAGAAAATTGCGGAGGACGCAATCATCCCGCGCCTGATCGCGGAAATCAAAAAGATGGGGGACGAACGGCATGAGTAAAACGCTACCCGAAATTTTTTACAAGTACCGTGCGGACGAGCCCGATCTCGGACTGATGCTCTCCGCAGACCCGAATTCGATCCGTCTGCGTTGCGATCAGGATCAACGGATTATCGAAATCCACGCCGATTTCGCCGCTCCGATCCGCCGCGGGGATCAGTTCCGCATTGAGGCGGGAATCCGGAAGGCGTATGATCTGAACTTCGTCAGGATTCTCCCGCATTACCCGAACGCGACCTTTACCGAGGCGAATGTGCCCGATCTGCTTGCGGAAACCAACCGCATGGGCATTGTGGCAAACGGCTTTTTCAACCGTTGCCATTACCGCCTTGACGGGAATCGTCTGGACATCGAGATTCCGTTCTCGGACAGCGGCGTGGATCTTGTGACCAATGCCAAAACCCCCGCGCTGATGGAGGAAATCATCCGGAACGAGTTCGGCACGGAAATCAAAATCAACATCCGCCGCGAGGAAGGCTACGATCCGAGCCTTTATGCCTCCGAATTGCAGACCATGCAGAATGCCATGTCGCACGAGGCGGCGCAGGCGCAAAAGGAGTATGTGCGGGTGCAAGCCCAACAGGCGGCATATCAGGGCGGTCTCGCCGTGCAGGAGACCGCCGTTTTGCCGCGCATTCCGAGTATCTACACCGACCTTGATCCGACCCCGCGCAAAATCTCGGACACCGTGTGGGAAATCGGGCATTCGCAATTCGACGTCAGCGAGCCGAAGGTTCTGCTCGGGAATGCCTTTGAGATTACGCCGACCGCGATTGCGACGGTCAACCATCCGCAGAAAAACATCGTCTTTCTCGGCGACGTGTTCAACTTCACCGCCGAGGAAAACCGCATGGGTGATAAAATGGACGTCACCTTCGACCTGTTCGACGGCGACACCTCCATCGAGCACCGCACCTTCGGCATGGAGATCGAGGACGCAAAGTCGCTTGCCGCAATCGTGAAAAACGGCGGGACTTACGCCATGCGCGGATACGTCAAGCAGATTACGCGCAAGGGGCGGACAGATCTGGACTACAGCTTTTTCTATACCGACATCATGCAGATTTCCAAAATCACGCGCAAGGACACGGCGGAGAAAAAGCGAGTGGAACTGCATCTGCATACCACCATGTCCACCATGGACGCGCTGATTCCGCCCGACGTGGCGGTGAAAACCGCCCTGAAATGGGGACATCCCGCGGTTGCGATCACCGACCACGGCAATGTGCAGGGCTTCCCGGACGCCATGTTGGCACTGGAAAAGGCGACAGGGGAGGACAACCCGTTCAAGGTGCTCTACGGCATCGAGGCATACTTCGTCAACGACACCGCAAGTGCGGTAATGGGGAACTGCAACCCCGATTTCAACGCCGAAACCATCGTGTTCGATATCGAGACCACGGGTCTTTCGGTTCGCAACTGCAAAATTACCGAAATCGGCGCGGTCAAGATCAAGGACGGAAAGGTGCTCGACCGCTTCAACACCTTCGTCAATCCCGAATGCCAGATTCCGCCCGAAATCGTGGAACTGACTGGCATCACCGACGAAATGGTAGCCGATGCGCCGCTTGTTGCCGACGCGCTGAAAGCCTTTTTCGCCTTCATCGGCAATGACCGCGTGAAGGAAGGAGAACCTTACCCGCTCCTTGTGGCGCACAATGCCAACTTCGACATCGGCTTTATCCGCTATTTTGCCAAGGAAGCGGGACTGCCGTTTGAAAACCCGTATCTCGATACGGTCGGGCTTTCGAAATTCATCAACCCCGAGTTGAAGTCGCACAAGTTGGACGTGATTGCCAAGTACTACGACCTCGGCGATTTCAACCATCACCGCGCCTGCGACGACGCGGAAATGTTGGCGATGATCTATTTCTGCATGATCGACCGCCTGCAAAAGATGGAGCTGAAATCCCTGACTGATCTGCGCCGCGACATGACAGAGAAGGCAGACCCCCTGAAACTGCCGACCTACCACCAGATCATTCTGGTAAAGAATCAGGTCGGGCTGAAGAACCTTTATAAGCTGATCTCCTACAGCTATCTGAACTATTTCCGCCGCTATCCGCGTATTCCGAAAACCGTACTCGAAAAGCACCGCGAAGGCTTGATTGTCGGCTCGGCTTGCGAGGCAGGGGAATTGATGCGGGCGATTCTGGAAAACCGCCCCGACAACGAGATTGAAGAGATTGTCAGTTTCTACGACTATCTGGAGATTCAGCCGATCTGCAACAACCGCTTCCTGATTGCCGAAGGAAAGGTGGCGGACGACGAGGGCTTGCGCGACCTGAACCGTCGGGTTGTGGCGCTCGGAGAGCAGTACAACAAGCCCGTTTGCGCCACCTGCGACGCGCATTTCCTCAACAAAGAGGACGAGCTGTTCCGCAAAATTCTGTTGGCGGGCATGAAGTTCAAGGACTACGACAAGGATGTCGGGTTGTATTTCCGCACCACCGACGAAATGTTGGAGGAGTTCTCCTATCTCGGGGCGGAAAAGGCTTATGAGGTTGTGGTCACCAACACCAACAAGATTGCCGATATGATCGAGCGCGTCCGCCCGATTCCGAAGGGTTCTTACACCCCCGAAATGGAGGGCGCGGAGCAGGAATTGCAGGATATGTGTTGGGCGCGAGCCAAGAAAATGTACGGCGACCCGCTCCCCGAAATCGTGACCGCGCGGCTGAACAAGGAACTGACCTCCATTATCAAAAACGGATTTGCCGTGCTGTACCTGATCGCGCAGAGACTGGTTCATTTCAGCGAGGAGCAGGGGTATCTTGTCGGCTCGCGTGGGTCGGTCGGCTCTTCCTTTGTCGCAACCATGGCGGGTATTTCCGAGGTCAACCCTCTGCCGCCGCATTACTATTGCCCGAATCCGGACTGCAAGCACAGTGAATTCTTCACCACGGGCGAGGTCGGCTCGGGCTTTGACCTGCCCGACAAGATGTGTCCGATGTGCGGCACCAAATATCACGCCGACGGGCACGACATCATGTTTGAAACCTTCCTTGGTTTCTACGGGGACAAGTCCCCCGATATCGACCTGAACTTCTCGGGCGACGTGCAGGGACGGGTTCACAAATACACCGAGGAACTGTTCGGTGAGGGGCACGTGTTCCGTGCAGGAACGCTCGGTACGCTTGCCGACAAGACCGCTTACGGCTACGTTGCGAAGTACATCGAGCAGAAGGGCGTCAGCCTGCCGCGCGCCGAAATGAACCGTCTGGTCAACGGCTGTACGGGCGTTAAAAAACTGACGGGACAGCACCCGGGCGGCATCATCGTTGTGCCGCAGAAGTATGATGTTTACGACTTCACCCCGGTTCAGCACCCCGC
>CAVGEJ010000001.1:89619-97513 GCA_963628215.1 Eubacterium sp. CAG:180
CGGATATCATCACCACGCACTTTGCGTTCTCCTATCTGCACGATACCATTCTGAAACTGGACGAACTCGGGCACGATATGCCAACCAAGTACAAGTGGTTGGAGACCTTCACCAACACCTCGGTCAACGACGTGGCAATGAACGACAGTTCGGTTTACGAGTTGTTGGAATCCACCAAGCCGCTCGGCGTGACTCCCGAGGACATCGGATGCCAGATCGGAACTTACGGGCTTCCCGAATTGGGAACGCCGTTTGTCCAGCAGGTGCTGATTGACGCAAAGCCGCACAACTTTGCCGACCTGCTTCAGATCTCGGGTCTGACGCACGGAACAAACGTGTGGCTGAACAACGCGCAGGATCTCATCAAGGACGGCACTTGCGACATTTCCCGCGTGATCGGAACGCGTGACGGCGTTATGTTGGACCTCATCCGTTACGGCTTGGAAAACGCACATGCGTTCAAGATCATGGAAGCCGTCCGAAAAGGGAAGGGACTGACCCCCGAATGGGAAGCCGAAATGCGGGAGCACAACGTTCCCGAGTGGTACATCCTCTCCTGCAAAAAGATCCGGTACCTCTTCCCGAAGGCGCACGCGGCGGCATACGTCATGTCGGCAATCCGTCTGGCGTGGTACAAGGTTCACAAGCCCGTGGAATTCTATTGCACCATGTTCACGGTCGCGCCGAAGGGCTTTGACGCAAGCGTTATCATCAAGGGTGTGCAGAACGTCCGCGCGGTCATGAAGGACATCCAACAGCGCGGCAAGGACGCGTCTCCGAAGGAGCAGGACAGCATTCCCGTGCTCCAGTTGGTCAACGAAGCCATGTCGCGCGGAATCCGCTTCCTGCCCGTGAGCCTTGCGGTATCGGAAGCCTATGTGTTCCGCCCCGAAAACGGAGCGATCCGAATGCCGTTCTCAGCGCTCCCGGGGCTTGGGGATGCGGCAGCGGACAGCATCATTCAGGCGCGGAACGAAGAGCCGTTCTTCTCGGTGGAGGATCTCCAGACCCGTGCAAAGGTCTCCAAAGGCGTGATCGATATCCTGCGGGAGGCAGGCGCGCTTGACGACGTGGACGAAACCGACCAATTGACCATGAAATTCTGACAGAGATAACCGCCAAGCTTTCGCTGTTACGCAGAAAGGAAAAAATATGAAACGAATACGATTGACAGTCCTTGCGTTCATTCTATGCTTCGCGTTTTTTTCCGGGTGTGCAAACAATCGGTACATTGGTGTTGTCATCTCCATTGAGATGACAATCGCCGAAACAAGCCCAAGTTGCGCCGCTTTTGAATACAAAGACGGAAAACCGTATTGCTTTTATGCCTACGATGATGACGGAAACCTCTGCCGGGTGTTTTGGAACAACTTTGACAGACTGAATGAAAAGGATCGGATTATTGTTGATTACAAGGATACCATCGTAACTTTGAATGATAACGAACAACCGAGCGGTTGGACGCCGCAGTTTGAGGTAACGGCAATCAATGTTGTATCCGCGGAAGAGCAAAACAAAACGACAACACCGACAAATTGACAGCTTGCAAAATACAAGGCGACGCCCGATCGGGCATCGCCTTGCTTTTTGCGATAGAATTTGTTTGCTATCGGTTTATTTCAGATTCTCCATCACACGGTCGACCCATGCGAAGGCTGCGGTCTTTTCCTCGTCCTTGAGTTTCGTTCCGAAGATCGGGAAGCCGCCATCGATGTAAAGAACCTCGTCCGCAACGTTCGTGCCCGCCTCGTTCAGAATATCCTTGAGCTTGGTTGCAACCGCCTCGTCCCCGTCAATCATCAGGGCAACGTTCTGTGCGCGCGCCTTGGTCAGTTCCTTGCAGAACAGGCGAACCGTGTCGTTGATGTCCTTCTTGGCGGAAATTGCCAACAGGACGATGCGCTCCTTGTCGCAGGGGTACGCGGGCGGAATCACGTCAACTGCGTTGAACGCCAACGAATAGTGATCCTTGATCTCGTTTGCGAGGTTCAGAACCTTTTTCTTTCCAGATCCGCAAAGCACTCTCATTTTGATAGCCATTTTTCATTCCTCCGTGTGAATATTTCCGATCCCATCTGTATTATTATACCATACTTTTTGGCAAAATGGAATAGCAAATCAAGATTTTTTTCAAATTCCGAGCCGATTTTTGCCGGTGGTTCGTCTGCGGGCATATTTTCGCGCCTGCGCTCATACGCTGATTATCGGAAAGGGGTGGAATTTATGAAACACATACGCAAAAAAGCGCTTGCCGTCCTTTCGGCAATTTTCCTGTTGCTGTCGGGGACGCATCAGACCGTACTCGCGGAAGAAGCCGCCGTGCCGACCTCCGCTGCAGAGACCGACGCAACCGCGACGGAAAAGGTTCTGTCCGACCTCGGAGTGGAAGAGGGGAGTCTCGAACTGCCCTGCAAGAGCGCAATTCTGATGGAAGCGACAACGGGAGCGGTTCTCTACACGCAGAACGCCGAGGAATCCATGCCGCCCGCATCGGTGACGAAGGTCATGACATTGTTACTCCTGATGGAAGCGATTGATTCGGGGGTCATCCACCTTGACGACAAGGTGACGGTCTCCGCCAACGCGGCATCCATGGGCGGCTCGCAGGTCTTTTTGAAGGAAGGCGAGCAGATGAAACTGGAGGATTTGCTCAAATCGGTTGTGATTGCCTCGGCGAACGACGCGGCGGTCGCGCTTGCGGAGTATCTGTACGGCAGTGTACAGGCATTTGTCAGCAAGATGAACGAGCGCGCCAAACAGCTTGGTATGACGGGGACTGCGTTTGAGAATGTCACGGGTCTGGACGATACCGCCGAGCACCACCTGACCAGTGCGCGGGATATCGCCATCATGTCGCGGGCGCTGATCGCACACCCGACCATTCTGCAATACAGTTCCATCTGGATGGATACCATCCGTGACGGCGCTTTCGGGCTGACCAACACCAACCGCCTTGTGCGCTTTTACCCGGGTTGTACGGGGCTGAAAACAGGCTCTACATCCAAAGCCGGCTTCTGCATCAGCGTGACCGCGGAGCGCGACGGCTTCCCGCTGATCTGCGTGATTATGGGAGCGGAATCGCGGGATGTCCGCAATGCCTCGGCGGTATCGCTTCTCGATTGGGGCTTTGCAAATTACGGACTGTACCGCGCGGAGGGAAGCGGCGCGGAAACGGTGGCGGTCACGGGCGGCGTGAAAAACAGCTGTGCGCTGAAGTATGACGCGTTTTCCGTGGTTCTGCCGAAGGCGCAGATTGCAGGCGTGGAGCAAAGAATCATGAAGCCCGAGGCGGTTGCCGCTCCGATTGAAAAAGGGGACGCGATCGGCTCTGTCGGGTACTATATCGACGGCAAAGCGGTCGGTCAGGTTTCGCTGACGGCAAGCGAGGAAGTTGCCAAAATCGGCTTCTTTGATATCCTTGGAAGGATGTTGGCGCGCTTTGCTCTGATATAACGCGAAAAAGCACGAAAATCTGCCCGTTTCTAAGATTTTTTGCGGAAATCCATTGCATTTCCGACGAAAATGGTGTATAATGAGGACGTAAAAAAATTTCCGAAAAGGACGGTCAGATTTCCATGGCTATCAAACTGAACGATCACTATCTTTCGAGCTTTATTCGCCCGCATGAATACGAGCGCATCGCACCCGAGGTTCGGTGTGCCGACGCGATGCTGCGCAACAAAACAGGCGCGGGAAACGATTTTCTCGGTTGGGTCAACCTGCCCGAGAACTACGACAAAGAGGAATTCGCACGCATCAAAGCGGCGGCGGAAAAAATTCAAAAGACCTGCGACGTGCTGGTTGTCATCGGCATCGGCGGCTCTTATCTCGGCGCACGCGCGGTAATCGAATACCTCAAGTCCCCGAACCACAATCTGGTGAAGAAGGGAACTCCCGAAATCTACTTCACGGGTAACTGCATCAGCGCGGACGCGCTGAATGAAGTGCTGTCCCTGTGCGAGGGCAAGGACGTTTGCGTGAACGTCATCTCGAAGTCGGGCACGACAACCGAGCCTGCCATCGCCTTCCGTGTTTTCAGAAGCCTGTTGGAAAAGAAATACGGCAAGGAAGGCGCGCGGGAGCGGATCTTTGTTACCACCGACCGCGCAAGGGGCACGCTCAAGCAGTTCTCCACCGAGGAAGGCTACGAAACCTTTGTCGTGCCGGATGATGTCGGCGGCAGATATTCGGTTCTGACGGCTGTCGGTCTGCTTCCGATCGCCTGCGCGGGAATCGATCTCGATCAGCTGATGGCAGGCGCGGCACACGCAAGCCATGCGTACAGCGACCCCGACCTCTCCAAGAACGACTGCTACAAGTATGCCGCAATCCGCAATCTGCTTTCCCGCAAGGGCAAGAGCATTGAAATTCTGGCAAGCTACGAGCCGTTCTCCGCGATGTTCAACGAGTGGTGGAAGCAACTCTTCGGCGAGAGCGAAGGCAAAGATCAGAAGGGCATTTATCCCGCGTCGGTCATCTTCTCAACCGACCTGCACTCGCTCGGTCAGTTCATTCAGGACGGCAGCCGCACCATGTTTGAGACCGTGATCGACATTGCCGACACGGGAAGCAGCTTCTCGATTCCCGAAGATCCTGACAATGTGGACGGCTTGAACTTCCTCTCGGGCATGGATCTGAACAAAGTCAAAAAGACCGCGATGCAGGGCACGGTTCTGGCGCACGTCGACGGCGGCGTTCCGAACATCCTGCTGGAGGTCAGCGAGAGAAGCGAATATGTCCTCGGCGAACTGATCTACTTCTTCGAACTTGCCTGCGCGATCTCGGGATATCTGCTGTCGGTCAACCCCTTCGATCAGCCCGGCGTGGAGTCCTATAAGAAGAATATGTTCGCTCTGCTCGGCAAGCCCGGGTACGAGGATATGAAGAAGCAGCTTGAGGAAAGATTGAATTTTTAATTTTTAGTGAAATCAAGGCAAATCGACCGAAAAGCTCTTGACTTTTCTTCCGTTATTTGGTATAATGAAAGTACGGAGGGAGAGCTTCTTCCAACCGATTTGTGGGAGGTAACAATCTATGCTGAAATTGATCGTTGGAGTAAAGGGAACCGGAAAGACCAAAACGCTCATCAACCTTGTCAACGGGGCACTCGAGGTCACCAAAGGGGACGTTGTATGCATTGAAAAGGGTACCAAGCTGAGATACGATATCAAGCCGTCCGCGCGCCTGATCGACGTGGACGAATATAAGATCGCCGACGCACAGTCGCTCTACGGCTTCATCGCGGGCATTATGGCAAGCAACCACGACGTAACCGATCTGTTCATCGACGGCACGCTGAAAATCTGCAACCATGATATCGCCGCGTTTGAAGCGCTTACGCATGAACTGGCGGCGTTCGTCGAAAAGTTCGGTCTGAATCTGACCATGACGGTTTCGATGCGCGAGGAAGATATTCCCGAAAGCATCCGTCCCATGCTCTGATTCCTGATTCCATGTTTCATTTGCCGCAGTTCCGCATGGCTATGGCGGAACTGCGGTCTTTTTGACAAAAGGGGATATATATGATTCTGATTATCGCGGAAAAGCCGAGTCTTGCGCGCAACATCGTTGCGGGAATCGGTCAGATGCAGAAACGGAACGGCTATTTCGAGGGATGCGGATACCTTGTCACATGGGCATTCGGGCATCTCTTTTCGCTGTGCGACATTGAAGCCTATACGGACGGCGCAACGACCGACGGGAAGCAGAAATGGACGATGGACAACCTCCCGTGCTTTCCCGAAACTTTCCGCTTTGAGTTGCGGAAAGGGGAGAACCGTCAGCCCGACGGCGGCGTGATCCGCCAGTTTGAGGTCATTCGTTCGCTCTGCAACCGCCCGGACGTCGAAACCGTGGTAAACGCGGGAGACGCGGATCGGGAAGGGGAGATCATCGTGCGGCTCTGCATGGAAAATGCTCTGCAAACGCCGAAGCCCCTTCGCCGCCTCTGGCTTCCCGATCAGACCCCGCAAACCGTCGCCGCCGCATTGCAGGACATGAAAGACGAGCGGGAATACGATCTGCTTGCTTCGGAAGGCTTTGCAAGAACCTATATCGACTGGCTCTACGGCGTGAATCTGACGCGCTACGCCACGCTGAAAACAGGGACTCTGCTACGCGTTGGACGCGTCATCATCCCGATTGTCAAGGCGATTTATGACCGCGACCTTGCCATCCGCAATTTTGTCCCCGGGAAATATTACGCAATGGTCAGCAAGGAAGAGACGAGGGGAGAGGTCGTTGAACTGACCTCCAAGAACAAGTTTGACGCAGACAAACTGGATGACGCATTGGCTACCTGCGCCAAATACAACGCAACCGGCGCGGTTGTAACGGCGGTCAAAAACAAAAAAGACAAGCTGTTCCCGGGAAAACTCTATTCGCTCTCCAAGCTTCAGAATGTTCTCGGTAAGAAGTATAAGATGTCCATGCAGGAAAGCCTCGCGTTGGTGCAGGGGCTCTACGAAAAAGGCTATCTGACCTATCCCAGAACCAACTCCGAATACCTCGCAACGGCGGAAAAGGACAAGATCCGTCAAATCCTTGCGGGATGCAAAAAAATCGGCTATCCCGTGACTTTCAAAGACAGCAAAACCATCTTTGACGACAGCAAAATCGAATCGCACTCCGCGCTCACGCCGACCTATAAGATTCCGCAGAAGGCACAGCTTTCGGAGCGTGAAATGCAGGTCTATTCCACGGTATTCCGCCGATTTGTCGCGGTGTTCTGCGAAGAGGACTGCGTGGTGTCGAGAACCGAAATCACAATCGACGTCGGCACATTGGAAACCTTTGTGCTCAAAGGAATGACGGTACTGGAAAAGGGCTGGACCAAGTACGACGATTTCACGCAGAAGGACAAAATCCTGCCGAAGTTGGAAAAAGGAGATGTCGTAAACATCGACTTCAAGCCGGTGGAAAAAGAAACCACGCCGCCGCGGCACTACACCATTGAAACGCTGAACAACTACCTCAAAAACCCCTTCAAGGAAGAAAAAAGCGCCGCCAAGGACGCGGCGGAAGCAGGGGAGGACAGCATCGGCGCAGACGACGCCGCCGATTACCGCGCCATTTTCGAGGGTCTGGAACTGGGCACAGAGGCAACGCGGACGGGAATCATCGACAACGCGCGCAAAAGCGGGTATATCGACCTCAAAAAGGATGTTTATTCCATCCTTCCGGGCGGAGAATTTCTGATTGAATCCTTGGAACAGATGCAGATCAGTATGGATAAATACAAGACCTCGCAACTGGGTCAGGCGCTGAAGAAAGTCTATCACGGAAAAATGAGCGTGGAAGAAAGCGTCAAACTCGCCGAAGCAGAGATTGCGGAGGTATTCACCAAAAAGACCGATGTTTCGCCGTCAGCTGACCGTGACACAGGATTTTTCGGAGATGTTGTCGGAATTTGCCCACATTGCGGAAAAAATCTGATTCGTTTCCGGAAAAGCTACGGATGTTCGGGCTACAAAGACGGTTGTAAATTCAGCGTCAGCACCTCAATCTGTAAGCGCGTGATTCCGCTGTCGCAACTGCAAAAACTGTTGACCAACGGTAAAACGGATTTGTTGGACGGTTTTATTTCACCAAAATCCGGAAAAAGCTTTGACGCATATCTGAAGCTGGACCTCGAACGCGGAGCAGTATTCGAATTCGCACCGCGTACAACGACGCCGTCTTCGAACAGAGTCGGAAGAGTTGACGGAATACCTGTTGGAGAAGAGCCGCCATTGCCTGAACCACCGCCGGGATATTGAGGACAACATCAGTACTCTGAAAATAAAAAAACAAGCGGGCAAAAAGGGTGTCACCATTAGGGAAACAGGCGTAGGCGAAAAGCAGAGATGGTGGGATTTGCGCGTATTCGGAATTCCGAATTTCGCTTCTTTGTAAT
>CAVGEJ010000002.1:0-70263 GCA_963628215.1 Eubacterium sp. CAG:180
GAAGAAAATCCCATTATATTCTTTTTCCTGAATAATAATATTTATCCATAAAGGAGGCTTCAAACATGAATATTTTCGGAAATCGAATCCCTCACCTAAAAAAAGCCGCGCAGAGAATGCTTTTCTCGGAGTTGGGCGCGGTTTTACTTGCCGCGGTTGCTCTGCTGATCTGCTATCTTTCCGAAGCGGAATGCGATCCGATTCTCGCGGCGATCCGCTATGCGGACGGTCCGGTTTACATCCTCGCTTCCCTCTCGCTTGCGGTTTCCACCTCCTTACTCTGCGATCTTGCCCTCCGCCGAAGGGATCGTTAGCCGATTTTTGCCCGCCGTTCTTGAATTTTCGGAAAACTTTTCCGAATCCCCTTGCAATTTGCCGTTTTTTGGCTATAATAGTATATGTAAAAAATTGCTTTTTATGAATGGAGGAACAGACATGAACAAGATTCTGAAAAAGCTCGACCAATTCTCCGGCGTGAAAGGTCCGGTTATGGTCGTCGTGATGGACGGCGTGGGACTCGCGCCCGACACGATTTCCAACGCGGTGAAGTCCGCCTACACGCCGAACCTCGATATGCTGATGGAAAAATATCCGATGGTCCCCCTGAAGGCGCACGGCACGGCGGTGGGACTCCCCTCCGACGATGACATGGGCAACAGCGAGGTCGGACACAACGCCCTCGGCGCGGGTCAGGTATTCGCGCAGGGCGCTAAGTTGGTTTCCAACTCCATCGAATCGGGCAAGATGTTTGCGTCCGAGACATGGAAAAAGCTGATTGCCAATGTCAAGGACAACCACTCTACCCTGCACTTCCTCGGGCTGTTCTCGGACGGCAACGTTCACTCGCACATTGACCACCTCAAGGCAATGGTGACCGAGGCAAAGAAGGAAGGCGTGGCGCGCGTCCGCATCCACATTCTTCTGGACGGTCGCGATGTCGGCGAGACCTCCGCGCTTGATTATATCAATCCGTTTGAGGCGTTTCTGGACGGTCTGCGCGGCGCTGACTTCGACGTGATGATCGCCTCGGGCGGCGGACGGATGCAGATCACGATGGATCGTTACGAAGCGAACTGGCACATGGTGGAAGAGGGTTGGAAAACCCATGTTCTCGGCGTTGGCAGACAATTCGCGTCGGCGGCGGAAGCGGTCACGACCTATCGGAACGAACTGCACGTCATCGACCAGGATCTCCCCGCTTTCGTGATTGCGAAGGACGGCAAGCCCGTCGGCACAATCGAGGACGGCGACAGCGTGATCTTCTACAACTTCCGCGGCGACCGTTCGATCGAGATTTCCAAGAGTTTTGACGCGCCCGAGGGACAGTTTGACAAGTTCGACCGCGTGAGAGTTCCGAAGGTGATGTATGCGGGTATGCTGGAATACGACGGCGACCTGCACATTCCGAAGAATTATCTGGTCTCCCCGCCCGAAATCACCAACACCATGGGCGAGTATCTTGCCGATACGGGCATTCCGGTTCTGGCGATTTCCGAAACGCAGAAGTACGGTCACGTCACCTATTTCTGGAACGGCAACCGTTCGGGCAAATTCAACGACAAACTGGAGACCTACATTGAAGTTCCCTCGGATGTCGTTCCGTTTGAGCAGCGCCCGTGGATGAAGTGTGCGGAGATCACCGACAAGCTGATTGAAGCGCTCCGCTCGGGCAAATACAAGTTCCTGCGTGTCAACTACCCCAACGGCGACATGGTGGGACACACCGGGTCTCTTGCGGCAACCCGTTGCTCGATGGAAGCGCTGGATCTTCAGATCGGCAGACTGTTGCCCGTGATTGACGAACTGGGCGGCGTTGCGATCATCACTGCCGACCACGGCAATGCCGACGAGATGTTTGAGATGGACAAGAAAACGGGGCTTCCGAAGGTGGACAAGAACGGCAAGATGAAAGCCAAGACCAGCCACACGCTCAACCCTGTTCCCTGCATCTTCTACGACAACACGTCCGCGAAGGAGCACTACCGCGTGAAAACCGACGGACAGTTCGGTCTTTCGGACGTTGCCGCTACGGTGGTCAACCTGCTCGGCTACGAGAAGCCCGCGATGTGGGACGACTCCATCATTGAGGTCAAGTAAACATGCCTTATCTGACGGAATTGCACGCGCACACCTCCGAAGTCAGCCGCTGCGCCCATGTGGACGCGGCGGGCGTGGTGGATCGCTACCTGAGCGAGGGCTACACCTCTCTGGTCATTTCCAACCACTTCAACAACTACACGCTTGACCGGATAGGACCTGACTGGAAGGCGCGCGCGGAATACTATCTGAACGGTTGGCGGTGTGCGGTGAAGCATGCGGGCGAGCGGATGCACGTTCTGCTCGGCGCGGAGATCCGGTTTCCCGAGAATCTCAACGACTATCTGATTTTCGGGCTGACCGAGGAGTATCTGCTCACGCACCCCTATCTTTACGAACTGAACCTGCGTGATTTCTCTGAACTGGCGCACGCGGACGGTCTGCTTGTGATTCAGGCGCACCCGTTCCGAAACGGCATGACGGTGATGCCGCCCGAGTTATTGGACGGCTACGAGGTATTCAACGGGCATGTCGGACAGCGTTCCCGCAATCCGATGACGCGCGATTGGTGTCGGATGCAGGGAAAGATTCCGACCTCGGGGAGCGATTTTCACAACGCCGATTTCTACACGGACGCAGGCATTCTGACCGACGAGCCGATTACCGACATGAACCGCCTTTGCGCGGTTCTGCGGAGCGGCGACTACACGCTCCACTGCTCAGGTCCTCTTTCCGAACAGGAGGGACTGACCGATTTCCCCGCGAAGGCGCTTTGACGAAGGAGGGCGACATGGCAAACGATCTGGAAGAAGTCCGCGCGCTTTGTGCGGCGTGTCACGCTTGTCCTTTGGGCGACACGCGGACAAACTCGGTTTTCGGCGTCGGGAATCCCCGGGCGGCTCTGATGTTTGTGGGCGAAGCGCCGGGCGAGCAGGAGGATCTGAGCGGTACGCCGTTTGTGGGACGTGCGGGTCAGTTATTGGATCGCTATCTGGAAGCGGTTGGAATCAGCCGTGATCAGGTTTACATCGCCAACATTCTGAAGTGCCGTCCGCCGCAGAACCGTGATCCGAAGCCGGAAGAAGAGGACGCCTGCATTGGGTATTTACGCGAGCAGGTTCGTCTGATTCGTCCGAAGATCATTGTATGTCTCGGTCGGATTGCGGCGATGCGGTTAATCAAGCCGAACTATCGGATTACGGCGGAGCACGGGACGTGGGTTGAAAAGGGCGGTTTTGCGATGACCGCGGTTTTCCATCCTGCGGCGATCCTCCGCGACCCGCGCAAGCGCGAGGACATGTTGGAGGACATGAAGAGCATCCGCCGTCGGTTAGACGGAGTGGAGGGGTAAGGCAAGACCTTGGGGCTTTGCCCCCACTTAGAGAATGGAAAGTTGCATATTTATTGAATGCATTTTTACCGATGTATGTTCATCGAATATTAACAATATTTTGGAGAAATATGTGTTGACATACTGTTAGCATTATGGTAAATAATAAAAGTAGTTAGATAATCCATCGACCGATACGCGAGAGCTGTATTTTGCCGGTGAATATGTATTATATACAGCATAATGTTATAATACGGTCAGCATTCCAATCAGGAGGACACTGTTTTGAATATCGATCATTTTATCCATCCGTCGGCGGACGAAAAGCCGTTGGAAAATCTGACCCCCACAGGCGGGATGGCGGCAATCTTCCGCCGCGTTGCCTGCGTTGGCGATTCGCTCTCGTCGGGCGAGTTGGAGACTTGGGACCCGGCGGGCAAGAAGGTCTATCTCGATCTTTACGAGCATTCGTGGGGGCAGTACCTTGCCCGCATGACAGGCGCGAAGGTTTACAACTTCTCCAAAGGCGGCATGACCGCAAAGGAATACATGGAAGCCTTTGCAAACAGCCGCAATTTCTGGGATCCGAAGTTGGCTTGCGACGCGTACATCATTGCGCTTGGAGTCAACGATCTTTACGGACAGAAGCAGGAGGTTGGCACGGTCGCGGACATCAACACGGACAAGCCGGAGGAAAGCGCGCCCACGTTGGCGGGGTATCTCGGGCAACTCATCCTGCGCCTGCGCTCGATTCAGCCGCAGGCAAAATTCTTCTACCTGACCATGCCGCGCGAGGACAACTCCCCCGAATACAACGCCAAGGGAGACGCACACGCCAAGCTGATGTACGCATTTGCCGAATTCTTCGGAAACAGCTACGTCATTGACCTGCGGCAATACGGTCCGGTTTACGACAAGGCGTTCAAAGAGCGTTTTTACGGCGGCGGACATCTCAACACAGAGGGCTACTATCTCACAGCGCTTGAGGTTGCTTCCTACATCGACTACATCGTCCGCCACAACCCACGCGACTTCCGCGAAACGGGACTTGCGGGGCTTCCCTACACGCTCCTTTAAGACATCTGCCTTTTTTGGGCGCATTTTGATTCACATGATCCGAAAAATCGGGCGCTTTCGTCAAAAAAGCGCCCGATTCTGCAATATTCGTAAAAAGTTCTTGCAAAATGACAGAAAATTTTTCTTGACAAATCGCCGCTCTGCGTGTATAATAAAGCAGTAAGGCAACGGTGTCTTGCGCATTGGCGCACGACACCCTTTTTGATTTTTCGGGAGGACACAAGATGGAAGAAAAAACGGTTAAGGGCTTTGCCTATCATGAAACGGGCGCACGGTATGTTGCGCTCTACAGAAACGGCGCTTGGGAAGCGGGACATCTGACCGCCGACCCCAACGTGGTGCTGAACGAATCCGCCTGCGTACTCCAATACGCGCAGACCTGCTTTGAAGGTCTGAAGGCATACCGCACGCCCGAAGGACACACGGTCTGCTTCCGTCCCGACCTCAACGCCGCGCGCCTGCACGATTCCTGCGTGCGGATGATGATCCCGCCCCTGCCCGAGGGAATGTTCGAGGATGCGGTGCGGCAGGCGGTACACGCCAACCGTGACGCGATCCCATCGCTTGAGAGCGGCGGGTCGCTCTATCTGCGCCCCTACGTGTTCGGAACAAATGCGGTGCTCGGGGTCAAACCCGCAACCGAGTTCCAGTTCCGCCTGTTCGCCTCCCCTGTCGGGTCTTATTTTGCGGGCGGCGTCCGACCGCTCCGTATCCGCGTTTCCGATTTCGACCGCGCCGCGCCGCACGGAACGGGACACATCAAGGCAGGCTTGAACTATGCAATGAGCCTTTACGCAATCGCAGACGCGCATGCGCAGGGCTATGACGAGAATCTGTATGTCGATTCGGCTACGCGAACCTACATTGAGGAAACGGGCGGCGCGAACGTGATCTTCATCACAAAGGACGGCGGGTTGGTTACGCCGCAGTCCCCCACCATCCTGCCCTCCATCACGCGGCGGTCGCTCCTGTATGTTGCGGAGCACTATCTGCACATTTCCGCAGAGGAGCGCCCGGTTCGTCTGGACGAGATCGGAGACTTTACCGAATGCGGCTTATGCGGCACGGCGGCAGTCATCTCTCCCGTCGGAACAATCGACGACCACGGAACGGAATATCACTTCGGCGCGCCCGAGAACCGCTCGGTGATTCACCGTCTTTACACCACCCTGTTGGCGATCCAACACGGCGAGATTCCCGCGCCGGACGGTTGGCTCGTGCAGGTAGACTAAGGAGGCAGAACATGAAGATTGCGGTAATCGGCGCGGGCGCAATGGGGTGTCTCTACGGGAGCATTCTCTCGTCGCACTGCGAGGTCACGCTGTTTGATGTCGCCCCCGCGGTTGTGGATGCCATCAACGCGCACGGCATCCTTTGTACAGAACCGGACGGGCGGGAGCGCCGTTGCAAAGTTTCCGCACGGCTCACGGGCGACTGCGGCAGCGGTGGGTATGCGTTGGTGATTCTGTTTGTCAAGGATCTGTACAGCCGCGCGGCGCTGGAAGCAAACCGCGCGCTGATCGGTTCGGATACGCTCCTGCTCTCCCTGCAAAACGGTATGGGCAACGAGGAAATCATGCGGGATTTTGCCGCGCCCGAGCGCATTCTGCTCGGCACAACCAAGCACAACTGCGTTACGCGCGAAGCGGGGGTCATTTACCATTCGGGAGCGGGCATTACGTATATCGGCTCTCCCGTCGGCAACCATGCAGCGGCGGAAACGGTTGTCTCTCTGTTTGACGGTTGCGGTTTGGAGGCGGATGTCATTGACAGTGTAAAGCATCTGCTTTGGGAAAAGCTGTTTGTGAACATGACCATCAACCCGCTGACTGCTTTGACGGACACACCGATCAGTGCGATTGCGACCGATCCGCATCTGCGGGAGCTTGCCCGCGCGCTGATCGACGAAGCGGTTGCCGTTGCGGCGGCGGACGGCGAGCAATTCGACGTGTCCTCGGTCTTTTCCGCGCTTCTCC
Organism: Eubacterium sp. CAG:180; assembly: GCA_963628215.1. Lineage (GTDB taxonomy): Bacteria > Bacillota > Clostridia > Oscillospirales > CAG-272 > UMGS1865. The sequence goes on from CAVGEJ010000002.1 coordinate 6,421, forward strand.
AAATGGCAGAAAAACTTTCCACGGGCAAAGCCTCGATGTGTCAGGATCTCGAACGGAAGCGGCGAACCGAAATCGACTTCATCAACGGCGCTGTCGTTCGTCTCGGTCAGAAATACCACGTCCCCACCCCGCGCCACGAGGTCATTGTGTCGCTGATCCATGCGAAAGAGGGGGTGTGAAAAGGTCGCGGGGCGTTGCCCCACACCCCATTTAAGGGACTTTTTAAAAAAAGTCCCTTAAAAATCCCCAAAAACTTTCACCCACGGGCAGGATTCCGCAGAGAATCCTGCCCGTGGGTGAAATTCTTGAAGGTTCTTAGGAAACTTCTTATAAGAAGTTTCCTAAGTAGGGTGCGGGGCAACGCCCCGCGACCTTTCACCTCCCCTTCCGCATCGACAGCATCAGAATGCGCTCGCAGAGGTCGGGGTAGGAGATGCCGACGGCGGCGGCTTCCTGCGGGAGCAGACTGGTCGGGGTCATGCCCGGGAGCGCGTTCGCTTCCAGACACCACGGCGTGCCGTTTGCATCCAGAATGAAATCGAAGCGCGCGTAACCGTCAAGGCGCAAAATCTCGAAAGCGCGCAGTGAGAGGGACGAAACAAGAGACGTAATCTCTGCGGGAATCTCGGCGGGACAGATTTCAAGCGTTGTCCCCTGATATTTGTTTTTGTAGTCGTAAAATCCGCTCTTCGGAATAATCTCAACGGGCGGAAGCGCGCGACCGTCCAGAACGCCGACCGTCAGTTCACGACCGACGATCTTTTTCTCCACCAGAACCCGCCGCCCCCACTTTGCCGCATCGGACAGCGCCGCTTCCAGTGCCGCGCGGTCGGAAACGATCGAAACGCCAACGCTGGAGCCGCAGTCATTCGGCTTCACCACGCAGGGCAATCCGATCTGCGCAATCAGGTCGTCGGGGTTTCCATCCGACGTGTCGTACCATACCCACTCTGGCGTGGGAATGCCCGCGTCGCGGAACAGCCGCTTGGAAAGTTCCTTATCCATGGCAAGCAGACAGCCTGCATAGCCCGAACCCGTGTAGCCGATGCCGCAACTGTCCAGATACGCCTGAAGCTGACCGTTCTCCCCCATCGCGCCGTGAAGCGCGAGGAACACACGGTCGGCGGCTTGGCAGACCCGCGCAACGTTCGGTCCTACCAACGCGTTGCCGATGCCGACCTCACGTCGGAGCGCCTCCAGATCGGGAACACGATCGGTCACGGTGTGCGTGTAGCGTTCCTCCCCGCGAAAGAGACTGTCAAGATTCTCGGGCAGATCCCGGATTCCGCGATAGACGTCCAGAAGCAGAACGCGGTGTCCCTTTTCCATCAACGCATTGGCAATCAGACTTCCCGAACTGAGCGACACCTCGCGCTCGGGCGAAAGTCCGCCTGCAAGAACTGCAATTTTCATATATGTTCACTCCGTTTTCAATAGACTGCTATCATATTATGCGCCGCGCGTCAGAACGGCAACACGATCCTGCCCGCCGAGATCCCGTTTCACCTCGCAGGCAAAGCCGTGCGACGCGGCAAGCGCGCGGATTTCCTCGCCTTGGTCGTATCCGATCTCAAACAGGCAGAAGCCGCCGTCGTTGAGGCACACCTCCGCAAGCCGCAACAGCGCGCGGTAAAAAAACAGACCGTCCGCCCCGCCGTCCAATGCCATGCGCGGCTCGTGCCGTACCTCCGCCGAGAGCGTGTCCACCACATCCGAGCGGATATATGGCGGGTTGGAAAGAATCGCGTCAAAGCGCCCGAGTTCCCCGGGGGCGGCGGTCAGCAGGTCGGCGCGGAGCAGGCGGAAACGGTCGGAAACGCCGTTCCGCACCGCATTTTCGGCGGCAATCTCCAAAGCCCCCTGCGAAAGATCCACGCCGAGGGCGCGGGTGTCGGGGCGCTCCGAGAGCGCGGCAATGCCGATACAGCCGCTTCCCGTGCAAAGATCGGCAAAGTACGCCCCGCGCGGCAGGCGGCGGATTGCTTCCTCAACCAACACCTCGGTGTCGGCGCGCGGAATGAGACAATCGGGGGAAACGCGGAACGTTCCGCGATAGAAACTCCATGACCCGAGAATGTATTGAAGCGGCTCGTGAGCGAGCCGCCGTGCAAGCGCGCGCTCCAGAGCGGCGGACGGATAATCACGATCCGGTTCGGACAGAATCCGGGAGCGATCTGCCCCGCAAAGATCCTCGAGAAGGCATTCCGCTTCGAATTCCGCCGCCTCGATTCCGCCCGCCGACAGTTGCCCGCACAGTTCCCGATATGTCACAACGCCACCCCGCTTTCCGATTTCCTTTATTTTATCATATTTTTTCGAAAAAATAAAGGGCTTTTGCAATTTTTTTCGGAAAAAGACTTGCTTTTTTGGCGGAAGTATGGTATAATACACCCAAGAATGATTCCGCAAAGCGGTTTCAAACGGAGGGTTGAAGAATGAAGAAGCAACAGGAAGTTATGGTCGTGAAACGGAGTCGCTCCGGATGGTGGACTGCCATTAAGACATTGCTCATCCTTGCGGGGTTGGTTTTCATTGCCGTAAAGCTCTACGATAAATTTGTGGCGAAGAAGCAGAAGGCGGTTAATCTGCCGAAGGATACGGATTCCGACGAAGCCGGAATGGCGGCAACCGAGGACGAGGACGCGGGCTTTACCGCATCCGCTTCGGACGTTATCTCGAATCCCGAGAATATGGACTGATTCACTCGCGTATCCGCTACGCTTTGACCGGAGGGAGAATGCCACGGCGTTTTCTCTCCGGTTTCTTCATGAAAGGAAGGAACAGATATGGCTAAATACAGGCGCGACCGCATCAACGACGAGATGCGGCGGGAAATGATGGAGATTTTAAGAAAGGTCAAAGATCCGCGCGTGCAGGACGCGTTCATCAGCGTGACGGCGGTTGACTGCACGGCAGATCTGAAGTACGCAAAAATCTATTACTCCGCCCTGCGGGGGGACGAAAAGGAACTGGCAAAGGGACTCAAGGCGGCAACGGGGTTCATCCGCCGCGAACTGGCGGCGGGGCTGAACCTGCGCATCACGCCCGAGTTGACCTTTGTGCGGGACAGTTCCATCACCTACGGCGCGCACATTTCGTCGATTCTGAACACGCTGGATATTTCGGACGAAGAAGAACCGACCGGGGACGGGCAGAGCGATGAATGACCGGCACTTCTCCCCCATCGCCTTTGAGGCGCTCTGCGAACGGCTGACCGAGCGGCGGGACACGCTCCTGCTCCTGCACCGCAATCCCGACGGCGACGCGGTCGGGTCGGCTTTCGCCCTGCGCGAACTGCTGACCTCTCTCGGCAGTCGCGCGTGGTGCATGTGCGAGAGCGAGATTCCCGAGCGCCTGCGCTTCCTCTCCGCCCCTGCGCAGGAAAGCGTTCTGCCCTCCTCGATTCCTGCCGATTTTTCCGACATGCGGATCATCTCGGCGGACGTTGCCTCCCCCGCCCAACTCGGCGCACTGCGGGAGCGTTTTGAAACGAAAACCGATTTCATGATCGACCATCACGGAACCGGAACGCCGTTTGCCGATTTCTACACCGACCCCCGGGCGGCGGCAACCGGCGAGATCGTCTTTGACGTAATCCGCCGTCTGGAAGGGCAAAACCGTGCGCACATGACCCCGCGCATGGCGGAACTGCTCTATGCCGCCATCAGCAGCGACACGGGCTGTTTCCGCTATTCCAACGTCACGCCCGACACGCACCGCCGCGCGGCGGATCTGGTTGCAACCGACATCGACTGCGCCGACATCAACCACCGCCTGTTCGACTCCAAACCGCTCGGACTGCTTCGCGCCGAAGCAATGGGCGTGGAACGCCTGCGCGTCAGCCACGGCGGACGGGTGGCGCTGATCGCGATTTCTTACGCGGAACGGGTTGCGGCAGGTCTGGAGGATCACGACCTCGAAACACTGGTGGACGTCGCGCGCTCCCTTGCGGGCGTTGAGGTGGCGATCTCCCTGCGACAGCCGACCGAAGAAGGCATTTTCCGCGCGTCGGTACGCTCGTCGGGCGCTTTCAACGCCTCCGCTCTCTGCGCGGGATTCGGCGGCGGCGGGCATGAAAAGGCGGCGGGCTGTACGGTCTACGCGCCCGATATCGAAAGCGCGGCGGCAATGCTGCTCGGCGCAATCGATTTTTCTGCGGCAAACTGAATAAAGACCTCCCAAACAGTCCATGATGGTATCATCAAAACATATGGGAGGTCTGTTTTTATGCAGAAAAAAGTGATTGTGATCGTGTTGGTTCTGATGGCGGTTTTGCTTGTGGTCGGTCTGTTCCCGGTTCACGGAGAGGCAAAGATTTACGACAGCGTGGTTCGTCTCCATGTTCTGGCGAATTCCGACAGCGAGAAAGATCAGGCGCGGAAGCTGAAGGTGCGGGACGCGATTCTGACGGTCACCGCGCCGCTTCTGGAGGATTGCCCCGACCGCGACGCGGCGGAAGCGCTCCTGCGGGCGCACGAAGCCGACATCCTCGCCGCCGCGCACGAAGCGTTGATTTCGGACGGGCGGGACGAGGCGGTGTCGATCCTGTTCGGCACGGAAAGCTACCCCGAACGTTCCTATGACAGCTTCTGCTTCCCCGCAGGCGACTACCTCTCCATGCGAGTCTGCATCGGCGAGGCGGCAGGAAAGAACTGGTGGTGCTGTCTCTATCCCCCGCTCTGCCTCGGCGCGGCAAGCGTCTCGCGCGACAAAGCCGAGGAGGAATTCATTTCGGTGGGGCTGACCCCCTCGCAGTACCGCGTGATTACCGAGACCGACCGTCCCGTCTACCGCGCGCGCTTCAAACTTCTTGAACTGTTCGGCAAGCGCCGCTGACCGCCAAGCGGGAGAATTTTCCCGATTTTGCTTGACAAGCCGCGCAAATTGGTGTATAATTAAAGTAGCTTCGTTGAACGGTCGCGCGGTATGTTGCCGTAAGGTATTACCGTGAGGAAAGTCCGGGCTTCACAGGACAGGATAGCTGATAACGTCAGCCGCGGGTAACCGCCGGGAAAGTGCAACAGAAAGAAACCGCCGCTTTTTGCGGTAAGGATGGAAAGGCGAGGTAAAAGCTCACCCGTTCTCATGGTAACATGAGTCCGCTGTAAACCCTATCCGAAGCAACACCCCAAGGACGGCTTGTCCGGCACATCGTCAGGGGTGGCACGAAGGCTCTGCCTTCGGAGCGTTCCGGTGACGGAACGCGGAGATTGATGACCGTTCCCGACAGAACCCGGCTTACAGACGAAGCTACCCCCGCCGCGCGGGGGATTTTTCATAGAAAGGTACGAACCCATGAAACCACGCCTGCTTTGCGGACTGCTTGTCGCAGCCGCGCTTCTCTGCTCGCTCCCCTCCTGCGCCAAAAAGGAGGTTCTGTATTCGGTCGAGGATGACGACCGCATAATCGAAGTGCTCGGCGGCTCGCGCGCATCCTATCTCTCGGTGAAGAAAGACGGCGAAGAGATCTGGCAGACCCGCGTTTACTCCGACCGCACCGTCGGAAATCGGAACGGTACTTACGGTTTCCGCCTCATGGATCTCAACTTTGACGGCAGAAACGATCTGGTGATCGCCATCACGGCGGACGGCGACGAGGTAACCGAGCAGGTCTTTTTGCAGACTGCGGACGGCTTTTATCGCGCAAGCAGTGCGTTTGAAGGAAAGCACACGCTCGGCGTGGACGCGCGGCAGGAACTGGTGTTCGGGTTTACGCACACGGTGGAAACCCTGCGCGACGCGGAATCGGGCGCGACCAGTCAGGTTACAACCGACCGCGCAACCGCCTATTCGTGGCAGGGAAACGGTCTGGAACCGCGCCGCTATGTCGCGCTGACCTTCTACGGCGCGAACGAACCGAGCCGCCGCTATTGCTACTCGGTTGCCGACTTTGACGAAACGACGGGCGCATGGGAATCGCCCTATGACCGCTGGATGTCGCAAGAGGAATACGAACAAGCCGATTTTGAAGGACTTTATTACTTCCGAAACAACTGAAACGGCTTTCATCATGGGGTAAAAGTTTTCGCCCGCCTTTTCTAAAAGGCGGCGCGGTCGAGGACGCGGAGTCCTCGTCGCCGTCCGCAGACGGCGAAACTCCCCTTACGGCGCTTTCTTTTTGCAAAGCTTTTTCTTTGCGCCTACATGGTCAAAGAAAAAGCGTTAAAAGTGTTTGTACTTTTTCCATAATGTTAATCAAACGCCCTGCCGCAATGCGGCAGGGCGTTCTTTTACATGGATTCGTGAATCGTGCGCGAGATGACCTCGTCCTGCTGTTCGCGCGTCAGTTTATTGAAGCGGACAGCATATCCGCTGACGCGGATCGTCAGCTGCGGGTACTTTTCGGGGTGCTTCTGTGCGTCAAGCAGCATTTCCCGATTGAACACGTTGATGTTCAGATGGTATCCGCCCGAGCGGACATAACCGTCGATCATATCCACAAGGTTTTCCGTGCGCTCCGCGTCGCTCCGTCCGAGCGAGGACGGCGTTGCGCTGAAGGTATTGGAAATCCCGTCCCGCGCATACTCATACGGCAGTTTTGCAACCGATTCCAACGACGCCAACGCGCCGTGGCTGTCTCTGCCGTGCATCGGGTTCGCGCCGGGTGCTAAAGGCTCTCCCGCGTGGCGACCGTCCGGGGTTGTTCCCGTCTTTTTCCCGTACACCACATTCGAGGTGATAGTCAGGATCGACATCGTAGGAATCGAGCCGCGATAGGTCTCGTGGGATGCGATCTTCTTCATAAAGGTTCGCACCAGTTCCACCGCAATCGAATCCGCGCGGTCATCGTTGTTGCCGTACTTCGGGAAGTCGCCCTCGATGCGGAAATCGGTTACCAGTCCCTTTTCGTTGCGGATCGGATAGACCTTTGCGTAACGGATTGCGGACAGCGAGTCAACCGCGCAGGAAAGTCCTGCGATTCCCGTAGCGAAGAAGCGGCGCACCTGCATATCGTGCAGTGCCATTTCCAACGCTTCGTAGGAATACTTATCGTGCATATAGTGAATCAGGTTCAGCGTGTTGACATACAGCCCCGCGAGCCAATCCATCATGCAGTCAAACTTTTTCGTGACCTCCGCGTAATCCAGAGGTCCGTCCCCTTCAATCGGGCGGTATTCGGGCGAGACCTGCAGCGGCTCTCCCGTTTTCTTATCAAGCGTCAGTTCATCCCGCCCGCCGTTGATTGCGTATAGCAGGCACTTTGCCAGATTTGCCCGCGCGCCGAAGAACTGCATATCTTTTCCGACCCGCATGCTGCTCACACAGCAGGCAATGCAATAGTCGTCGCCCATTTCGGGGAGCATCAGATCGTCACTTTCATACTGAATTGCGGAAGTTTTGACCGAAATCTCCGCGCAGAATTTCTTGAAGTTTTCGGGCAGACGCTCGCTCCAGAGCACGGTCATGTTCGGTTCTGGCGCAGGTCCGAGGTTGACCAGTGTGTGCAGAATCCGGAAAGAGGTTTTGGTCACAAGAGGTCTGCCGTCGCATCCCATGCCGCCGATGGACTCGGTGATCCACGTCGGGTCGCCCGAGAACAGTTCGTTGTATTCCTTGGTGCGCATGAACTTGACAATCCGCAGCTTCATCACGAACTGGTCGATCAACTCCTGCGCGCCTTCCTCGGTCAGCGTTCCGTTTTCCATATCGCGACGGATATAGATATCAAGGAAGTTGGTGTTTCTGCCGATGCTCATTGCCGCGCCGTTCTGATCCTTGACCGCGCCCAGATAGCCGAAATACAACCACTGAACCGCTTCCTGCGCGTTCTCGGCAGGTTTTGAAATGTCACAGCCGTATGCCGCCGCCATTTCCTTGAGCGCGTTCAGCGCGCGAACCTGCTCGGCAATTTCCTCGCGGTCGCGGATCTTCTCCGGGGTCATGTTCCCGTCGATCTGCGCCTTGTCCTCTTCCTTTTTGGCAATCAGATAATCCACGCCGTACAGCGCAACGCGGCGGTAATCCCCAACGATCCGTCCTCTGCCGTAGGCGTCGGGAAGTCCGGTCAGGATATGCGCGGTGCGCGCGCGCCGCATCTCGGGCGTATATGCGTCAAACACGCCGTCATTGTGCGTTTTGCGGTAGTTCTGATAGAAGGTCTCAACCTGCGGGTCGATCTCATAGCCGTACATCTTCAGCGACTGCTCCGCCATGCGAAGTCCGCCCGACAGATGCATCGGGCGCTTGAAGGGCTTGTCCGTTTGCAGACCGACAATTTTTTCAAGCGTTCTGTCCAGATATCCCGCCGCGTGACTGTTAACCGTCGAAACGATGGTATTGTCTGCGTCGAGAACGCCGCCCGCCGCCTGTTCTTTCTCGGACAGCTCCAGAATTTCATTCCAGAGCGTGACCGTTGCCGCTGTCGGTCCTGCAAGAAAAGATCCGTCGCCCGTATACGGGGTATAATTGCGCTGAATGAAATCGCGCGTGTCAATCTCTCCGTTGCTCCATTTTCCGGGAAGAAATCCCTGCCAAGCCTTACTGTTCATATGTTCTCCTTTTTTCGGCTTGCCGTGGTACATCCCGGATCGCCAATGAGTATTTTTTCTGCCCGCTTTACCGCCTCCGCGTCGGGAGTCTGCGTACTTCCGAGCGGGTACGGAAGTTGCAACGCTTCATATTTGCTCTTGCCCAAGGTGTGATACGGAAGCACCTCCACGCGTTCCACGGTGGAAAGGCTGTCGATCCACTGCCGTGTTTTCTGCAGATCCGTTTCGCGGTCTGTCCACCCGGGAACAAGAACCTGACGAATCCACATCGGAATTCCCTCACGTGAGAGCCGTTCCGCAAACGCAAGCATGGCGGCGTTCCCATGCCCCGTCAGGCGGCGGCAGACCCCGTCGTCAATGTGCTTGATGTCAAGCAGAACCAGATCGGTCACCCCAAGCAATGCGTCATAGCGGCTGTCCCCCGCCCGGTAAGGCGCGCCCGATGTGTCAAGCGCGGTGGAGATTCCCTCCGCCTTCAGCCGACCGAACAACTCGCAAAGAAAGTCGGGTTGCAAAAGCGGTTCTCCGCCGCTCGCGGTAAAGCCCCCGCGCCTGCCGAAATAGTTGCGGTATCGGACAACCTCCCCCACAATCTCCTCTGCGGAAACGGTTCTGCCGCCGCATGGATTCCATGTATCGGGGTTGTGACAATACAGACATCTCAGCCCGCATCCCTGCAGGAACAGGACAAACCGCAAACCGGGACCGTCCGCCGCGCCGAGTGTTTCATAGGAATGAATGCGACCCGTCATACCTTCGCCCTCCTTTCGCACCACGTAAATCGCTTTTTCGGTGTGCGTATAGTATACCATATTTATGGGCTGTTGTATGTTGGGATCACAACATCTTGTGCTTTTTACGAAAAAAAGCGCGAAAATCGTCAGAACAGACAAAAAATCAGCGCTGAACCCTTCCGTTTGCGTTGCCTTTGGCAAGCGCGTTGACCTCCTGAACGGTCGTGGGGTTGTAATCTCCCTCAATTGAGTGCTTCAGACAGCTTGCCGCCGCCGCAAAATGCACCGCATCGGCAGGAGTCTGCCCCTGCCGCAGGGCATAAATCAGTCCCGCCGCAAACGCGTCTCCGCCGCCCACACGGTCAACAATTTCTATGCGGTACTTTTCGGAAGCGGAAAGCGTTTTTCCGTCCCACAGCTTCGCGCAGAAGCTGTTGACCTCCGCCGAAATTGTCCGCCGCTCGGTCAACGCAATCATGCGCAGGTGCGGATAGAGCGCCTGCAGGCTCTGCGCCAGTGCAAGATACCCCCGGTCGGTCACATCGTCGCCGCTGATCTCCCCGGCAGGTACGCGAACACCGAACAGGTCGCCCGCCTGATTCTCGTTTGTAATCAGCACGTCCACATACGGCAGATACCGTCCCATCGCTTCCGCCGCCGCTTCCACGCTCCACAGCTTGGCGCGGTAGTTGGGGTCGAACGAAACCGTCATGCCGCGCTTCTTCGCCTCTTTACACGCCGCAAGACTTGCCGCCGCCACACCGTCGCCCAGCGCGGGCGTGATGCCCGTCAGGTGAAACCAGTCTGCGCCGTCAAAGATGTTCGCCCAGTCAAATTCCCCCGCGCCTGCCTGCGCGATTGCCGAGTCTGCGCGGTCGTAGACCACCTTGGAGGGTCTTTGCGAAGCGCCGCGCTCCATGTAATAAGTGCCCATCCGTGCGCCGCCGCGCACGATATGTCGGGTTTCCACGCCCCACGCGCGCAGGCTGTTGATTGCCGCCTGCGAGATGTCGTTCTCCGGCAGTTTGGTCACGAATTCCGCTTCCTCGCCCATGCAGGCAAGCGAAACCGCCACATTCGCCTCAGCGCCGCCGAAGGTGACCTCCAACGACCTTGCCTGCACCAACCGCTCATGCGCGGGCGGGGTCAGGCGCATCATGATCTCTCCGAATGTTACGACCTTCATCCGATCACCTCCCGAATCTTCCTGCAGTTTTCGCGAATGTCACCCTTCATCATGAAGCTGCCGCCAACCGCGACAATCTTATCGCACGCAAGGTATTCCGCAAGGTTGCCGAGATCCACGCCGCCCGTGGGCAGGAATTTCACCTGCGGGAACGGAGCAGACAGCGCCTTGATGCTTGCAAGCCCGCCGTAAACGTTTGCGGGGAAGAATTTCACGGTTGTAATGCCGAGTTCAAGCGCCGCCATGATTTCGGTCGGCGTCACGCACCCGGGATAATACGGGATTCCCGCCGCGCGGCAGACCTCCGCCACGCCTGCGCTCAGCCCCGGGGAAACCACAAATTCCGCCCCCGCCGCAAGCGCGGTCTTTGCCTGTTCCGCGTTGATCACAGTTCCCGCACCGATGTGCATCTCGGGAAACCGCTCCCTGCCGATGCGGATCGCCTCCGCCGCGCAGAGGGTGCGGAAAGTAATCTCCGCCGCAGGGATTCCACCGTCGCGGAGGGCTTCCAGTGTCGGGACGGTTTCCGGGATATCACGGATAACCACCACGGGAATGACCCGCACTTCATCCGTCAGATTCTGCTTTTTCATGTACAAAATACTCCTTTTCCGACGAAAACGGCTGTCAAAGCAGCCGTTTTCGGATATGTAATTGTTTCAGTTCTGATCTTCGAATTCGATCTTCATCTGCGACGCCTGCGCACTGCGATGCTTGTCCATTAGGGTCTGAATCCGCTTGACGGGGTTCAGAAGCGCGCTGATGGTTTCGTCGTTGTTGAGCGTGTCGATCAGGTACGCCACATACTTGCACATATTGACTTCCACATACCACGGCTTGGAGGCAAGCTCGGGGCGGCGGTAGGTCAGGTTGGTGGTAAAGACCTTGTCAAACACCTTTTCGGCGGCGGCTTGGTCGAACTTGTCGCAACCGTCGGTGAACAGACCGAAGGTGGCAAAGCAGAACACGCGGTTTGCGCCCTTTTCCTTCAGCTGACGGCAGACATCGATCATGGATTCGCCGGACGAAATCATATCGTCCACCACAATCGCGTCTTTTCCGTGCAGATCCTGTCCGAGGTACTCATGTGCCTCGATCGGGTTTCTGCCGTTGATGACAATCGAATAGTTGCGGCGCTTGTAGAACATACCGATGTCCAGTCCGAGCACCGAAGAGTAGTACATACACCGCGACATTGCACCTTCGTCGGGAGAGATGATGACCATGTGATCCTTGTCGATCTGCACGTCGGGAACTGCCCGCACCAGTGCCTTAATCATCTGGTAGGTGGGCTGTACGTTGTCAAAGCCCGAAAGCGGAATCGCGTTGCAGATGCGCTGATCGTGCGCGTCGAAGGTCAGGATGTTCGAAACGCCCATATGAACCAGTTCCTGCAGCATCATCGCGCAGTCCAGAGACTCTCTGCCGCTGCGCTTGTGCTGTCTGCCCTCGTAGAGCATCGGCATGATGACCGTAATCCGTCTTGCCTTGCCCTCGATTGCCGCAATGATGCGCTTGAGGTCTGCGAAATGCTCGTCGGGACCCATCGGGACGGTCATACCGTACATCTTGTAAGTCACGCCGTAGTTAAAGGTATCGCAGATGATGAAAATGTCCTTGCCGCGCATGGACTCGTGGAGCACTGCCTTGCCCTCGCCCGAGCCGAACCGCAGGCACTCCGCGTTGATAACGAAAGTCCCGTCTCCGCCGTGTCTGCGCCAGTCCCGCAGATAGTAGTCCACCTGCGAGGTGAACTTCTCACAGCCCTTCATTCCGATCACGCCAAGCTCTCCGCAACGATTGTCCTTCATAAATGCCTCCAAAATATGTTTTTCTCTCGGAATCACCCTACAGCGATTCCTTTATGCCCTTGTATTCCGCGTGCGGCAGACCCGTACACGGTTCGGCAGGTTTGTATTCGCCGAATCGGAAAGACCGGAGTCCTTCCGCATTTACCGATAAAGTGTACAGATTCTGCCGTATGCTTCGTCCCACATATTCCGGTCGGTGGTCGGAAGATACTGTTGTCTGTCAAAGGATGCCGCCACAACGCAACGTGCGTCGGAAAGCCCCGACACCTCGCCCGCCGCCATCAGCTGCATCATCAGGTTTCCGATTGCGGTTGCCTCTTCAGGTCCTGCGCAAACGGGAATTCCGCAGGCGTCCGCGGTCATCTGGGAGAGGAAACGATCCTTCGTTCCGCCGCCCACAACGTGAATGACCTTTGCCCGTCTGCCCATCAGCTCCATCACCCGCTCGGCAACCGAACGGTACTTGAGCGCCAGACTTTCATAGATGCAACGGACGACCTCGCCCACCGTTTCCGGTACGGGCTGACCCGTTCTGCGGCAGAAATCGCGGATCTTCTCCGGCATATTGCCGGGGGTCGCGAAATCGGGCGCGTCCACGTCGATCAGACTGCGGAACGCGGGGCTTTCCTTTGCCCACGCTTCCATCTGCGCAAAGCTGTAGTCCTTCCCCTCTCGCTTCCACTGTCTGCGGGACTCCTGAATGATCCAGAGTCCCATAATATTTTTAAGGAAGCGGATCGTGCCGCAAGCGCCGCCCTCATTGGTAAAGTTCGCCGCGCGGCTCTCGTCGCTGATGAGCGGCTCGGGCAGTTCAGTCCCCATGAGAGACCATGTTCCGCTGCTGATATACAGGAAGTCCTTTTCCTCGGTCGGAACTGCAATGACCGCGCTTGCCGTATCGTGCGAAGCAACCGTCAGCACACGGGCGTCGGTCTTTCCCGTCTCGCTCTGCACCTGCGGCAGGAGCGTTCCCATGTCCGTTCCGGGCTTGACAACCGAACCGAACAGCCGTCTCGGAATGCCGAGGCGGTCGAGCAGATCCCATGCGTAGTCGCGCTTTTTCGCGTCCAGAAGCGCGCCCGTGGAAAGGATGGTGTATTCGTTTGCCATATTTCCCGTAAGGAAGTAGTTGAGCAGATCGGGAATGTTGAGCATCCGCTCGGCAAGCGCCAACCGCTCGGGCGCTTCCGCCTGTTCCACCGCCAACTGATAGACGGTGTTGAAGTTCAGCGTCTGGATGCCCGCCGTGGCGTACAGTTCCTCTGCGGGAATCACGCGATTGACCAACGCCTGCGCGCCGTCGGTTCTGCCGTCGCGGTAATGGACGGGATTTCCGAGAAGCCGACCGTTGCGGTCGAGCAGACCGTAGTCCACGCCCCAGGTATCAATGCCGATTGACGAGACCTTGTCCCCGTCCAGAACGGTTTTCTGAACCGAAAGCTTGATCTCGTGAAAAATTCTGAGAATATCCCAATAAAGCCTGCCGCAAAGATTGACCGGGTCGTTTGAGAACCGATGATTTTCGCGCAGGCTGAGTTTATTTCCGTCGAACGACCCGACAATTCCCCGTCCGCTTGAAGCGCCGAGGTCGATTGCGAGCATTCTGCGTTCTGCCATAGTGTTTCCTCCGTTGTCGGATTCGTTCTCCGACGTTCTATCCATATTATATCATTCTCTGAAAATGATGTCAAGTGTTTTTTCTGCTTTTTTCCGCGAAAGACAGACAATATCCGACCCCGCGCACACTTTCAACCGTTGTCCCGATTCCCGCCTCGCGCAGTTTTTTTCGGATTCCGCAGATATAGACCGCAGTCCCGCCCGCCGACGGGCAGTCGGTCACGGCTTCCAGTGCGGCTTTTGTGACCGCCTTTCCTTTGGCTTCAAGCAGCAGCGCCGTCATCCGCCGCTCGGTCGGGGTCAGCGGGACTGTGACAGCCCCGCATACCAAGCCGATTTCGGTCAGCGAAAGAACCTCCCCCGCCGTTGCCTGCTCCGTCCCGCTCCCGGGCGCGGCGGCGCGCACGGACAGGTGCGCCAACACCTCCTGTCGCAACAGGCTCATGCGGAACGGGCGGCGCAGAATCATGGCGCATCGCCGTGCGTCGGCGTCTGCGGAAAGCGCGGGCAGACGGCTGAACCCGATCAGGTAGCCGTAGTTTCCCCCGGTCGGAATCTCCGCGCTGTCAAGGTCGACAATCGCGACTTCCGCGCCGTCGGAATCCGCCTTCTGTTCTGTCCGCACCGTCAGCTGCCACGCCTCAAGTTCCAACTGCAACAGCCTTGCAAAACGGTCGTCCGCCGAGAGAACGGCAACCTGCGGGCGGCTCATTTCACCACAAGATTCACGATCTTGTTCGGAACGGAAATTTCCTTGATCACCGTTTTACCTTCCAGTTGCGCCGCAATCTTCGGGTCGGCTTTCGCAAGCGCGATTGCCTCCTCCTTCGGGCAGTTGAGGGGCAGCGACACCGTTCCGCGAACCTTGCCGTTGACCTGCACCGCCACCTCGACCGTGCTGTCAACCGTTTTCGCCTCGTCCCATTCCGGCCACGGCGCAAGCGAGCAGAAGCCCTTGCCGCCCAGTGCCGCCCACATTTCCTCCGCCAGATGCGGCGCGAACGGGCAGATCAGGCGAACCAGAGCGGAAAGCTGATCCTTTGTCAGGCTTCCAACCTCGTAGATTTCGTTCAACAGGCTCATCATCGCGGCAATCGCGGTGTTGAACTTCAGTTCCTCGATATCCTCGGAGACCTTCTTCACGGTCTTGTGGAAAGAGGTTTCCAGTTTGGCGCTTCCGCCGTCCGGGCGCACCAGATCGGTCAGATCCGCAATGCGCTCCAGAAACCGCTTACACCCCTTCATGGAGCTTTCGTTCCACGGCGCGGCGCTTGCATAGTCGCCCATAAAGAGGACGTAGGTGCGCAGAACATCCGCGCCGTAAACGTCCACCACATCGTTCGGGTCTACGACATTGCCCTTGGACTTCGACATTTTCTCGCCGTCCGGTCCGAGAATCAGCCCCTGCGCCGTCCGCTTTGCGTAAGGCTCGTCGCAAGGCACTACGCCGATGTCATAAAGGAATTTATACCAGAAGCGCGAATAGATCATGTGGCGCGTGACGTGCTCCATGCCGCCGTTGTACCAGTCAACGGGAAGCCAGTACTTCAGTTTGTCGGGATCTGCCAGAGCCTTGTCGTTGTGCGGGTCGATATAGCGCAGGAAGTACCACGACGACCCTGCCCACTGCGGCATGGTGTCGGTCTCGCGCTTGGCGTCTCCGCCGCACTTCGGGCACTTGCAGTTGACAAACGACGGAAGCTTTGCAAGCGGACTTTCCCCGCCCTCGCCCGGCTCGAAACTGTCCATTTTCGGCAGTTTCAGCGGGAGTTCGTCATACGGCACGGGAACCATGCCGCACGTCGGGCAGTGCACAATCGGAATCGGCTCACCCCAGTAGCGCTGACGGTTGAACGCCCAGTCCTTCATCTTGTACTGCACGCCCGCCTCGCCGATGCCGTTTTCGGTCAGGTACTCCAGCATCCGCGCGATGGAATCCTTCTTATTGGTATAGCCGTTGAGGAAATCCGAGTTGACCATCTCGCCGTCGCCCGCGTAGGCGGCTTTGGTCACATCTCCGCCGCGAATGACCTCGACGATATCGATGCCGAACTTCTTCGCAAACGCCCAGTCGCGCTCGTCGTGTGCGGGAACTGCCATGATCGCGCCTGTTCCGTATCCCATCATCACGTAATCCGAGATGTAGATCGGAATCTCCGTGCCCGACACGGGATTGACCGCCGTCAGCCCCTCGATGCGCACACCCGTCTTGTCCTTGACCAGTTGCGTCCGCTCGAATTCGGTCTTTTTCGCGCAGTCCTCACGGTAAGCGTCAAGCGCCGCAATGTTCGCGATGCGGTCGCGGTACTTCTCGATCACGGGATGCTCGGGCGCGATGACCATGAAGGTCACGCCGAACAGCGTGTCGGGACGGGTGGTATAAATGCGCAGTTTCTCTTCCGTTCCCTTCAGCGGGAAGTTGACATAAGCGCCCGTCGACTTTCCGATCCAGTTGACCTGTTGCTGCTTGATGTTGGGCAGGTAATCCACGCGATCCAGACCTTCCAACAGCTTGTCCGCATATTCGGTGATGCGCAGATACCAGACGGTCTTGGACTTCTGCACAATCTCACTGTGGCAGATGTCGCAACGCCCGCCCTGCGAATCCTCGTTCGACAGCACCACCTTACAGCTTGGACAATAGTTGACCAGCGCCGTATCGCGGAACACCAATCCCTTTTCGAACATCTTAAGGAAAATCCACTGCGTCCAACGGTAATAGTCCTCTTCCGTGGTATCGATCACGCGGTCCCAATCGAAGGAGAACCCGACTCGTTTGAGCTGAGAGGTAAATCTTGCAATGTTCTTGTCGGTTACCTGCCGCGGGTGGATGCCGGTTTTGATGGCGTAGTTCTCGGTGGGAAGCCCGTATGCGTCAAAGCCGATGGGAAACAGCACGTTGTAGCCCTGCATCCGCCGCTTGCGCGAAACGACCTCCAGCCCCGAATATGCCTTGATATGTCCGACGTGCATTCCCGCGCCCGAGGGGTACGGAAACTCGACCAGTGTGTAGTACTTGGGCTTTTCGCTGTTGCCCTCGGCATGAAAAACGTCGGCTTCTTCCCACTTCTTTTGCCATTTCGGCTCGATCTCTCTGAAATCGTATTTCATTTTTCGGTTTTCTCCTCTTCAGATTGTTCCGCCTTCTCGTCAATGCCGATGTAGTGAATCTCTTCCGCATCGCCATAGAGTTTTTCCAGTTTGTAAAACTCGCGCGATTCCCTGCTGAAGATGTGCAGAATCACCGTGCCGTAGTCCACCACGACCCAGTTGTTATTGTCGCGCCCCTCAAAATGCTGCGGGTCAACGCCGCGCAACCCGAGTTTGTATTCCACCTCGCCGCCGAGCGCCTTGATCTGCGTATTGGACTGCCCCGTGCAGATCACGAAATAATCGGTCAGCACGGTCTGCTCCCGCACACGCAGAACCCGGATGTCCTTCGCCTTCTTCGCGTCCAGCACGTCGAAGATCGCGTGCGCCAGTTCCTCCGACGAGGCGTTTGCAAGCGACGGAAGCTGTTCCGTCAGCTGTTCGGTCTTGTTTTCTTCCATATGCTTCCTCCTTACGGCGCCGCTCGGGTCGCCGTGTATATTCTGTGAAACTCCGGATGTTCGGGGCGGTCAAATACCCGATCCGGGTCAAATTCCGTACAGGAAAATTCCGTCATGTCCGAGATTGCACGCGCCGCTGCCTCGCGGTTCAGGATATAGTACCACGCGCCGCTGACCCCTTTCGCCGCGTCTCCCGGGGCGGTCTCGGTCGTAAGCGAGGGCGCTTCCGCCCGCAGGAGCGCGAACGCCAATCGCAGAACCTCTGCGGTCGGCATATCGGTACGCACGTGCGGCAGAACCGTCAGGCAGACGCCCGATAGCCTTGCGGGCGAGAGCGACCTGCAGGCGCGCAGAAACGCTTCCAGAAACAGCTTCTGCGCGTCCAACCGCCCTAGATCGGCGTTCGAATACCCCGCGCGGAATCGGACGAACTGCTCTGCCGCCGCGCCGTCCAACCGCTGTTTTCCTGCGGCAAGGTCGATTTCCAATCCCTGAACCGGGTCGCTGTACCGCATGGCTTGCGGAATGTCGACCTCCACGCCGCCAACCGCGTCAACCGCCGCACGGACAACATCCAGATCGTAAACCGCCGTGTAATCAATCCGAACGCCGAGCGCATGGCTGAGAAACTCCCGCGTACCGTCCGCACCGAGCGTATTGTATGCCCCGTTGAGTTTCCTGTAGTCGCGGTCGGTGTAATTTGCA
Source organism: Eubacterium sp. CAG:180 (assembly GCA_963628215.1). Lineage (GTDB taxonomy): Bacteria > Bacillota > Clostridia > Oscillospirales > CAG-272 > UMGS1865. Next base: position 24,514 of record CAVGEJ010000002.1, read on the forward strand.
TAGGTGTCGCGCGGCAACTGCAGAATGCGCACCTGTCCCGTCCGCAGGGTCACGGACAGAAGCAGAATGCTGTCGGTCAGCGACGCGGCGCGGTCACAGCCGAGCATCAGAATCCGCAGATCCCGATCCTCCGACTCCGACGGCGCAGTAGCGTCCGCCCCGCGCGCTCCGTCCGGGTCGACTCCCTCCGCTCCCATGCAGGAAGCAAAAGAAACAAGCGAAAACAGAATGCAAAGCAACGCCGCAACCGCGCATAACCGTTTGATGGCAACCGACATCCCGACACCTCACCTTCCGAGGTTGCAAAACCTCTTGATGTAAGGTTGGGAATTTTTGATGTGTTCAGAGCAAAAAATGCGAAAGTCGGGACTAAGATATCCCCCTCATCAGTCGCTTACGCGACAGCTTCCCCCCGAGGGGAAGCCTCTTTGCGGGATGCCTTTCGTGTCTCATATCAACATAAGCGAGTGGATAGCCGATACACTTTCCCGGCAGAACCAACCGCCCGTTACAACAGGCTTCCCCTTGGGGGGAAGCTGTCGCGTAAGCGACTGATGAGGGGGGATCAATCCAAACTCCCGAAACGGGAAATTATCCCTTTCCCCGCAACAACTCGTTTCTTGCTTCAATCGTATCAACGGCAACGGGTGTGCCCTCATCGAGCAGATCCCGCACGGTCATGTCATACGAAAGCAGAAGCGTGTCGCGAAGCAGTGCTTCCCGCGCCTGCGCCGTCATCGACTGCGGATCAGCGCCCCAGAAGTAGCGGCGCAGGATCACGCAATTGCGGAATGTGCGCGAATCGTCGATGTAATCGGCAAGATAGAGCAGTTTTTCGGTGAGCGTCATTTCCGCATGCCCCGTGGTGTGCCAACGAACCGCCGAAACGATGGTCGGATCGTCGAATTCGGGATACTCCACGGGAATCTGCGCCGCCGCAGTCCGCGCGTGCAGCGTCTTGGGCGCGAGCAGATCGTCCACACAGATCGGAATGCCGTATGCGTGGCAGAGCACCACCTGCTCGGAAACCGACAGTTCCTTTGTAATATCGTGGAGCAATGCCGCCGCCCGCAACTTTTCGGTCTCTTCGGGGCAGTACAGCGCGCAAAGCCACGCCGCCATGTCCTCCACCGCCAGCGTATGGCGGCAACGTTTTTCGGAAAGCCGCGCCCGCACGGTTTCGCGCAGTCGGTTCAGTCTTTCCTCCCCACTCTCTGTCATGATACCCCACCTGACCTTTCTTCAAACATATAAATGTTTGTCACGAATGTATGCTTCCACCGCAGGAGGAAGCAAATCCCCGACCGATTCGCCCGCGCGCAGTTTCTTGCGGATTTCGGAGGAAGAAATTGCCAACGGCTCGGTGACAATCCGCCGCACGACCTTCCCGTACTTTTCCTGATAGTCCGCAATTTTCCGGATCAGCAGACCGTCCAGAGACGGGTCTGCCTCGCGGCGGATATAGACGGGATAGCACAGGCGGAAGATTTCCGCAGGCTCGCGCCATTCGTCAAGCGTCAGCACCATGTCCGTTCCGCACAGGAGAAAGAGCCGCCGATCCTCCCCCGCGAGTTCCCGCAGGGTGTCCACCGTGTAACTCTTTCCGCCGCGACGGATTTCCATATCGCTGACATACACGCCCTCCATGCCGCCGAATGCCAGACGGCACATTTCCAACCGATCGGCGGCGGAAACGGGGTCTACCATTTCCTTATGCGGCGGGAGCGCGTCGGGAATCACATAGAGGATGTCCAGCCACATCTGCTCCATGAACGCCCGCGCCGCCGCCAAATGTCCGTTGTGCGGCGGCGAAAAAGTCCCGCCGTAAATACCGATCCGCGTCATCGGGGCAGTTCGATCACGGGCTTTTTGGAGGATCGGCGGTACAGCACCACCTTTTTCCCCGTCACCGCCACAACATCGGCACGCAGCGCTTCCGCCAGCGCGTCCGCCACACTTCTTGCGGTCTCTCCGCTGTTTTCCAGAACATTGAATTTCACCAGTTCCCGCGCCTCGAGCGCGTCGGAAAAGGTCTTGGTCAGATTCTCGGAAAGTCCGCCCTTCCCCACCTGCATAATGGCGGGAATATCGTTTGCCAGTCCGCGCAGATAAGCGCGCTGTTTGGATGTGATCATGCTTGTATTCTCCTTGGTCAGTCTTTCGCGGTATGCCACCCCTGCGAAGCAAGGGATTCGAAAATTTCTTCCGCCACCCCGCAGAGAATGCAGATATACTGCGTTTCGTTCAGAAACACCCGCAGGGTGTTGCCGTCGTCCAGATGCACCGACCGCACGTCCTCGCGGGTCAGCTCCATGCAGGTCTTATCCCTGCCGCGCGTCATCAGAACCATGCTTCCGTCGGTCAGAATGAAATATCCGCCGAACGCCCCCTTCGGCGAGCGGAAGAGCACCTGCTCGTCAAAGAGGAACGGACCTTTGATTTTCGCCTTGAGCCGCTCGATGGGCAGATTCTGCAGGTACATCACGAACGGCAGGATCAACGTTACCAATACCGCAACGGTCACACCGCCGATCACGCCGTACTCCCAACGCGTGAACATCCATGTCAGCGATCCGCTGAGAAGTCCCGCGCAGGTGGCGATCCACCGCGTTGCGGGAGAGAGAAAGTAATCGGAATACTTCATTTTTCCGCGCCGCCTTCCGCAAGCCGCCGTTTCAGTTCCGCCGCAAACAGCCGCATGGCTTGCCCGCGGTGCGAAACGGCGTTCTTTTCCCCGGCGGAGAGTTCCGCAAAGGTCTTATTCAGAGGCGGATAGAAGAACAGCGGGTCGTAGCCGAAGCCGCCGTTTCCGTGATACTCCCGCAGGAGTCTGCCGCGCGCCTCGCCGCGAACCGTGAATTCGCTCCCGTCCGGAAGCACGCAGGCAATCGCGCAGACGAATGCCGCGCCGCGCGCTTCATCGGGAACGGTTTCCAACTTCCGCAGAACCAGACGGTTGTTCGCCTCGTCGTCGTGGTCGCTGTCAACGCCGCACCGCGCGGCATATCTTGCCGACCAGATTCCCGGCTCGCCGCCCAACGCGTCCACCGTCAGTCCCGAATCGTCCGCCACGCCGATTCTGCCGCCGCGCGCCGCAACCCGCGCCTTGATGAGCGCGTTTTCCTCAAAAGTCGCGCCGTCCTCGACGATGTCTCCGATCACACCCACGTCGTCAAGCGACAGAACCTCCACTCCGGGCAACAGTTCTGCCATCAACGTGCGCATTTCGGCAATCTTTTTGGCGTTTCGGGATGCCAATACCATTGTCATCGCTTCACCTCATCCCTCAAACAGCGCGCGGACGAACTCGGTGCGGTCGAACTCCTGCATATCGTCCAGTTTCTCTCCAACGCCGATGAATTTAACGGGAATGTTCAGCTCCTTGCGGATGGAAATGATGATGCCGCCCTTTGCAGTCCCGTCCAGTTTGTTGAGAATCAGACCCGTCAGCGCCGCCGCATTCTTGAATTCCTTTGCCTGAATGATGGCGTTCTGACCCGTGGTCGCGTCCAGAACCAACAGGTTCTCGCGGCTCACCCCGGGCAGTTCGCGGTCGATCACGCGGTTGATTTTCGCCAATTCGTTCATCAGGTTGGTCTTGTTGTGAAGCCGTCCCGCCGTGTCGATAATCAGCACGTCGGCGTTTTTGTTCTTCGCCGCGTGGCAGGCGTCAAAGACCACCGCCGCAGGGTCGCTCCCCTCGTTCTGGCGCACCAGATCGACCTTTGCCCGCTCGCACCAGACCGCCAACTGGTCAATCGCCGCCGCGCGGAAGGTATCCGCCGCCGCCACAATGACCTTTTTGCCTTCCTTGCGCAAACGGTTCGCAATCTTCCCGATGGAAGTCGTTTTTCCGACACCGTTGACTCCGATGACCAGAATCACCGACGGCACGGTATCCAGTTTCAGCGGTTCGCCCTCGCCGATCATCCGTTCCAGAATGCTCTGCAGAGCGCCCATCACCTGATCATTTTCCTTGAGTCTGCCGTCCTTGATCTGCTCGCGAAGTTCCCCGATGATCTCCTCGGACGCATTCACGCCGACATCCGCGCAGATCAGCAGTTCTTCCAACTCTTCCAACAGATCCTCGTCCACCTTGACGAAGTTCTTCAGCAGGTCGTTGATCTGCCCGAACAGCGCGTTTTTGGTCTTGCTCAGCCCCGCCTTCACGCGACTCCAGAAGGACTTTTTCTCCTTCTTCTTTTCCTCGCCCGTCAGCGGCGCTTCTTCGGATTCCGCAACTTCTTCCGCTTTCTCCGCTTCCTCTGCCGCCTTCTCCGGTTCGGTAACAGTTTCGGTTTCCGTTTCAGTTTCGGCTTCCGCTTCCGTCTCCGGCTCGAATGTAGCCCCGGAGACCTCCTCCGGGACGGGGTTCTGTTCCTCTGCCTTTTCTTCCGGTTCTGCCTCGGGGGTCAGTTCCGGTTCGGTGACGGGAATCACCTCGGGCACAGGGGTCTCCCCGATTCCCTTATCGGGTTGCGGGTCGGGCTTCTCCGGCACTTCGGGAAGCGGCTCGGAAACCGCTTCGTCGGGGTCGGGAATAATCGGTTGCAGGGGCGCTTCCGGCGCGGCAGGCTCGGTGGGCGCAACGGGGACTTCGGGCACGATTTCGGGCTTCGGCGTCTCCGTCTCCCGCTTCGGCTCATCCGCTTTCTCCGCCTCCGCAGCTTCCGCAACTTCCGCTACCGCAGTTTCTTCCGCTTCCTTTTTTTCTTCGGTTACAACAGGCTCTTCAACTGCGGCTTCCTCTTTTTTCTTTTTTCTGCCGAACAGTTTATCCAAAAATCCCATCCCAGTCTTCTCCTTCCTTCTTCGAAATATCGTTGATATTCAACATCAGCACCTTGGAAATGCCGTGTTCGGGCATCGTCACACCGTAGAGTCTGTCCGCCGCCGCCATCGTTCCGCGACGGTGGGTAATCATGATGAACTGCGTTCCGTGTGAATAGCGCTTGATGTACTGCGCCAGACGTTCGACGTTCACCTCGTCGAGCGCGGCTTCGATCTCATCCAGAATGCAGAACGGCGTGGGGTTGACCTGCAGGATTGCAAAGAACAGCGCAACGCCGATGAACGCCTGCTCGCCGCCGGAAAGCTGCATCAGGTTCTTGATGATCTTTCCGGGAGGCGCGGCTTTGATCTCGATGCCGCTTTCGAGCACGTTTTCGGGATCGGAGAGCGAAAGTTCCGCCGAACCGCCGCCGAACAGCTCCGAGAACACGCGCCCGAAGTTTTCGTTGATCCGGTTAAAGGATTCCACAAAAGCGGTTTTCATATCCGTTTCGAGATCCGCAATGACAAGAATTGTCTTTTTGCGGCTTTCTTCCAGATCGTCCAGGTCGGCTTTCATCTTCTCGTAACGGGTTCGCACGTCCTCGTATTTATTCACCGCGTCAAGGTCAACGCTACCCATCGCGCGTAACTTGTTCTTGCATTCGGTCTGGAGCACGAGCATTTCGGGTCTGGTCTCTTTGGTCAGAGGCGGATATCCGAGCGCCAACGCGTCGTTGCGCGTCATCTCGTATTCCTCCCACAGCTTGCCCGCCAGTTTGTCCTGCGAATCGCGCAGACCGTTCAGCTTTGCCTCGCACTTGGTGTATTCGCGCAGAATCAGTTCCTTCTGGTTCTGCTTGTCGCGCAGGCGGGTGTTGACGTCGGTCAGCTTGCGCTCAAACTCCGCGCCGCCCTGCTCGATTGCGGTACGGCTCTCGGTGATTTCCGCAAGCGTTGTTTTTGCCGTTTCCAGTTCCTCGCCCTCGCGACGGATCTCTTCCTCGGTCTGTGCAATCTGCTCTTCGCGAGCGCGGATCTTTTCGGTCAGCGCGTCGCGCTCCTGCGTTAGAGCGGCAATGCGATCCTCGCAATCCTGCCGCAGGGTGTTCTCGGTTTCAATGTCTTTCTGCGCCTCGCTGATCTGAATGTAGAGATCGGTCATCCGCCGCGTGTTGCAGTCCTTTTCCAGAACCGTGTCGCCGTGCTCGGATTCCTTTTCCTTGCGGAAATCGCGGATTTCGGAGATGCGGTGCGCAAGGCTTTCCCGCTCAGCGCCAAGCCGCGTCAGATCTTCCTCATAGCGTGCGCGCGCCTCCTCGAGTTGCTTCATGTCGTTCTTCAGCTTATCGAGAAGCGTGTTGTTCGCGTCCAGCTTTGCGCGCAACTGCTCCAGTTGCGCCGCCTCGGTGTTCCGCAGAACGCCGATCAGTTCGCGGCGATCCTCGGCGGAATTGCGGCGCTCTTCCAACTCTTCCGCTTCGCGCGTCAGTTCGCCGAGTTGCTTTTCCAGTTTGGCAACGGTCGCCTTCTTTTCGTTCAGTTCCGCCTCGAGCCGCTTGACCTCGCTCCCGCGGGAGAGAATACCGTTCCCCGTGCGAACAGAGCCGCCCGTAAACGAACCGCCGACGTTGATCTGCTGTCCGTCCAACGTCACCGCCCGAACGCGGTAATGCGTGGCGCGCGCCATCACGTTGGCGTTGTCGATATTGTCAAAAACCACCGTTCTGCCAAGCAGTGAGGACAGCACGTCGCGGAATTTTCCGTCACAGGAAACCAGGCTGTCGGCAACGCCGATGTAGCCGCGGTAACCCGCCGCCTCGGTCATCTCGCGCGTGGGTTGGGAAGCCTTCATAGAGGTCAGCGGGAAGAAGGTTGCCCGTCCCGCTTCCCCGCGCTTGAGGGCGTACATCGCCGCCTTTGCGGTCGCTTCGTCCTCCACCACGATGTTCTGCAGATTTGCGCCGAGCGCGATTTCGATTGCGGTCACATAGCGATCCTCAACCGAAATGACCTTCGAAAGCGGTCCGTAAATCTTCCCGCAGGGCGCGCCGTGCGTATCGGTGACCTTTCCCTCGTCATATTGCTTCATGACGTAGCGAACCGCGCCCGAATAGCCCTCGAAATGCTCTTCCATGGAGCGGATGGTCGCAATCCGCTGCGCCAGAGAATCCTGACGGAATTTTGCGTCGTTGCAGTCCTTTTCCGCCGCGCGAACCAACACCGCAACGCGCCCCGCCTTGGTTTCGGCGTCGGCGATCTCCCCGTCGATGGAAGCCAGTTCCGCATCGTATTTCGCCACGGTCTCTTCCTTCGATTTGCACTGCCCGCCGAGCGTTTCCGAAATCTTCCGGTAACCGTCCATTTCCTGCAGGGCGGAACTGTTCTTGTCGAAATCGGTGGTTTTGGCGTTGTCCAGAACCGAAATGCGGATCTCCACATCCTTTTCCTCGGCTTCCAGATCGCGGATATCGGCAAGCGCCTGCGCAATCGCCGCCGAGAGGTCGGCTTCCTTTTTGCCGAGCACCGCCTGCGCGGCGTTCAGCTTGTCCTGCTCTGCGCCGAGATCGGCAACGCGGTTTTCCAATTCGCCGATCTTCTGCGCGTGCGCCGCGCTCGAGGCGGTCTCCGCCGCAATGGACTTCTCTGTTCCAGCCAACGACCCCTGTGTTGCCGCGATCAGGTCGCGCGCGTGCGCGATATTGTTCTGCGCAACCGTGCGCCGCCGCTCCAACTCATGGCAACGGTCGGTCTGCTCGCGGATGCGCTCAAACAGTTCCTCGCTCTTCTGACGGCTTGACTGCGCCGCCTCGGACAGCTTGGCGTACTGCGTATCCAACGCCTGAATGCTGTCCTCCGCCGTTTGCAGGTCGAAGGAGGCGCGCGACATGGCTTCCTCCGCCGCATTCAGTTCGTCGCGGATTTTTTCGGTATCATAAAGCCACAGACTCACGTCCGCGCGCTTTTTGCTGTCGTGCAACTCAATCGCCTTTTTCGCGCGTTCCGCTTCCTTTTTCAGCGGCTCGACGCGTGAGGCAACCTCGGAAAAGATGTCGGACAGGCGGCTGATGTTGTCCTCCGCCTCCGCCAGTTTCCGCTCGGCTTCGGTTTTCTGATGGCGGTATTTCGCAATTCCCGAAGCGTCCTCGAACACACTGCGGCGCTCCTCGCTCTTGCGGGACACCATCTCGGCAATTTTACCCTGCCCGATGATGGAGTAACCGTCGCGCCCGATACCCGTGTTCATGAACAGCTCGTAGATATCCTTCAGACGAACCGCCTTGCGGTTGATGAAGTATTCGCTGTCCCCCGCGCGGTAGTAACGTCTGGTAACGGTCACTTCGTCGAACGGACAGTCCAGTTTTGCAAAATCGCCCCGATTGTCAAAGGTGACCGACACCTCGGCATATCCCATCGGACGGCGGCTGTCCGCGCCGCCGAAAATGACGTCTTCCATCTTGCTTCCGCGCAGGCTCTTGGAAGAGATTTCACCCAGAACCCAACGCATGGCATCGGCAATATTGGATTTTCCGGACCCGTTCGGTCCGACAATGACCGTAACGCCCTGTCCCTCATCGGCGGCAACATTCACGTCCACGCCGCGGTCAAACAGCAGTCTCGTCTTGTCGGGAAAGGACTTGAAGCCCTGCATTTCCAGTGATTTCAGATACACAGCAGATGTTCTCCTTCTTTTTATTCCATCGGTTCAAGGCGGGATTCCGACAGGCGCGCGTCCTCCCCAACCGAACCGATCACAGTTCCGTACTCCTTTTCCAACCGCGCAAGGTTTCGTCTCCCTTGCCCGACCGTTTGCGAGATCCGCCCCGCAGGCACGGTCAGCGCAACGCGCCGCCCGACCAATCCGGTCGCCGTCACGGCGCACGCCAGTTCACGGTAGCGAACCTCGCCAAGCACCAGTTCGCCGAGCGCCGGGTGATTCGGTCCTGCCACAGCACAGCGCGGGTCGGTCAACTCTTCCGAGGCGCACAGCCCGATGCGCAGGCAGCGCACACCGCCCGCATTCAGAATTTCATAAGCGTCGGCGGAACGCGCCACGGCTTCGTCAAGCGACAGCGGGCGATACGTCCCCTGCGCGGTCATGGCTTCCAATTGCGTTCCCGCAAAAACGACCGTCGGATAAATTCTCGCCGCCTCTGCGCCGAACGCCACAAGATCGCGCGCGGTTTGCTTTTCGCGTTCCGCGTCCGACAGCGGCAGACCGATCATCATCTGTCCCACCAATTCAAAGCCCGCCTCGCGCACCAATCGGCAGGCGCGTTCGGAAACGGCGGCGGTATGTCCCCGCCCCGACGCCGCGAGAACCGCGTCGGAAGTGCTCTGAATGCCCAGTTCCACCGTCCGCACGTGGTAGCGGGACAGAATCTCCAACACCTCGCGGTCGATGAAATCGGGTCTGGTTGAAAGACGGACGGAGGACACCCGCCCGCTCCGCACAAATCCCGCCGCCGTTTCCAACAGGCGGAGCATCAGCCCGCGGTCAATGCCCGTAAAAGAGCCGCCGAAAAAGGCGATCTGGCAGTCGCAGTCCTGCGGAATCGTGACAAGCGCCCGTTCGATGAGAACAGGAACTGCCGCTTCGTCAAATTCCGCGCATCCCGAAATGGTTCTCTGGTTGCAGAACACGCAGGCGTGCGGGCATCCGAGGTGCGGGATGAACACGGGAATGCTTCGGTGTCCTCGCGTTTTTGCGGTCAGCATTCCACGCCGAACAGCTTCAGGGCATCTGCGGCGGCATGCTGTTCCGCCGACCGCTTGGAAGATCCGCTCCCCCGCCCGATGCGATTGGAGTCGAGATACAACTCCACTTCAAAATGTTTGTCATGGTCGGGACCCGTTTCGCTGACCACGCGATATTCGAGCCGTTGTGGTCCGTCCATCTGCAAAAAGCGCAGGAGCGCGGTTTTCGGGTCAGTCCCGCCTCCGGGAGGAAGCGTGTCCACCGTCCACCGAATGAACGGGAGCAGGAATTCCCGCACACGGGTCAGTCCGTCCTCGCCCGCGTCAAGATAGATCGCCGCCAACAGGGCTTCGAATGCGTCGGCAAGCAGGGCGGGATTGTTCGCGCCGCCGCTGTTGAGCACGCCGCGCCCCAATCGGAGATACTCCCGCAGACCGATCTTTTCCGCGTAGGAGGCAAGCGCCCCTTCGCAGACCGCCGCCGCGCGGATTCTCGTCAGGTCACCCTCCGTTCCGTTCGGAAAACGGTGATAGAGGTATTCCCCCGTCAGAACCGACAGCACCGCGTCGCCGAGGAACTCCAACCGCTCGTTGCAAAGCAGGTGGTGGTTCTTCGCGCCCGTCTCGTTTGCATAGGAGGAATGCGTAACCGCACGCAACAGCAAATCCGGGTCGCGAAACCGATATCCGATTTTCTCCTGTAACTGCAAGGTATCCGTAAACACTCCTCCTTTCTAAGGCTAAGAATGAGACCTCGGGCGTTGCCCAAGGGCTTACTCCCCTGTCTTTTCCTTTTCCCGTTCGGCGCGCTTCCGCTCGGCGAAGGCGCGGGCACTGTCGGCGAGGTCGTAGATCGCCTCGGAGCGCTTGTAATCCATTGCCTGACGGATCGCGTTCATAATCGCGCGGTCATCGGACGAACCGTGCGCCTTGATAACCGGTTTGGAAATGCCGAGAATCGGCGCGCCGCCGCGCTCGGACGGGTCGTATTCCTTTTTCATCTCGTACAAAGGCTTTTTCAGAGCCAGCGCCGCCAGTTTTGCGGGCGTGGAACTCATGAAAACGCCCTTCACCCGCTTGAGCAGGAATTTTCCGACGCCCTCCACGCTCTTGAGATAGATGTTCCCCGTAAAACCGTCCGCCACCAGAACGTCGCAGACGTCAAACGGCGCAGTTCCGCCCTCCACGTTTCCGACGAAGTTGATCTCTTCATTCGCGGAAAGCAGACGGTATGCCGCCTGTTGCAACTCCGTGCCCTTGCACGCTTCTGTTCCGTTGTTGAGAAGTCCCACGCGCGGGCGCGCAATGCCGTACATCTTCCGCATATACGCCGACCCCATCGCGCCGAACTGCTCCAGATTTTCCGGCGTGACCGTCACGTTCGCCCCCGTGTCGAGAAGCAACACGGGATTCTGGAACGGCAGAACCGTCCCGATTCCCGCCCGCAGAATGCCCTTGACCTTGCGGACAATCAACGTCGCGCCCGTAAAGAGCGCGCCCGTGTTGCCCGAGGAAACGAACGCGTCGCCCTTTCCCTCGGCAAGCATCCGCAGTCCCACCGCCATCGAGCTGTCCCCTTTGGCGCGAACCACCGACAGCGGGTCGTCCTCCATCGTCATGTACGATTCGGTGTGCACGATGTCAAAACGGCGGATATCCAGTCTCGCTTCCGCCGCGATCCGCTCGATCTGCCGACGGTCGCCGACCATGATATAGGTCGCATGCCACTGCTCCGCCGCCATGCAAACGCCTCTGACAGCGGCTTCCGGGCAGTTATCTCCGCCCATTACATCAACAATTATTCTCATAGGCTCGGTCCTTTATATACAGTGCGTTTGTGCGAGCGCCGCAAGCGCCCGCTCCGCTAATTTCTCGTTTCTTGCCGACTTGCCGCCCTTGACCCTTGCGTCAAGCGGTCTGACGATTCCGAAGTTGGCGTTCATCGGAACAAATTTTCCGATTCCGCCGCGGCTGACATATGCCGCCATCGCGCCAAGCATCGTTTCCTCGGGGAATACCAAAGCCGTCTCCCCCCGGGCGCGCCGCGCCGCGTTGATTCCCGCGACCAGACCGCTTCCCGCCGACTCCACATAGCCTTCCACGCCGGTCATCTGTCCCGCGAAAAAGACGTCGGGGCGGGTTTCCATCGCGTAGGTCGGGGTCAGAAGCCCCGGAGAATTGAGGTAGGTGTTGCGGTGCATCACGCCGTAGCGCAGGAATTCCGCGTTTTCCAGTCCCGGAATCATGCGGAACACCCGCCGCTGTTCGGGAAAGGTCAGGTGGGTCTGGAAGCCGACCAGATTGAACATCGTTCCCGCTTCGTTCTCCTTGCGGAGTTGCACCACCGCATATGCCTCTTTGCCGGTTCTCGGGTCGGGAAGCCCCACGGGCTTCATCGGTCCGAAACGCAGGGTGTCGTACCCCCGCCTTGCCATGACTTCAACCGGCATACAGCCTTCAAAAACCGTAATTTCCTTTTGCGATTCGCGGTCGAACTCCTTCAGCGCCGCTTCCTCAGCCGAGGTCAGCGCCTGCCAGAATGCGTCGTACTGCTCGCGCGACATCGGGCAGTTGAGGTAGTCCGCGTCGCCCTTGCCGTAGCGGGACGCGAAGAACGCAATCCCGGTGTCCACCGACGCGAAATCCACAATCGGCGCTGCCGCGTCAAAGAAATGCAGACTGCCGCACCCGAGGTCCTGCGCGATATAGTCCGCCATCGCGTCGGAGGTCAGCGGTCCTGTTGCAATCACGGTCACGCCGTCGGGCGCGACCCCGGTCGCCTCGCGTTCCTCCACGGTGATCTGCGGGCAGGAACGGATTTTCTCGGTAATATAGCGCGAAAACTTCTCTCTGTCAACCGCAAGCGCCGATCCCGCCGGAACGCGCGTTGCGTCCGCCGCTTCCATGATGAGCGACCCGCACCGCCGCAGTTCCTCCTTGAGCAGTCCCACCGCGTTGGAGAGACTGTCCGAGCGGAGCGAATTGGAGCAGACCAGTTCCGCAAACTCCGCCGTGTGGTGCGCGGGCGTCATTTTCTGCGGCTTCATTTCAACCAGACGAACCTTCTCCGCTCCCGCGCGCACCGCCTGCCATGCCGCTTCACAGCCCGCAAGCCCCGCGCCGAGAATTGTCACATCGCGCGTCATGATTCCTCTTTTTCCTCCGAGGTCTCCCCTTCGGGAAGCTCACGGCTGTAACCGCAATCCTTGTTGTGGCAGACCAACAGGTTCTTGCCCTTCTTGCGGAAGAGCAGTCCGCCGCATTGCGGGCATTTCTCGTTCACGGGCATATCCCACGACGAGAAATCGCATTCGGGATAGCGCTCGCAGCTGTAAAACACCGTATGATTCTTGCCGAATTTGGTCACAATCTTCGCGCCGCACAACGGGCAGGCAATGCCCGTATCGCGAACCCGCGGCTTGGTGAATTTGCACTCCGGATACCGACTGCATGCCCAGAAACTGCCGTATCTGCCCGAACGCAGGATCATCGGCGCGCCGCATTTCTCGCACTTCATGTCGGTCTCAACCGCTTCCTTTTTGTCCTCTTCCGCGGTCTTTTCCTCGCCGTTTGCCGTCAGCGGCTTGGTGTTACGGCAGGTGGGATAGTTCGGGCAGGCGGCAAACTTGCCGAAGCGCCCGTTGCGGATAACCATTCTGCTCCCGCATTTTTCGCAAATGATGTCGGTCTCCTCGGGCGGAACTTCAATGCTGTTCTGCCCGATGGTTTCCTCGGCATGTTCCAGTTCCTTGGAGAAATCCGCCCAGAAGTTGCTCAGAACCGCCTGCATCGTCGCTTTTCCCGCTTCGATTTCGTCCAGTTCGTTTTCCATCTCCGCCGTAAAGCCGTAGTCCACGATATCCGCGAAATACTCCTTCATCAGCTTGTTCGTCACCTCGCCCAGCGGAGTCGGAACAAACGCCTTGCCCTCCCGCTTGACATAGTTGCGGGACAGGATTGTGGTAATGATCGTTGCATAGGTACTCGGTCTGCCGAGTCCCTGCTCTTCCAGCATTTTGATGAGCGACGCGTCGTTGTAACGCACGGGCGGCTCGGTAAAGTGCTTGGCGGGAACTGCGTCGTCCGCGTCCATCAACTCGCCCTCCGAAAGATCAGGCAGACGGATGTTCTTAACCTCCGCCACATCGTCCGCCGCGCGCGCGGAATCCTCTTCGGTTTCCTCATAAACCGCCATATAGCCGGGGAACGCGACCGAATAGCCGCTGGTGCGAAAGATATAGCCCGCACAGGTGAAGTCCACCGACACCGTATCCAGTACCGCCGATTCCATCTGGCTTGCGATGAAGCGCTCCCAGATCAGCTTGTAAAGTTTGTACTGGTCGTTCGAGAGCAGTTTGCGGATCTTGGTTGGCTCGAGATCCACTCTTGCGGGGCGGATGGCTTCGTGCGCGTCCTGCGCGCCCGCCTTGGTCTTGTAAATTCTCGGGGTCTCGGGATAGTATTTCTCGCCGTATTTGCCCGTGATAAAGGTCTTTGCCGCCTCCTGCGCGTCCGCCGAAACGCGGAGCGAGTCAGTACGCATATAGGTAATCAGACCCTGCGTGCCGCCGAATTCCGTGCCGAGGTTCACGCCTTCGTACAGTTCCTGCGCCACTTTCATGATCTTCTGCGACTGGAAGCCCAGTTTCTTCGAAGCCTCCTGCTGCATGGTCGAGGTGGTGAACGGCGGCGCGGGCGCTTTATGCCGCGACGCGCGCTTGACCGACGAAACAGTATACCGTTTCCCGTTGACCGCATTCACCACGGTCATGGCTTCCGCCTCGGAATTCAGCCGGACTTTCCCGGAAGCGTCCCCCCAGAAATGAACGGGAATCGTCTTGCCCGCCGTGTGCAGAACCGCGTCGATCGTCCAGTATTCGACCGGAACGAACGCGCGGATCTCTTCCTCGCGCTCCACAATGATGCGGGTTGCAACCGACTGCACCCGTCCCGCGCTCAGACCGCTCTTGACATTCTTCCAGAGCAGCGGGCTGAGTTTGTAACCGACGATACGGTCGAGAATCCGACGGGTCTGCTGCGAGTTGACCAGATTCATGTCGATGGTTCTCGGCGCTTTGATTGCCGCCTTGACCGCCGTTTTGGTCACCTCGTTGAAGCAGATGCGTTGGGTCTGCTCCACGGGAATGCCGAGCGTTGCCGCCAGATGCCACGAGATGGCTTCTCCCTCGCGGTCAGGGTCGGTTGCGAGAAAGACTTTGTTTGCCGCTTTCGCTTCCTTGCGGATTTCCTTGATAAGATCGCCTTTGCCGCGGATGCTGATATAATGCGCGTCAAAGCCGTTTTCGATATCCACGCCGAGCGAGCTTTTCGGTAAGTCTCTGACATGACCGATCGACGCGATGACTTTATAGTTACTGCCGAGATACCCCTTGATGGTCGTTGCCTTCGACGGGGACTCCACGATTACCAGATTACTTGCCATGTTCTTTGTTTCCTTTTCAGATTTTTCGGTACAACCCGCCGGGTTGCTTTGCAACGCATCCGCGCAGTTCGAGCAGAGTCAACTCCGAGAGCGCCTGCCCATAGGAGACCTCCGCGTCCACCAGTTCGTCCAGCGAAACCGCTTTCCCCGCTTCCGCGAGTTTTGCCATCAGAAGTTTTCCGACGGCGGAAAGCCCCTCCGGCAGGTCTGTCTGCGGAATCGGCTTCCGGTTTGCCGCCTCGGGTTCGGTTTTCGCCGCCTCGCGCGGCTTTGGCTTTTCGGGAACGACCTTTGCGCGTGTGCCGATGGGTTCGGCGTCCGACGCGTCGTCCCGCCGCTTCAGAATCACCGTCCGACCGCCGAGCACACCGTACCGCTCGAGCGCGGCGGTGTCGACTGCCGAATGCGCTTCCGCACGGCGGAGCAGATCCGGGCGCAAACGATCCGCGAACGAGTAGAGGTAACGGTTCAGAATGTCCTCGGTACAGGAGGCAAAATGCGCGCCGTCCCGCAACAGGCTCTCCGCGCCCGCTTCTCCGATTCCTTCAGCGCCCGACGGAATCGCAAAGACCTCTTTGCCCTGCAGAACCGCTTCCTTCGCGGTAATCAGCGACCCGCTCCCGAGTCCCGCTTCCACAACCACAACGCCTTGCGACAGCGCGCTGATGAGGCGGTTGCGAACCGGGAAATGGTAGGAAATCGGGCGCGATCCGGGCGGATATTCCGAGAGAAGCAATCCGTGCCGCCCGATTGCCGTCATCAGCGGTGCATGCTGGGTCGGATAGGCTCTGTCCAAGCCGCATCCGAGCACCGCAATCGGAAATCCGCCCGCTTCGAGCGTTGCCGCCGCGCAAACGCCGTCGATTCCCGCCGCCATGCCGCTGATAACCGTCATGCCGACCGCCGACAGCTCATAGGCTATTTTATACGCGGTGCGCATTCCGTATGCACTCATTCTGCGCGTGCCGACCATCGCGATCCCGGGGATGCGGTCGAGTTTCGGAATCGTCCCCGCGCAATAGAGCAGAAGCGGCGGATTCTTGATCTCGCGCAACAGCTGTGGGTAAAGCGGCGAAGAAAAAGTCAGAATTCCGATATTCATCTGCTCGCAGGTCTCTGCAATCCGCGTGGCTTCCCGCAGGTCTTTGTTCGACAGCGCAATTCTGACCCGCTCGGGAATGCAGGTCAGGCGGTCGAGTTCCTCCGCCGGAGCGGAAAAGATGTTGTACGGCGTATCGTACATTCCAAGCAGGGTTCGGAACTCCCCGTTCCCCGCGCCGAACGCTTCGGCAAGCCAGATCCAGAACAGGGATTCATCGCTTTTCATTCCGTTATGTCCTCCGTCCCGTTTTCTTTGCGAATTCCCACATCAGAACCGACGCGGCAACCGCGGCATTCAAAGATTCCGCACGCCCGCTCATCGGAATGAACACCCGCTCGTCCGCCGCATCCAACACCGCCGCCGACAGCCCGTGTCCCTCGTTTCCGATGACCACGCAGTCCCCCGCGCGCACATCGAATTCGCCCAGTCTCTGCGCCCGTTCGTCGAGCGCCGCCGCAAACACGCGCCTGCCGCTCGCCCGCAACTGCCCGATCACCCCGCACAGATCACCCACGCGGTCAACCGTCTGACCGAACAGCGTTCCCATGGAGGCGCGAACCGCCTTTGCGTTGTAAACGTCGGCGCAGTCCTCGCTGAGAATCAGACGATCCACGCCGAACGCCGCCGCACTGCGGATGATCGCCCCCACGTTTGCGGGATCTCTGACCGATTCGAGCAGAACAACCGTTTCTCCCGCACCCGGAATTTTTCCGTCACTATATATTGTAGCGATTTTTTTGCATTTGTCAAGATATTTCGCAACACATATCACGCCCTCGGGCGATTTTTCTTCGGAAATTTTGTCAAACACCCCGTCCGACAGGGTCAGAACCCGATCCGCGCAGGCGGAAACAGACCGCCCGGTCTCCCGCGCAAGTCTCTCCCGAACGGTTTCCGCATTGCTTTCCCGCAGGAGCATCAGCGGCATGGAAAGCCCGTTTTCTACCGCTTCCGCCGCCAGTTTGACACCGTCAAAACGGAAGCAACCGCTCCCGTCGCGCGCCCGACGGTCGGTCAGTTTCCCGACCTCAACCACCGTCCGGTTCTGCCTGGATGTGATGACCTCTGAGGCTTCTTCCATGTTTTTCTCCCCCTTCCGACGTGATTTTCGGCTCTTTTCGAACCGCTCTATCTACGACAAAAACCCGATGATATCATCGGGTTTTTGTGTTGCAAAAGCTCAGAGAGCCGCTTTTGCCTGTGCGGCGAGTGCCGCGAACGCTTCCTTATCGGAAACCGCGATCTCAGCCAGCATCTTGCGGTTGAGGTCAACGCCCGCCTTCTTCAGACCGTGCATCAGCGTGGAGTAGTTCATGCCGTTCACCTTCGCCTCTGCGGAGATTCTGGTGATCCAGAGAGAACGGAAGTCTCTCTTCTTCATCTTTCTGCCCGCAAATGCGTAGTTGCCGCTCTTCATGACGGCTTCCTTCGCCATCTTGAAGTGCTTCGACTTTGCGCCCCAGTATCCCTTCGCCGCCTTCAGCGTTGCTTTTCTTCTCTTGCGCGTCATCAGCGCACCCTTGATTCTTGCCATTTTTCAATTCCTCCGTTTCGACTTACTTAACCAATGCCTTGATGTTGTCCGCCATCTGTCCCTGCACCATCACGCTCGAGCGCAGATGTCTGATGCGCTTCGCGCTCTTCTGACCGGTCTTGTGCCGATGCGAGCTGTGGAACATTTTTACCTTGCCGTTAGCTGTAACGGAGAATCTTTTGGCAGAAGCCTTATGCGTCTTGATCTTTCCCATTTTGAAAACTCCTTTTCTTCTGTTTCCGTCCCCGACGGAAGCTGATTTCATACAATTCCGTGCCGCAGCACAGAGAGAATGAACATTCCGACTGTCTTATTTTGCCTTGACGGGCGAGATAATCATACTCAGAAACCGTCCGTCCTGCACCGGCGCTTTGTCAACCGTGCCATAGTCCGCGCAGGCAGCCTGAAATCTGCCCAGCACCTCGCGCCCGATTTCGGTATGGCTCATTTCGCGACCCTTGAACTTCATCACGACCCGAACCTTGTTCCCGTCTCCGAGAAAGCGTTGCGCGTGTCTGACCTTGGTCTCGAAGTCGTGCGTATCGATCCGGCAGGAAAGCTGAATTTCCTTCAGTTCCACCGTCGCCTGCTTCTTCCGCGCTTCCTTTTCGCGCTTGTCGCGCTCGAAGCAGAACTTTCCGTAGTCCATGATTTTACACACGGGCGGGACAGCCTGAGCAGACATCATGACCAGATCCATGCCGCGGTCGTAAGCCTGTTCGAGAGCGCGCGACGCACTCATGATACCAAGCGTTTCTCCGGCAGGACCGATCAGACGGACTTCCTTCGCAGTGATCTCCTCGTTGAGCAGGGTCTCTTTTTCTTTCGCGCTAATGGTGCAACACCTCCATGCAAAAAATAAGCCGTACAAAGACCGGAGTCTCCGCACGGACTTCTCCCGCACACTGCGGGAAATGCACCTATCAACCCACGGTCACAACCGATGCCGGGGTGAGAGCGGAGCGCTCTACTTTGTTTTACCCGTATATCATACCACACAACCGCCCGTTTGTCAAGAGGTTTTCGAAAAAAACTCCGATTTTTCTTTTTCCGCCCTTCCCCTCGTTTCTTCAACAATCCTGATTTTTCCTTTTCTTGCATTTTCGGGGATTCTTGGTGGGTACGACACGGATGTCTATCGGGAAAAGCAACAAAAAATCGCACCGAAACGGTCGGAAAATTCTCCCATGTATGCTTTTACACAAAAATTCGTGCTGAAGTTTGTCAGAATTCCTAATTTACAAAACGGTCGGTTTGCGGTATAATAGTTATGCTGTCGGCAATAGCCGGCAGGTTCCCTTTGTTGCACACTGCAAACTCCGTTTTCTGCGAAATGTCAAGCTTATGACATCCCTGCGCGGATTCGGTTCGTCGGTGTGCAATTTTATTTTCTCATTTTCCATCAGGATTCAGTTTCCGGCAGAAGAAAAAGTTGCGTTTGCACGGACTTTTTTCGCCAAACCTATGGAAATCCGGAGGAAATTGTGGTATAATACTATATAATTGATGTTAAGTTACCCGAAAGGATGCGAAATGTCCTCTTTTATCGAAACCGCTGAACAACTCACGCTCCCCGTCGTTGCCCTGCACGGCGCGGTGTGCTATCCGTCCCTGCCCGTCAACTTCGAGGCTTGCGACGACGCCTCCGCCGCGGCTCTGCGCCAATCGGCGGCAAAGGGCGGAATGCTTTTTCTGGTGTGCACTTCGGAAACCGTTCCCGCAAGCGTCACGCCCGAACTTTCCCAATTCTATAAAGTCGGAACGGTTGCCCGGGTCAAGCAGATGCTCCGCACGCCCGAGGGCGTGACCCGCGTCATCGCGGAAGGCGTCTCCCGTGCGGTTGTAACCGAATACCGCAAAAATGCCGATATCATCGAAGCGACTCTGGTCTGCAAAAGCGTTGCGATAGGCGAAAAGAATGCGCGGACGGAAGGCTATGTGCGCGAACTTCTGGACGCACTGGACGAAAATCTCAACTACCTCCCCGCAGGCTCTGACGACCTGATGACAACCGCCGAAGGAATCGACGACCCGGGACTTCTTGCCGATTTCATTGCGGCAGGCGTTCTCTCCTGCCCCGCCGACCGGCAGGCGGTTCTGGAATGCTTCGATCCGATGGTTCGCGCCGAGCGCCTGTTGCTGATTCTCGCGCAGGAATCCGTGATCCTCGAAGAGGAGTCCCGCCTGCGCCGCAAGGTCAACGCGCGGATGAACCGCAACCAACGCGAGTACTATCTGCGCGAGCAGATCAAAGTCATCGAGGAGGAACTCGGCGAAGGCTCTGATTACGAGGAGTACACCGCGAAGATCAAAAAAGCGGGACTGCCCGAGGAAGTCGAAAAGAAGCTGACAAAGGAGACCGAGCGGCTCTCCAAAGCCCCCTTCGGCTCTGCCGAGGCAACCGTCATCGCCAACTATCTGGACGTCTGCCTTGACATTCCGTGGACAAAAACCACCAAGGACCGTTTGCAGTTCACCGCCGTGCAGAAGACTCTGGACGCGGATCACTACGGGTTGGAAAAGGTCAAGGAGCGCATTGTCGAATACATCGCCGCCAAGCAGCAAAGCCCCGAATTGCGCGGACAGATTCTCTGTCTGGTCGGACCTCCCGGAGTCGGAAAGACCTCGGTCGCCGCGTCGGTCGCACGGGCGCTCAACCGCAAGTACGTCCGCATTTCTCTGGGCGGCGTGCGGGACGAAGCGGATATCCGCGGACACCGCAAGACCTACATCGGTGCAATGCCGGGGCGGATTATCAACGCGCTGACGCAGGCGGGTGTGCGCAATCCCCTGATTCTTCTGGACGAAATCGACAAAATGAGCCGCGACGGGCACGGCGACCCGACCTCCGCCATGTTGGAGGTACTGGACAGCGAGCAGAACAAGAGTTTCCGCGACCACTTCGTCGAGTTGCCTTTCGACCTCTCCGACTGTATGTTTATCGCAACGGCAAACGACCTCGGCTCGATCCCCCGCCCGCTGATTGACCGGATGGAGATCATCGAACTGGGCATCTACACCAAGCGGGAGAAGCTGGAGATTGCGAAGTCGCACCTGATTCCGAAACAGCTGGCGCGGCACAACCTGCAAAAGCGGGTTCTGAAGTTCACCGACGCGGCAATTCTTGAAATCATCGATTATTACACCCACGAGGCGGGCGTGCGCAATCTGGAACGGACGATTGCAAAGATCTGCCGCAAGGCGATCCGCAAACTTCTTTCCGATCCGGAAATCAGGCACATCATGGTCGACGCCCCCGACGTAAAAGACTACCTCGGCGCGCGTAAACTCCTGCCCGAAACGGTGGACAGCGAGGACGAGGTGGGATGCGTCAACGGTCTGGCATATACCGAACTCGGCGGAACGCTGCTCCGCGTGGAGGTCGCAGTCCCCGAGGGCACGGGCAAGATTGAAACAACCGGTTCGCTCGGAGACGTGATGAAGGAATCGGCGCACATCGCGGTCAGCTATGTGCGGACGGTTGCAAAGCAATACGGCATTCCGACCGACTTCTATAAAACGAGAGACATTCATATTCACTTCCCCGACGGCGCGACCCCAAAAGACGGTCCTTCCGCAGGCGTGACGATGGTCACGGCACTGGTCAGCGCCCTTACGGGCAGAGCGGTTCGCCATGACGTTGCCATGACGGGCGAAATCAGCCTGCGCGGCAAGGTTCTGCCGATCGGCGGACTGAAGGAAAAGACCATGGCGGCATACTCCGCAGGGGCTAAAACCGTGCTGATTCCCGCCGAAAATCTGCGCGATATGGAGGATCTCGATCCGATGGCGCGCGAAGGGTTGGTCTTTGTCCCCTGCCGCACGGCGGAGGAAGTCCTGCAAAACGCGCTGATTCCCGAATCCGGAGCAGCCAAGGAGACGGTTGCCGCAGGAATTTACGTCCCGACCGCACAGCCCGCTCCGCAGTTGCATTTTTCACAGAATTGAGGAATTCTCATGTCGATCAACCTCAACAAAACAACCCTGCGCATCAGCGCGGGGACTCCCCGGCAGTTTCCTGCCGATCCGATTCCGCAGGTTGCCTTTTCGGGGCGTTCCAACGTTGGAAAAAGTTCGCTGATCAACTGCCTGCTCGGGCGCAAATCGCTCGCGCGGGTCAGTTCCGCGCCCGGAAAAACCGTAACCGTCAACTTCTACGACCTTGACGGCAAGCTGTTCTTCGTCGATCTGCCGGGTTACGGCTTTGCAAAGCGCCGCCCCGAAGAGAAAGCGCAATGGTCGGCGCTGACCGACGGCTATTTTACCAATAACAAAAACGCGGATCTTGTGAAACTGGTGGTTCAGCTTCTCGACAGCCGCGTAGGACCGACAAAAGATGATGAAATGATGCTCGGATACCTGCGCGAAACGGGAACTCCGTTCGTGGTGGTCGCAACCAAAGCCGACAAGCTGAACGCAACCGAACGCCGCGCGTCCGAAGCGCTTCTGCACAGCCATCCCGCGATTCCAACCGATACGCCGATCCTCTTCACCTCCTCCGAAAAAGGAGAAGGCAGAGCAGACCTCTGGCGGTTGATTTCGGATCGAACGGGCGTAAAATTGTAAGCTGTTAATCTTCTCAAACGAAAGGATTCTTGCGAATGCTCTTTTCGATTCTTCACAGCGGCGATCCGCTCTCGGCACTCCTGTCCCTGCTTCTCACACTCCCCATCATGCTTCTGGCGCTCTCGCTCCACGAGACCGCGCACGGTTGGGTCGCGTGGCGTTGCGGCGACCCCACGGCGCGCAACCTCGGGCGGCTGACCCTGAACCCCCTGAAGCATCTTGACCCGATGGGTCTGATCTTTCTGATGATCTTCGGTTACGGTTGGGCAAAGCCCGTGCCGATCAACACCCGCTATTTCCGCAAGCCGAAGCGCGACATGGCGCTGACTGCGGCGGCAGGTCCTGCGGCAAACCTGTTGCTCGGACTGGTCAACGCGGTGCTGTTCGGACTGTTCTGGGGACTGTACAGTGCGCAAGCCTATCTCGGACTGACGGGAATGTTGCTCACCTTCCTTTCCATTCTGAGCGAGACGTTCTTCTACGCGGCGGCGATCAACTTCATGTTCATGCTCTTTAACCTGATTCCGATTCCGCCCTTTGACGGCTCGCGCATCGCGCTGGCGTTCCTGCCCGACCGCATCTATTTCGGCGTCATGCGCTACGAGCGGCAGATCATGATCGGGCTTCTGATCGTGATGTTGGTGCTCTCCAATTTCGGCTACTCCCCCATCGGATACGTCGCAACCGAATTGCCGAATCTGATCGGAAACCCGATCGCACAGGGCATTTTCAATCTGTTAGTCTGATTTTCTCCGAGGTACACACATGGAAAGCGTCACATACAGACTGGAGCAGTTCGATTTTGAGGGACCGCTTGATCTCTTGCTCGCGCTGATTCAGAAAAACAAAGTGAATATCACCGACATTCCGATCTCTCTGATCTGTGACCAGTACCTCGCTTATATTGAAGCGGCGCAGGATCTGAACATGGAGCTGACGGGCGATTTCATCGTCATGGCAAGCGAGTTGGTTCGCATCAAGAGCAAAATGCTGCTCCCCCGTCCGCAGGAAGAGGAAAAAGATCCGCGCATGGATCTGCAGGAAGCCCTGCGGCGCTATCAGCAGGCAAAGGAAGCCGCCGAGAAAATGGCGGAACGTTACAAGATCTACAGCGGGCGGATGGTCAAGGACACCGATGAAGTGACGGTTGACACCACCTATGTTGCCGACCAACAGGTTACAAGCCTGTGTCTTGCGGTTCGCCGCATCATTGCCGCCAACGAAAGCCGACCGAAGGCGGAAAAAGCGGTTTTCGCACCGATGATCGCAGCGCCGATCGTCCCCGTGGAAATCAAGATCGTCGGCATTCTCCACCACATGGAGAAGAAAAAAGAAACGAGCATGAAGGAATTGCTCTCGGACGCGGTCTCGCTTCCCGACCTGATTGCCATTTTCCTCGGCATTCTGGAGCTGGTGAAGGTTCGCAGGATTCTGATCGACGAGGGCGAGTATCTCGACGCGGTGCACGGAACAAACACCTGTTTCTCGGTCAACGAAAAAACGCCCGAGGAAGAGGAGGAAGAGCGCAAAAAGCGCCCGTCTCTGGCACTCTCCAAAGATCCGATTCCCCTCTCTTCCAAAGCGGAAATGCACCGCGAACAGCGCCGCATCATCCGCGAGCGGAAACTCGAGGAAAAGAAGCGGTTGCGGGCGGAGGAACGCGCCAGACGCGCCGAAGAACGCAGGCTTGCCGCAGAGGAAGCCACACGGCTCGGAGAGAATGCGGACGATCTGTTGCCGCGCGAGGAAGCGCTCCCCGCCGACGACAGCGACCTTGACGCGGAAGAACGCGTGGAGGCAATGCTGGAGGATCGCCTTTCCGAAGAGGACGAGGATATGCTCGACGACCTCGGGTTGGATATGAACGAGATTGTCGATCATATGGCAAAGGAAGCCGTCCGCATGGATCGCGACAAGCATACCGAGGAGGGACAATAATATATATGGAAGAAAAAAAGCAGACCGAACCGGTGCTCGAACCGCTCGGCAGCGCGCAGGAAGTTGAGCAGGCAATCGAAGCCATCCTCTTCGCGGCGGGTCATCCGATGCGCTACGACAAGTTGGCGGAAGTGCTTTCCCTGACGGTCAAGGACGTGCGCGCAATGGTGCGGGAGATCGGGAAGAAATTCGAAGCCGAGGACACCTTCCACGGAATTCAGCTTCTGCAATTCCCCACCGCCTGCCAACTGGCAACCAAGGAAAAGTACGCCCCCTACATCCGAGAAGCGCTCGGCATCCGCCGGGGCGGAAACCTCTCCGCCTCCACGATGGAAGCCTTGGCGGTGGTCGCCTACAATCAGCCCGTAACGCGAACCTTTGTGGACGATGTGCGCGGCGTGGACAGTTCCTATGCGGTCACCTCTCTGATTGACAAGGGCTTGATTGAAGCCGCCGGGCGACTGGAAGCCCCGGGGCGACCGATGCTCTATGTTACAACCGATAAATTCCTGCGGGTATTCGGAATCAACTCTCTGGACGAGTTGCCGCAGACCGAAGCGCTCAGCGTTTCGGCGGCGGCGCAAAGTCAGGCGGAAAACGCCGGGCAGATCGAAATGGATCTCGGAAGCGAGACGCTTCCCGACAGCGACGAGCCGCTTTCCCCCGACGCGCAGGACTACCGCCCCGTTGAGGAAGACGATGACGGCAATGTGATTTTTGAGGACGGAAACGCCGACGGCGACCGTCCGGAAGGAGCGTGATGGCATGAGCGGATGGTTGATCGCACTGATTGCGGTCGGCGGTATTCTTCTGTTGCTTCTCCTGCTTCTGCTGTTCGGCATGGCGCGCCTGCGCGTGACCTGCCGCGAGGACGTATGGGTCAGCCTGCGGATTCTCGGATTGCGTTTCCGCCTGTACCCGCGGGACGACGGATCGGGCGAGCCGAAGCGCTTCTGCCGGAATCCGAACCGCGCACTGGCGCGCGAGTTGCGGCGACAGCGAAAAGCAATCAAACGGGCAGAGAAAAAGCGGCTGAAGAAGCAGAAAAAAGCGGCTGAAACCGCGAATCTCCCCAAGCTCAACCTGCCGGAGAATCTTTCGATGATCCTTGCCCTGCTCAAGGACTTCTACCGCGTGGCAAACGGGAAACTCCGTCTCCGCACTCTGCGGATGCACATTGTGGTAGCAACCGACGACGCGGCGCAGACCGCGCTGATCTGGGGTAGCGTCACCGCAAGCGCGTCTCTTCTCCTGAACTGGATGGACGAGCATTTCCTCCCGATCGAGCACTACCGCGGCGAGGTGGACATCCGCCCCGATTTTGCGGGCGGCGACGCGGGCGCGGACATTGATCTTGTGCTGTCGGTTCGCCTGTGGTCGGCTCTGCGCATCGCAATGGCAATGCGGGGGCGCTACACCGAGGAAAAAGAAAAAGCACAGAAGAAAGCAATTCGTCGAATCCGGCGCAAAGCCGAACGGAAAGCCAAAAAAGCCAATCAAAAATCATCTCAGATGTGAAAGGATACAATTATCATGGAAAACGAAAGCTCTATCAAGCAGATGATCCACAATTCTATGCAGCAGATCCGCGAAATCATGGACGCGGACACCGTAACGGGGCAGCCGATCAAACTTGACAACGGCGTTACCATCATCCCCTTCTCCAAAGTCTCGCTCGGTTTCGCTTCGGGCGGACTGGATCTCCCCGCAAAGCAGGAGAAGGTGCGCAAGAACTTCGGCGGCGCGGGCGGAACGGGCGTGACCGTCAACCCCATCGGCTTCCTTGTCACCTATCCGGACGGCAAAGTGGAAATGCTTCCGGTTACAGGTCCTGAAGAAGTCGGTCCGCTGGAACAGATTGCGGAAATTCTCAACCGTGCGCCCGAGGTGGTCGGCAGACTCAAGGAACTGTTTGACGATGTAGACGCCGCGCGCAACGAAAACTGATTCCGCAAGACATAAAACGAACTCCGGAAAAATATACATGAATGAATCAGTATGTTTTTCCGGAGGTTTTATCATGCGCAAAAAAGTCCTTGCCGTTCTGCTTGTCATGACCCTGTCTCTCTCCCTTTTCCCGCTTTCCGCCGCGGCAGAGCCGACGAAAAACGTCAGCCCGCCAACCGTTTCGGCAGAGAGCGCGGTGCTGATGGATGCCGAGCATGGGCTTGTGTGCTATGAAAAGGACGCAGACAAGCGACTCCCGATGGCAAGCACAACCAAGATCATGACCGCGCTGACGGCGCTTGCAAACGCCGAACCGGATCGCGTGATCTGCATACCGCGCGAGGCGGTTGGCGTGGAGGGTTCTTCGGTCTACCTTACCGAGGGCGAGGAACTGACGCTTTGCGACCTGCTGTATGCCCTGCTGTTGCAATCGGCAAACGACGCCGCGGCGGCAATCGCCATTGACATCGGCGGGAGCATTGCGGGCTTTGCCGACCTCATGAACGCCGAGGCGGAAAAGCTGGGGCTGACCGACACGCACTTCTGCAACCCGCACGGTCTGGACGACGAGGCACATTACACCACGGCGCGCGAACTGGCAACCGTCACCCGCGCGGCGCTTGCCGACCCGCTGATCCGCAAAATCGTGGGAACGGTCAAAGCAACGATCCCGCAGGGCGACGATCCGGACGCGCGCCTGCTCGTCAATCACAATCGCCTTCTGCGATCCTACAGCGGCGCAATCGGGGTCAAAACCGGCTTTACCAAACGGAGCGGGCGCTGTCTGGTCTCCGCCGCCGAGCGGAACGGGGTCACGCTCATTGCCGTAACGCTGAACGCACCCGACGACTGGCGCGACCATGCCGCCATGCTGGATTACGGATTTTCGCGCTACCGGAACGTCACGCTCTGCGGCACGGGAGACCGCGCCTGTGACCTGCCCGTTACGGGCGGAACGGCGGATTCGGTTGCCCTGCACTATGCCGCCGACCTGACCGTCGCACTGCCGATCGGTCACGCGCCGCTGAACTGTACCGTTGAAGCCCCGCACTTTCTCTATGCCCCCGTCCTGCCCGACAGGGAGGTTGGCTATGCCGTGTTCACCTGCGACCTCGACGGCGACGGCAAGCAGGAGGAAATCGGGCGCGTCCCGCTTGTCACGGGAGAAAAAGCAGACCGCAAACCGTCGCAAAAACGCGGTTTTTTCGCGTGGCTCTGCGGAATTTTCAAAAGGAACAAACAGGAATGAAACCATGACGGAAGCCATCAGACTGCAAAAATATTTTTCGGACTGCGGCGTCCTTTCCCGTCGCGCCGCCGAGGCGGAAATCCTCGCGGGGCACGTGCGGGTCAACGGATGCCGCGCCGCCCTCGGGGATCGCGTGATTCCCGGAATCGACCGCGTGGAGTGGAACGGCAAACCCATCCTCCCCCGCGTGGACAAGCCCTACCGCTATATCCTCCTTAATAAACCGCGCGGCTACGTCTGCACGGCAAAGGACGAAAAGGGACGGCGGAACGTGACCGAACTGGTTCGGATCGCCGATACCCGCCTCTACCCCGTCGGACGGCTCGATATGGATTCGGACGGACTTCTGCTTCTGACCGATGACGGCGCGTTCGCCAATCACCTGACCCACCCGCGCCATGAAATCGCCAAACGATACCGCGTGACCGTCTCCCCCGCCCCCACCAACACGCAATTGGAAGCCCTCCGCGCCCCTATGGTACTGGACGGCTACCGACTGCTTCCCGTCGGCGTGCGCCGCCTTGACAACGCCGTGTTGGAAATGGAACTGCACGAGGGCAGAAACCGTCAGATCCGACGGATGTGCGAAGCCGTTGGTCTGCGCGTAACCGAACTGACCCGCATTGCCATCGGTTCTCTTACCCTGACAGACCTCCCCACCGGAAAGTGGCGCGACCTGACCCCCGAAGAGGTTCAATATTTGGTGCAGGAGAAAGACTGACACTGACGGATTGATTCGCTACCATTTCTTTCACCCGAAACGGAACGACACATGGGTCGTTCCCTACAACATCTCATTCTTAACGGAGTACGCACTCTACAGGGGCGCAATCCGCAGGGAGCGCCCCGCATTCCAATCCGCCCCCGTTAACAACTAACTTCCTACCATTTCTATCCGGTAGCGGGAGCAAGGCGTAAGCCGTCCCAATCCCGCTGGACGGGATTGGGTGCGGGAGCAGCCGGAAATAGCAGCACGGCAAACGGCTACGCCAAAATCTGCACAACGTAAAAATAGACACATAAATCCCCTTAGTTGAAGGTCTTGAAGGTTCTTAGGGGTGGCGGTTGCTTTGCAACCGCCAGTAGCGAAGCGTTACTTCTTCCTTAAGAAGTCCCCTAAGCAGAGCTTGGGACAGAGTCCCAAGGTCTTAAAAAAGAAAGGAAGCACCTATGCTGGAAGTATTGCCGATACAAACGAAAGCCGAGCAGGAAGCGCTGTGCGCGAGATGCGGAGTCCCGTTCAAAACCGAAATGCTCGCCTATCAGGCATTGGTGGACGGCGACCTGCGCGGCATCTGCCAGTTCACCATGGGAGCGGAAGGCGGCAGAATCGTCGACTTCGCCCCCCTCGGAACGCCCGAATTCGAGCCGCTGTTCGTCATGGGACGAGCCGCTCTGAATTTTATCGACCTTTGCGGCGTCCACCGCGCATTTTTTGACGCGGAATTTGAAAATGAGACGCTCATCAAAGCCGTCGGATTTGAGCGAAACGCGCAAGGAAGATGGGAAATGGATCTCACCGATTTCTTCAAAGAGCCCTGCAAGCATTCCAAAGCAAGCAAATAAAGGAAAAATTTGTAAAAAGTGCACATCTTTTCGCCGTTATTTTTGTATACCATTTTTTAGGAAAAGTACTTGCAAATTCTTACAAAATATGGTAAAATATTACTGTACAGAAAATGACAACAAACCGATACGGAGGAAAAGAATATGGAGTACACAACAAAGCTGTTGATTGCCGACGAGAGCCCTGCAAGCCGCTCGAATCTGCGCGAGGGACTGGTTCGGATGGGATACAGGAACGTGGACGAAGCGGTGAACGGCGAGGAAGCGTTGCAGAAGATCAATCGGAATCGCCCCGACGTGGTGCTGATGGACGTCTGGCTGTCGAAGCTCGATGGCATCGGCGTTCTGCGAAGCTGCCGAAGCGCGGGCATCGGTAAAGACGGCACGCCGATCTTCATTATTGTATCGTCGGTGTCGAACCAGAACCTGTTCATTCAGGCAACCGAGGCGGGCGCGGAACTGTGCCTGCTGAAACCGGTCAACCTCAACAGCCTTTGCGAGCACATTCAGAGCATTCTGTCAAGACGAAGCCGCGAAGCTTCTGTGGCGGTCATGAAAGCCGAAGAGAAAACGCCCGACATTGAGTCGCAGGTAACGCAGATCATTCACCAAATCGGCGTTCCCGCGCACATCAAAGGGTATCAGTACCTGCGGACGGCAATTCTGCTGACGGTGCAGGACAGCGACATCATCAATTCGGTGACGAAGGTGCTTTACCCGTCGGTTGCAAAGAAGTACAGCACAACAACTAGCCGCGTGGAACGTGCAATCCGCCACGCGATTGAGGTTGCGTGGGATCGCGGCGACGTGGACACGCTGAACAGCTATTTCGGCTACACGATTCAGCAAGGCAGGGGCAAGCCGACCAACAGCGAGTTCATTGCGATGATTGCCGACAACCTCCGTTTGAAGTACAAATTGTTTTGAGGGTGAGGAAAAGACCTTGGAGGCGCAGGAGACCCTCTTTCGGAGAGGGTCCCCTACCCTCCAAGCCTCCCTGACCCTCCCAGAACTTTCCCCATGACCCCGCCATTTACAAAATAAAAATTTGATTCGCTTTGAATAATGGCGGGGTCATGGGGAAAGTTTTTGGTCGTTTGGAAGGTACGGATTTTGAAAAAAAGTACGGCTATCGCGCTTTTTCGGGGAGCAGAAATTCGGACGGTGGCAAACAATCGTATTTTTGAAAGGTGGAGAAGAGCATGCGAACAAAAGACGCGGTAGCGATCCGGATTCAACAGTTATGTGCGGAAAAAGGAATCGCGGTGCATGAGTTGGCAATGCTTTCGGGCGTTGCGCCGTCAACCGTTTACAGTATGCTGAACCGTAAAAGCCAAAATCCGGGAGTGGTATCGCTCAAAAAGCTATGCGACGAGCTTGGAATTACGATCCGCCAATTCTTTGATTGCGAACTGTTTGATGACACGGAGCAGGAAATCCAATAATACAAAATGCCCCGCGCCCGAACGGTTTCCGTTCGGGCGCGGGTGTTTTATGAGCCTTCCACAACATCGGGGCGGTCAAAATCCGATGGCGGCGCGGGCGTCGGTTCAGGCTCTGGCGTTGGCTCGGGTGTTGGTTCGGGCGTTGGTTCGGGCTCGGGTTCTTGCGGCAAATCCGGCGCGGGCGGGGTGGGAAGTTCCTCTCCGCCGCTGATGAGATAGTCAAAGCAATCGTCGTCGGTCACCTCAAAGCGAACGCCGAGGAAATGCAGGAAACGCGCGGTTGCGAAATTATAGGAGGAAAGCGGGCGGTCGAGCGCGTTGTCCGACTGCGCGCAGACGTAAATCTCCCCGTTTTCGATCTTGCTGATGATAACGGTATGATACCAGTCGCCCTCGTCGTTGGCGTACTGCACCGCGTCCCCTACCCTTGCCATTCTGCGCGGAACTTCTGCGGCATAAGGACCTACTCCGCCGTTGCGCGAGGCAAACTCGGGTGTCCCCATCATAAAGTCGTAAAAATACTCCACGCCGCTCCATGCGGGCGCGCGATCCGCATCCGAAACATAGTACCACCCATAATCGGGGGTTCGGTTCATCACGCAACTGCCCGCCAGCACGCACTGGGAGACAAAATTCGTGCAGTTGCCGCCCCTTCCCGTGAAGTCCACAAACAGCGGATTGCGGTCAAGCGCCCAACGTCTCGCATACGCCACCGCGCGTTCCGCGTCATACGGCTTTGTCAATAACATAACCTCTAAACTCTCTCCTTTCGACGCTTACTCCCCAACAGTATATGCGAAAGAGAGAAAACCGCCGCAGGATTTTTCCCGCGGCGGCTTTTTCGTTTTTTCAGTTGATGTAATTGTCGTAGATCGTTTTTGCGTCCTTCATGACTTCCGCCCCGCCGCTTGTTTCTCCCGTCACGCAAATGTAGGTTTTGCTTTTATCTGCGGTCTGGGCAAAGCTGACAAGCGAATACACGTAATTCGAACCTGAGCCGAGCGTTCCGGTCTTTCCGCCGCCGAGCGACAGCGAAGCAAGCTTGAACGTTCCGTACTTTTTCTCGTATGCGGCAATCCGTCCCGATCCGTTCACATTGAACAGCGTACTGTAAAAATGACTGTTATACGCCGGGACAAAATCTCCGTTCTTATTATAGCCAAACGCGCTGAAATCGCGCGACGGGGTGGAAAGAATCTGGCGGATCAGTTCGCATTGCAGGGCGCGCATCATGATTGCCGCCATGTCCGAAGCGGTTGAATAGTTGTTTTCGCTGTCATATCCGACCGGATTGTCAAAATGCGTGTTCTGCAATCCCATTTTCTCAACCTCGGCGTTCATCAGGTCAACAAAAGCGGCTTCGTTCTCGGCTGGCGTAGCCTTTTTACAGATGTAGGAAGCCACCATCATCACGCAGTCCGCCGCCGAGACCACGCCGATCCCGTACAACTGCTCCAACAGATCCGCGCCGTCTCCGACATCCGCCCAGTGTATCGTCAGACCGCGGTATTTCCCCGCACGGACATAGTTATGAATTTCTTCCGTGTTGGTCACGTCCTGCGTCAGATCGCCTGTTTTCAGATTTTCGCAAGCCACCAACAGGGTCATGACCTTTGTCATGGAAGCGGGAGAGAAACGCTTGTCCGCGTCCTTCCCTGCGAGGATTTCTCCTGTTTCCGCGTCGATCAGAACCGCATAACCTGAACTGATTTCACCGATACTCTTTGTGTTCGAACCGCTCTTCGGCAAAACAGCCGCGCCGGGGGTGAACAGAATTGCGCCCGGGTCGGACGGGGTCGGCTCGGTTGTCCCCGCGTTCGTCCCGTCCGGCTTGGCGTTTCCGTGCGACGGCAACGCCGTCCGAACGGTCATCACCGCCACCAACAGGCAGACCAACAGCGCAACCGCCGCAACGGTTACGGAAAATACAACGGTCGCAATTCCCGCGCGCCGCTCTTCCTCCGCCAACGATTCGGGGCGGCGGCGCAGCTGCGGCTCTTCGGGAATATCGTCGACCCGCCCCATATAGATCGACTGCCTGTCCTGCGGCGGCGCGTTCCCCGTGCGCGGCTTGGTATTCCGGTCGCGCTCCGGAGTCATCGGATTTTTTTGGTTCATGGACTTCCTCCGTGAAAAAATGCTCTACCTATATTTTACCGCAAAAACCGCTTCCTGTCAACCGCTTTTCACGAAATTCTCCCACAAAAATTTTTTCGGAAATTTTCAAAAAGTTATTGACATATGACGGAAACCGTGCTATAATAAAAGCGTCAAAGGAAAGGAGGCAGAACAGACAATGGCAAGACCGAAAAAGGAACGCGTCATCTGCGCCCTGCCCTGCTTCCGCGACTTCTCACCGACCGAACAGGCGGAAGCCGACGCGCAGGTGATGTGCTTTGACGAATACGAAGTCATCCGTCTGCACGATCTGGAGCACTTCTCGCAGGAGGAGACGGCAAGACAAATGCTGATCTCCCGCCCCACCGTTACCGAACTGCTTGCCTCGGCGCACGAAAAGCTTGCGCGGATGTTGGTAAACGGCAACCGGTTGGAGTTGCGCGGAAGCAGTTGCGTGGTTTGTGAGATCGGAAAAAACTGTCCCAAATCAGCCGGGAACGACTGCCCCACCAAGCATTGCTGCCGTGCGGAATGTCGGAAGCGCTGTCAAAATCAAAAACAAAAAGAATCTGAAAGTAGAAAGGAAACACTGTCATGAAAAAATGGAGATGCACAATTTGCGGAGAAATCGTTGAATCCGAAACCAGACCCGAGAGCTGCCCGCTCTGCCATGCGTCGGGCGATAAGTTCGAAGAAGTTGTGGAAGAGGGCGTGACTTGGGCTACCGAACACGTTGTGGGCATTGCAAAGGACGCGCCCGCAGAAATCGTTGAGGGTCTGCGCGCAAACTTCCAGGGCGAGTGCACCGAAGTTGGTATGTACCTTGCCATGTCCCGCGTTGCGGCAAGAGAGGGCTACCCCGAGATCGCGCATTACTGGAAGGAAGCCGCACTGGAAGAGGCGGAGCACGCGGCAAAGTTTGCGGAACTGCTCGGCGAATGCGTCAGTGATTCCACCGAAAAGAATCTGTCCGTCCGCGTTGCGGCAGAGAACGGCGCAACCGCCGGCAAGTTTGAACTTGCAAAGATGGCGAAGGCGGCAAATCTGGACGCGATCCACGACACCGTGCATGAAATGGCAAAGGACGAGGCGCGCCACGGCAGAGCGTTTGCGGGTCTGCTGAAGCGCTATTTCGGAAAATAAGGAAACAAAGGAAAAGTGGGGGCAATCCCCCGCTTTTTCTGCTTTTCGGGCAAGAAAATTCCACAAAACGGTTGACAAAACGCAAAAATTGTGCTACAATTAAAGCAGAATGTTTATTGCATGGAGGGTGTATTATGGGATTGTTCAAGCTGTTCAGAAAAGACAAGAAAAAGAATGAGCAGGCATCGTCTGCCGAGCCGGTAACACCGGAGGTCAAGAAGGAAGAGCCTGTCGCCCAACCGCCCGAGGCAGTTGCCGAAGCACCGAAAACCGCTCCTGCCGTATCCGCGACGGTAGCGGAAAAGGCGTCCGAAAAAGCGCCCGAAAAGGCGGCTAAAAAGCCTGCGACGAAGCCTGCCGCAAAGAAGCCGACCGCCGCAAAACCCGCCGCAAAAGCGCCTGCCAAGTCGACCTCTGCGGAAACTATCGTTCCGAAGAAGCCGACCGCCGCGCCTGCAACTGCAGCAAAGAAAACGACTGCCGCGCCCAAAACGACCGCCGCAAAGCCTGCCGCTTCCAAAGCGCCCGCCGCAGTCCGTACATCGTCTACCCCTGTCCGTCAGGTCGGTCGCCCCTTCTTTGTGACCACCGAAGAGGACATCCGCATCGCGTTTGACGAAGCCATTGCCGCCGCAGAAGCCGAGATCGCCGCAAACGGCGCAAAGGCTGTCGGTAAATACGAGTTCAATCTGGAAGTTGACGGCTATCACTTCTATCTGATTGCCAACAACGGGCAGGTTCTGTTCGACAGCCCCAGTTTTACCACCCTGCTCGGCGCGCTCAACGGCATCAAGACCTTCAAGAAAATGGTTGCGAACACCGAATTCGCCATCAAAAAGGACAAATACGGTCGTTTCCGCTTCATCCTTGCCAACAAGTACTACGGCGAGAACTACAGCACCAAGGATCAGTGTCTGAAATGCGCGGAATCGGTCAAGAACTTTGCAAACAACTCCCGCATCACGCGCTATAAGCCCGACAGCGAGTCCATCGCCGCGTTTGAAGCCGCCAAGAGCACCAAGCGCACACCGGACAACCTGAACTGGGAACAGATTGCCAAGGCGGAAGCCGCCGCAGTCAAAATGGGCAAATTCGAAATCGTCAAGGAAGAGGACGGCGAATACAGCTTCTACCTTCTTGCCAACAACGGGCAGATTCTCTACTCCAGCCGCTACTATGCAAGCGAGGTTGCCTGCCGCAAGGGTGTGGAATCCTTCAAGCGCGCCGCTTATGTCGGAAACTTCTTTGTTGACCGCGATAAGTTCGGCAACTATCGGTATGTATTGAAGAACATCGGCTCTGCGCCGAGCTTCATCGGGGAATCCTATGACAACAAGCCCCAATGCGAAAAGGTCATCGACTCCGTCAAGAACTTCATCGTCACCGCGACGATTGAGGTTGAGGGCGCCGATACCGCTGAAAACTGATTTCTTCTCCTTTCTCCCCGTTGCCGTTTGGCAGCGGGGCTTTTTTCGACGTATTCACATCTTTTCCGACGTCGAATACACTGGTATCAGCGGCAAGAACCGCAAGAGGAAAGGAAAACGGTATGAACAGAGGTTATCTGAACAACACCTACCGGGCGGGCTACCGAGCGCCCGTCGGTCAGGCAATTCCAACCATGTCGGGCGGCGCATCCTGTCCGTGCAGGAAACCCGAACCCGACAAAACGCTGTCCCCCGCGTTGGCAATCGCGTATGTACCGAGCCAACGCTTTGAAAATCTGTATGCGGCGGGAGAGGCGCTGCGGCACGGCACGCTGTTTGCCGACCTCGATCTCCCCTACTGCGCGGGAGGCGGAAGATGATGGGCAATCTGTACAACGCGGGCAACCGCGACGAACGCTCCGCACTGTTCGGGCAAATCGGAGAGGTCAGCTTCGTAATGGATGAACTTCGCCTCTTTCTTGACACGCACCCCGACTGTCGGGAAGCGCTTGCAATGTACGAAACGAACCGCGCACGGCGGCGGGAACTGATCGACAGCTATACGGCAAAATACGGTCCGATTGAAGCATACAGCGCGGGCGGCGAAACCGAGTGGAACTGGACCGACGCGCCGATGCCGTGGGAAAGCGAGGCAAACTGATGTGGGAATATGAAAAGAGACTGCAATTTCCGGTTAAAATCAAAAACCCGGACGCGCGGGCGGCAAAGATCATCATCAGCCAGTACGGCGGTCCGGACGGCGAGTTGGGCGCGTCACTGCGCTATCTCTCCCAACGGTTTGCCATGCCCTACAACCGCGTTGCGGGGTTTCTGACCGATATCGGCACGGAGGTCTCAACAATGCCGCAATCGGCGACTTCTGCGGTCTCGGATGCCTTTGCAATGGCATAACTCCACTTCTCCGGAAGAAATTTCAGGTAGACATCCACATGGTTTCGGTCATGAATGACCATTTTGTCAAGCAACTGCCGGTAAAACGCGTCCTCATATTCAACGCCGTCTATCAGTTCCTCTACCGCCCGACGAATCTCCGCCGCAAGTTCCCGTTGCTTTTCCGCAAGTTCCCGCTGCTTTTCAAGACTTTCGGATCTCGCCTGCAATTCCGCAATTTCCGCGTCATATTTTGCCCGAAGTGCGGCAAACTCCTCCCGACTGATGTCACCGCCTGTATACAACTCAATCAACCCGATGCGCTTTTTCTGAAGAGCATCGCTTTTTTCTGCAATCCCTGCGGCATCCGGACCGGACCGCTCCGCAGAAATGACCGACAGGACCTGATTCGTGAGATTTTCCGCAATCCTATGGCGGTCAATCTTCAGTTGCCGGCATACGAGGTACATCAGATGCACCGCGTCATCATTCCGGATGCTGACACCGGAACAGCCAACGGAATTCCCTGCCCGATCGGTGTGTGGACTGCCGTTTCTTGCCCCCTCCAGACACCGCCATGCTTTGTAGATACTGCCGTCCTTTCGGGTTTTGTACCGTGCCACATAACTCGAACCGCAGATTCCGCATTTCAATTTTCCGGAAAAAAGATAGCGGTTGCTGTGTTTCGCCTTTCCCTGCGGAGACAGCGCCTTTGCCCTCAGAATCCGATTGGCGCGTTCGTATAACTCACGGGAAATGATAGGCTCATGGTGGTCCCGAACGATAACAAACTCCTCCTGCCCATGATTGTACTTTTTTTCGTGAGAAAGGAAATCCGGCGTGTAGGTCTTTTTCTGGACCAAATCCCCGCAATATTTCTCATTTCGGATGACCCGAAGAATCACGGTATTGCTCCACTCCTTGATTCGCATCGGAAGAATCCCCTCTTCGCGCAGTTCCCTTGCAATGACGTGCGTCCCTTTCCCCTCGTCAACGAATTTATGGTAAATCAGGCGAACCGTCTTGGCGCCCTCCTCATTCACCGTCATCTTTCCGTCTTTCACGTCGTACCCCAGCATACTCCGACCGAATACAACGCCCTGCTCCATCTGCCGCTTCTGCCCCCATTTCACGCGTTCCGAGGTCTTTCGGCTCTCCTCCTGTGCAATGGACGACATAATGGCAAGCCGAAGTTCGGCATCTCCATCCAGCGTGTTGATGTTATCATTCATGAAAATCACGCCAACGCCATGCTTTTTCAAATCCCGCGTGTAGAAGATGCTGTCAAGCGTATTCCGCGCAAAGCGGGAGATTTCCTTGGTCACAATCAAATCAAAATCTCCGTTCTTGGCACATTCAATCATGCGGTTGAACTCTTTTCGCTTTTTCGTGTTGGTTCCGGAAATGCCCTCATCCGCAAACACTTCAAACAGTTCCCAGTCCGGATGCCGCTCGATATACTGTCGGAAATACCGTTGCTGATTTTCAAACGAGTTCGCCTGATCCTCATGGTCGGTGGAAACGCGGCAGTAGGCGGCAACGCGCAGTTTGTTTTTCGGAATCTTTCGTTCCTGATTGAGTCGTTCATAATCTGATACAGGCATATTGGATTCTCCTTTCCCGGCAGTCCGTTTGCCGTACTGTCAGTATAGCAAAATACAGAAAGAATGTCAACCGTGCGAACTCTTCCGCGTCCCTTGCCGCTCGACAGACTCCACACAGCGGTCATATTGCGACCGATTGATTAAGCCCCTTTCCAATAAAGAGGACAGAATCGCAATCTGATATTGGATAATAAACGCCGCGTGGCTCTGCTCCGTGATTTCGGATGTCATACCTCCCAAATCGATAAAATTTCGTTTCTTCATTCTGTCCTCCCTCCCATCTGTAATAATGTATTCCGCAGGGGCTGTACGGTACCACAGTTGCCGCGCAAAATAATCAGGTATCAATTCCGACGCTGACTAATAATGCCATTTCCACCTTTCTCATTGTTTCTGCGTCTACTATTCCCACCCGCCATCGGATGCGGGATTTATCTATCGTGCGGATCTGCTCCAACAGCACCGTCGAACAGGCAAACAACCCGTCACAAACAATCGGCACATGGGTTGGTTGGTGCGATTTCTTTCCGACTTTACTGGTAACCGGTGCGACAACCGTAGTCGGGCTGTATTTATTTCCGATGTCATTCTGGATAATCAGAACCGGACGAAGCCCGCGTTGCTCCGAACCAACGGTCACTCCGAGGTCTGCGTAGTAGATTTCACCCCTTTTGATTCTTCTCATCATTCGCTACCTCTGTACCATGCGGTAAGCCATCAATCGGAGTCGGGTTTACGAACAATTCCTGTAGCCGTCTCCCAATCTCACGGATTTCCGGATTGTCAAATCGGTTCAGTCGTTGCAGGATCAGATAAAATTCCGCTCGCGGTGCCGGTTTCGGGACAAAGCCTTTGATGAGCATCCGTAAGTAATCCGAACAATACATCCCTGCGGCTCTGGCATTCGCGTGAAGCATTCGGTTCTCCGAACGGCTCAATCGGAGTTCAAAGTGATGCTGTTTCTTTTCCATGCCACAATCCTCCTTGCGTTTTTATGTATCCGGATTTCCGGAAGGTTTCCTCTATGTTTGGGTGAGGTGTGCCTTTTGCCCCGGAAATCCGGCTGACACCGTATTTGTCCGCGACGCCCCCGGTATCAGGGAAGTTCATCAGCGGCGGATTGCGAATCCGCTCCATAGGAATCTCACCTCCGCCGGGTACTCCGCCGGTTGCGCCTTTCGGCTACAAAAGTATCATTGTCCCGCGTCCCTGTTATCGCCCTCCACGGAGTGCAGCTCCGTTTCACCCGAAGTATCGCTGAATCGCTCCCTCCATTGTAGCAAGGGAGATCATGGCGCGCCTTTCGGACTTGGCTTGTCCGCTCATCGCAGACAGGACCGGTAATGTGCTGATGAAATGGTATTCAGTTTTGGAATGGCTTTTCGTTACGCAGTCGGTCGCCTGAATGTTTTCAGAATCCCCTGCATGGTAGCAAGATCATCCCCGCACAGCGTCTCGGAAAGTCTTTCAAGCAAGTCAGTTTGGATGTCGGTCAGGTATTTCATGCCCAAACGGTAGCCGTCAGCGATGTACACTCCACCGCCAGGACCGGTTACCGTAAAAATCGGATGGACAATCGACAATACCCGAATGTCACGCATGACCGCAAAGCGTGAAACATGAAATTCGTTTGCCAAAGCTGAAGTTGTTGTCTTTCGTTTGGCAAGCAATACATCCAAAACCTGTATTCTGCGCTCTGCGGCTGTCATCGCCATCCTCCTTTCCTGTTTGATGGCAACATTGTAACATTTATCTGTTGTACTTCACGCAACAAATTCCAAAAATATTTTTCGTCATTTCCAATAATATTTTTGTGTCTCGCTCCACCGTTCTTATCAATTAGGGTAATCCATTTGCTTTTCACGCTGTAATCTCCTTTTTTGATTTATAAAAGCACCAAAAGCGGAGATTACGGGTATTTTGCTATATAGGTCAGCCAATAGTCAGATTACATAAAAAGCCCATTCCGCAAAGCCGGAACAGGCTTGTATGTGTGTATGGCAGGTAAGGCAATCAGAACAGGACTTTGGTAGAGCTATTCCGGATTTGCTTATCATTCATAATTATAGGAAGATAACCGGCTGAAAAAGGCACAAAAATAGTGGCTGTGAAAATCCATTCGGAAATTCACAGCCACATCTGTTAGCTGAAACAATAGAATATTATTCTAAATCGGTGCAACAATCGCCCCTCATCCATTGCACCGCACTTCCTTTTTGAACGGAAGAAAAACGATGCAACAGATGAAAACTCCAACTATGTCAGGCAGGAATAAACCAATCTCACGGCAGCGTCACATCTACAAAATGTGGGGCGTGATCGGATGTGAGAAGCGCGTAGCGGTCAAGAATACGGTGATAGTTGTTGACGGTCACATCGCCCATCACCAGCGCATGGTCAATGGCTCTGCCGGCAAAATAGGTATTGCCCGGCTTTTTCCACACGGTATATGCCTGATAGGTTTCGTCAAAGACCTGCGGATAACCGATGCGTGCGGCGCGGTCATCCTTACGTTTTGCCACCTTGAAGGCATGGGAAAAGCCCTTCTGCTCCAGCAGATACACCGGGTTGCCCTCGGCTTCCACATAGTCGTGATTAAGGTCACCACCGGCAATCACGGCAATATCCGGATACTTCTCACGGATCTGCATCGTTGTATCGTATAGCTCCAGGGAGTTGTTCTGACGAACCACCGTGTCCTGCGAGTCGTTCCACTCCCACCAATAGTGCGTGGTAATCACGGCGAACCGCTTTCCGGTTTCCTTGTTCTCCAGCACCGCCCAAGTCAAGCCCTTGGAACTGGCATCGTTTTTGCCCTTATAAAGCCGGTAGCCACTGTCGAGGCAGACATAGCGGGACGCCAAATAATAGATGGGTGCATAATTGTTATTGCGCGTGTTCTCCTTTGGCAGGACGAACGGTGCCGCAACATAGCCAAGCCCCGCCAATCCGCTTTCAAAACCGTTGGAATGCGAGATCGGATGGAATTCCTGAAATCCCAGCACACCGGGACGGTAAGAACGGAAAATTTCCAGTTGGAGCCGCAAGCGGGTTGCGGTTTCGATTCTGGGATTATGCCCTGAGACATTGTAGAACATCACGCGTTCATCGCCATCCAGCGGAACCGACGATGCGTCATCGGCAGATTCCATCGCATCCCCGGTGTGGGTCAGCGTATCGGGAAGCCGATAAACGCCTTCCTCCTCTGTTTTCGCGGCGGGAAAAACCGTGTCGCGCAGGTAGTTCCATGCAGAGTCAAAGCCGAACATTCCGTCTGCCTCCACCGTAATCTTTCCTTCCGCAATCGACACCGTGTATTTCGTGCTGTCCGTGCTCTTGGTGATGAGAATTTCGTGCTCCTGCCGCGCATCGGTGTCCTTGACCAGCTTCAGCGCGTAGCCATACTGGTAGGCAAAATAGCACCGGATGTCATGGGCGGCATAGTCCTCCGATATGGTGGCATTTGCAGGCTCAACAATCTGAAAATCGCGCAGCTCCGCGCCACCGCAGGTAATGGTATCCATAGTAAAATCCCCCAAGCCCCAATGGGCAAGCGACAGCGCAACGCGCAGATTGCCCTTGTCCTTCCATTGCGGGCTGATAATTTTGTTTGTAAAATAGGAAAGCGCTTTGACAACCGCTTCCGGCTTCTCGCCGTAGAGCAGGATATTCTGCCCCCGCACACCGACCCAGTATTTTCCCTCGCGCATAGAGGCTTTGAGGTCGGAGGTATCCGCCAGGGACGTATCCCCGACCAGAATCAGCGGTTTGTCCGCACTCCCCTGCCACACGGCATCGTTGTAGACCGGCAGCTCTGCGCCATGGTCAGTCTTGACCCGCGTGCGCAGAGCCTCCACTGCCGCCGAAACATCGGCAGAGGACATCAGCGACCGCGCAAGAACAATGGTGTAGTCGCTTTTCCCATTCCGCACAAGCTCCAGTGCAGGCTCGGCGGGCGCAGGCTCGGTGTTTGCGCCGGTTTCGGATTCACTTTCGGTTTCGGAACCGTCCGTTCCGCTGTCCGACGGTGTAATCGGATCGTTTTTACAGCTACTCGCCGTGCCGAGAAGACTCAGCACGGCGAGCAGGCAAAGAATCAGGCGTTTCAAGAAATCTGATCCTCAAATTCCGAAATGTTGAACGTATCTCCCCAACCCTTGGCGGCGTGCTGTACGGAGGCGGTCAAAACATCGGCAAATTCCATTGTAACCATGGTCATGGCAGGATTCTGATAGCTTTTTTTCATTACTTTCTACCGTCCTTTCTCAGTTTGCGGCAACCGACGTGGCGCTGACGAACACGCCATCCGTGTAAACAACCGTATAAGCCGTTCCGTAAACCTTTTCCGCTCCCTCGCCCTTGGCAAGCGTCCAGGGCGTCACGGTAAAGGTGTAGGTTCCGGTCTTGGCGAGCCCTTCAATCGTGCAGGCATAGATGTAGTTTGCGCCGTGGTCCTTTGCAGTCACCATAGTTGCGCCGTAATCGGCGGTCACGGAATCATAAACGAATTCGCAGGGCTTTTCCACCTTTTTGGTCTTGCCCGCCAGAGTGAAGTCAAAGCCGACCGATTCATAGGCGCTGTAATCGGTTTTGTTATCGGTGGTAGCCAGGAAGCGAATACCGTAAGTTTCATCCATGTCTGCCGTCTGTGTACCGAGCAGTTGACCAACCGATGCGCTGGTGCAGGGAAGAATGACATCGGGAAGGAGTGCGGGCTCCAGAACTTCCGTTGTACCGTTTCCGTCTTTATTCGGGAAGGTTCCATGCACCGCCGTATCATGCTGTGTATGATTCCAGCCCCAGCAGTACGCACCTCCCGCACCAATGGTATAGGTACCGTCCTTTAAACCATCACGAATATACTGTGGCAGATCAATCTTAAACTCTACAATCGCACAATCATTGGAAACGAGTTTCCAGTCGTCTGTCCGGTCTCTCAAAAAGCTGTACCCATTGGAAGGATCAATAGAACCTTCTTCAAAGGCTGCCCTCTTATATTGCCGCGCTGTATAGCATGCTTCCTCCTTAACCTTAAGATCAAACTGCAACCATGCGGATTTTGCGCCGGTCAGCTCTTTGCCAAGCATCTGGCGGTAGGTATCCTTCGTCCATTTTGCCGTACCATCCTCATTGGTTTCATCGTGCGAATTGACAAAATCAAACTGCGCCTCCAGAAGTCTGCGATCGCTGGTTTTCCCGTGCTGAATTTCCATGTATGCATACAGGCTGGTTCCGTCCGTTCCGAGCCACATTTTCAGTGCCCCGACATTTTTTACGGAATCAATTGTCAGGGTCGGTTCTGCCGTCCAGCCCTCGTCCTCGCCGCGCACGCCGTCAATGGTGACGGTCTTGCCGACAAGGTTTGCCGCAACAGGTGCCACGGATGCTGTATCCGCCTCGCCCTCGGCGTGTACCGCAACCATTGCGGGGAGTGACAAAACCGCGGTCAGTCCGAGCGCGATCAGTCGTTTGAACAGGGTCTTGCGTTTCATTTCGTTTGTCTCCTTTTTGTTTTTATTTCCGGCGGTAAACGCTACCGCATCGGTTCAGATGCCGTCAAACAGGGTTGCGATTTTCTCCTCCACAGCGGGGATTTTTTTATCGATGTAAATCTTCCACGGCGTGTTGTCGCGCATGGCGTAGCCGGGCTGGTCGCAGATACCGTTTAGGGATTTGCCAAATACTCTGCCAATGTCAAAATACGCGGTGTCACGAATCAGGTTCAGCATATCCATCATTTCCGGGGAGGTGGACTTCGCCGCCTTCATGGTTGTCTCAAAAATCACCGGCGTAGAGGTACGGTAGCAGGCACTTGCAAGCGCCTCTAAGACCGCAGTATCCATCATAATCCGATTCTCCGGCGTGTTGTTCATAATACCGTACATGGTAATCGGCTGGCGGACAGCGCCGTAATAGGAGGCCTGGTCGCTGTCGTATTTCGGGCAGGGAACAACGCCAAAAGTAAATGTCGCATCTGCGAACATCTTAATCGCAGCGCCGCTCTGTGCAACAGTAAAGAGTGACCGCCCGCTAACAAAGGAACCGGTGAAATTCGCGTCGCCCCATTTGCTCTCATCCCCAATGAACGAGCTCTGGTGAATCTTTGCGGAAATATAGTCGATAATATCCTGTGCGCGCTGTCCCTTGAACGCCGAGGAAACCACCATCTTTCCAACCTCATTCTTTTCGATAATCGAAACGCCGCATCCGTGCAGGAGTGCCGGAACGTCATAATAATAGGATACCAGCCCCAACTGATCGCCGGAGGAAACCCCCACCTTGTCATCAACGTTCTCGGTATCCGTATACGCGTCTACGCACATCTCCATCATTTTGGTAATCGTCCACTCATTCCGCTCTACCAGTTCATAAGGAGATGTCAGCCCTTCAATGTCATCGATCAGCTTCTGATTAAACCACACACTGTAGATCATCTGCACCAGGTTGGTGGAAATATCGCCGGTCATGAAGAAAAGCTTGTTGTTGATTTCAATCTTTTCCACCAGTTGCTGCGACCACCACGGCGCTGCGGGATCAATATAGCTGTTCTGAATCTGATTCAAGGGAAGAAAATGTCCGTCAGTTGTAGCAATTGAGGCATTCTGCGTCTTTGCCGCAATCACATCCCAGTAGATACCGCCCAT
The DNA here is from genome assembly GCA_963628215.1 of Eubacterium sp. CAG:180. GTDB lineage: Bacteria > Bacillota > Clostridia > Oscillospirales > CAG-272 > UMGS1865. The sequence goes on from CAVGEJ010000002.1 coordinate 68,599, forward strand.
TTTAGAGGTATCCAGCGTTTGGTTGTAGGTGTCCAGCGATTCCTCGGTGAAACGAAGTGCCACATTCAACCGCTTTTCCACCAGCTTGTTTTTACTGTAGACCGCACTTTCAACGGCATCCCCGCTCAAGCCGCTGGCATCAAATTCCGGGTTCTCCGCCTTCCAGCAGAGAATGGAGATCGTCTCATTGTCATAGTCCAGTGCCGGGAGCGTATCGCGCAGATAGCCGTTTTCGTCCAGCCCGTCATCGGTTGCAGGCTCGGTGTTGGTTGCACTGTCGCTTTCGCTGCCGGGCTCCGGTGACGGATCCTTCCCGCAGGAGATCAACACCGTGGCAAAGCAGAGCAACAGGCAAAGCAGACAGAGCAATTTGTTGGTTTGTTTCATATCTTTCCTCCTTATATTTGTTGACCGACGCCGTTTGCACAAATTCTTTCGTCCGGACAAAAGAATTGTGTACAGAACAGCCAAACCGTGTCTTACCCACAGTATAGCGCAACCGCGTTCAAAACGCAATGAATTATCTTCCCGCAAACATGTACGATTGTGTGCTTTTTGCCGTCCTCCCCTAACAGCTCCCGATTTTCTGTGCAAATCAACCAGAACAAATTACACCTATATTGTAGCACTAGGAATTTCCAAAAGCAATGCACAATGTTCTGTTCTACATGAACTATCATCCGCTTTTGCGGTTCTGGCATTGACTTTGCCTTTCTTTTTTGATATGATTAAGCCGTAAAAACGAACAGGAGGCATTCATGGCAGATTCAAATCGAATGGAAATCCGACGCGCGGAGTTATTCACCATAACCTATACGGAACTGCACGGAATTGTATCCGGCAACTGTGCGTTTGCTCTGCACCGTGAGCCGGAAATGATTTGGCTGACCGACGGAAAGATCCTGTTTACCGTTGACGGGTCTGCCACCCCGCTGTCCCAGGGGGATATTCTGTTTATCAATCCGTTTGAATCGCACGAGGGCGTGCTTCTGCCGGATTTCCCAAACGCTTCCTTTTATTTTTTTATCTTTGATTCGGACAAGCTGCTGCAGTTCCCCTGCAAACAGCTGGCAGACCGGCTGACCGCAGTTTTTACAGGCAAAAAGGTATATCCGCGCTTCTTCCCCGCCGGCGAGAATCAAAAAATGCAGGAGATTCTTGCCGAGCTGGTAGCCACGGAAAATGCAGGCAACACGCCGCTCCTTGCGGCGGATATCTTCCGGCTGTTCGCGCTGCTCGGCATTCCGAGTGACCCCAGCACCAGCACGCACCAAACGCAGACGGATCGTTTCCTGAAGGAAGTGCTCGACTATATCGGCAGAATCAATCCTTCCCAGATTACGCTGGAGAACATTGCCGCGCACTTCAACTACAGCAAAAACTATTATTCGCAGATGTTCCACCGTCTGGTCGGCACCTCGGTTTCGGACTTCTGCACGCAGTATAAAATCAACCGTGCGCAAAGCCTGATCCGTGACGGGAATCATAATCTGACCGAGGTCTGTGAATTTTCCGGATTCAATCACTACACGTTCTTTTTCCGCACATTCCGCCGCATTGTCGGAATGTCTCCGAGTGAGAGACTGTTTTCATAAGCGATAGATTAGTCCAGCAAGGCAGGAAAGAATTACCATCGTTTCTTCGGAAGCGACAGTGATTTCAAAG
>CAVGEJ010000003.1:0-33681 GCA_963628215.1 Eubacterium sp. CAG:180
ACTTCTCCTTAAGAAGTCCCCTAAGCAGGGCTTGGGACAGAGTCCCAAGGTCTTAATACCCCTTCACCGAGCGAATGTGGCGAAACGCCTCGCGCTCGCCGCTGTCGGAGAGAAGGCGAAGCCAGCGCTCCAGAAGGTCGGCGGTTTCGGGGTGCATCTTTTGGCGCGCGTTGCCGCGTAAAAAGTATTCCAAAGGGTGCGAGTCGACGTAATTCTTGCCTTGGTAAATCTTGCTCGCCGCAACACGGTCGCAAAACATCTCTTTCACATAACGAACCGGCATTTTCACAGGCTCATATAGCTTGGTCTGCATGTTCAGATCCGTCCAGTACTCAAAATGATGCCGATTCCGACCCTTGTGGTGCATCCACGCCGCAGAATAGCCCTTTTCCTCGCGCTCCCGCTCGTTCGGACTGCGAGTTCCCTGATAGTACTTCGCGCCCGCCCAAAATTCGGTTGGCGAATACTTGGAAAGATCGTGAAATAGCCCCTGCCAACCGATGCCCGCACGGAAACAGTGCGCAATCACCTTGTGGCGGTGCTTTGTAATGGTTCGGAAATGTCGGAACGGATGTGCCATAAAAAATCATCTCCCGCTGTGTTCTCTCCCCTATTATACACCCAACGACGGATTTTGTCAAGGTGTGGGGAAAACACAGCGGGAGACGCGATCAGAGCAGAATGCAGATCAAACCGTTGCTGCCCTCGTTGATGATGCGTTCCAACGTCTCAGAAAGCTTTTTGCGCGATTCCTCGGGCATATGCTCCAGTTTGGTGTGCAAGCCCTCGTTGACCAACTCGTAAAGCGATTTTCCGAACATATTCGACCCCCAGATGCTGCGCGGGTCTTCTTCAAACTCCTTCAGCAGATACTTCACCATGTCCTCGGACTGCTGTTCTGTTCCAACCATCGGGCTGATCTCGGTCTCAATGTTCGCGCGGATCATGTGTATGGACTGCGCCGCCGCGCGTAGCTTCACACCGTAGCCGCCCGCCTGCTTGACGATCTTCGGCTCTTCCAGACGAAGATCCTCCACCTCGGGCATCACAATTCCGTAGCCGCCTTCGTTGACCTGACGGAGCGCCTCGGCAACGCGGTCGTATTGCTTCTTCGTCTGTGCCAGTTCGCGAAGCTGCTCAATCAGCGCGCACTCGCCGTCAATCGTCAGTCCCGTCATCTCGCTGATGACCTCATAGTACAGTCCGTCCCGCAACCCGATGGAAATCTCCGCCTTGCCCGTGCCCATGTCCAAACGGTCGACCGCAACGCTCCCCACATACTCGTTCTCCGCCAGCGCTTCATATGCCGCGCGGACGTCTCCCATGCGGGTCACATTCCCCGCGCAGGTGCAGAGCGAACCTGTGAGCGAAGTGCGGATGCGGTGCGTGGCGTTCAGCGCGGTTGTCCATGCGGGCAGCTTCACCGTCACCTCGCAAACCGGGAATTCCTCCAGAACCAGACCGAGAATCTGGCGGATGTCCTCCGCGTCCAACTCCAGACAGTTGACAAGCGCCACGGGAACAGCATATTTTTCCTCCAACTCATGCGCCAATGTGTGCGCCGCCTCGCCCGCAGGGTCGGCGGAGTTGAGAACCACGGCAAACGGCTTGCCGATCTCCTTCAACTCGCGCACAATGCGCTCTTCCGCCTCCACATAGGAAGCGCGCGGGATTTCGCCGATCGTTCCGTCGGTCGTAACCAACATTCCGATGGTCGAATGCTCGGTGATAACCTTTTTCGTTCCCATTTCGGCGGCTTCGGCAAAGGGCATGGGGTCTTCCTGCCACGGCGTGCGCACCATGCGGGGCTGACCGTTCTCCAATGCTCCCATCGCCTCGGGAACAAGATATCCCACGCAGTCAATCATCCGCACGCGCAGAGCGGCGTTTCCGTCCAATGTGACGGGAACTGCCTCCTCGGGGATAAATTTCGGCTCGGTCGTCATGACCGTTTTTCCCGCCGCCGACTGCGGGAGTTCGTCTCTTGCGCGGTCACGGGAGTAGCCTGTGCCGATGTTCGGCAGAACCACCGCCTCCATGAACCTCTTGATGAATGTGGATTTTCCACTGCGAACCGGTCCGACCACACCGACGTAAATGTCGCCGCCTGTCCGCTCGGCAATGTCCTTATAGATGGAATAATCAGGCATACAAAAACCTCCCATAACTGATCCGATGTTGGTACAGTATATGGGAGGAAATCCGGTTTTAGAACACGAGAAACGAGACAAGATACGCAGTCAGCGCGGAAGCCAACGCCACTACGATCAGCGGCTGATTGAAAAGCGACAGCGCCAGCCCCACCGCGATGCCCGCAACGGCGGTGAGAAGTGTTCCCGTGGACGAAAACACAGCGGGAATCAGCATTGCCGCAAGCACCGCATACGGGATATAATGAAAGAAACGCTTTGCAAAACGCGTTTTGATTTCCCGACGGAACAGGGTCATCGGAAGCATTCGGATCAGGTAGGTTGTCAGCGCCATTGCGACGCCAAGCACAAGATGTTCAGTTGGAATCATGGACTTTCTCCTCCGCGGTCGGGCAGAATGCCGAGACGATCAGCGCCGCAGGCACAGCGCAAAGAATGATGGCAAAGCCCTCCGAAATGCGGGACAACGGCGGAATATAGGTCATCAGACAACGGAAGCCCGCCGCCAACGCAACCACAAGACAAATGCCCCGTTCCCGCCGCATGGGCGGCACGATGATTGCCAGAAACATCGCGTAGAGCATAATTCCGAGCGCCGCTTCCAACCGCGCGGGCAGAATCGCACCGAGCACTGCGCCGAGCAGTGTGCCGCATGTCCAACCGAGGTACGGAACGGTCAGCACGCCCCGGATGTAGGACGAACCGACGGAATCGGGCTTTGTCATGACAACCGCGTAAATTTCATCCGTCAATGCATTGCAAAGCAACATCCGCTTCCAGATCGGTTTTGCACGGTCGTCCAACCGTTGGGTGATGGAAATCCCCATCAGCGCGTATCGCAGATTGATGACCAACTGGGTCAGAATCATTTCGATTACAGTTCCGCCTGCGGCAATCACCGCAACGCCCGCAACCTGCCCCGCAGAAGTCAGATTCGTCATGGAGATGAGAACTGCCTCCAATGCCCGCAGACCCTGCCCCACGGCAGAAATGCCGAAGCCGAACGAAACCGAAAAATAACCAAGCCCGATCGGCATCCCGTCGCGCAAGCCGTTCCGATACCGATACGGCGATACAGAAGATTTCATAAGCCACCCGCTTTCTTTCCGAGTTCTCATTATAGCACATCCGACGGCAAAAGTCAAGCACTCCCGACCCGATCCGTCGGAATAACCGTTTCTTTTCTCTTTTTCGACTCGTAAATTGTAAAAAAAGGATAAATTGACGGGAATGTGATTTTTTTTTGAAAAAGGGGTTTACAAAACGCGGAAAATATGGTATACTTACGGGCGGAACACAAACGGCAGATGCGTATGTGACAGAACTGAATACCCTTCGTACCTTTTGTTGCTGTACCTGTAGCCTGCCGGCGAACCCTTGCTTTTTTGGCATCCGTGTTCCCCGACAGCTTTTTCTTTTGGTCTTTGCGGTCACCGACCGTGCGGATAAATAAAATGATTCGGGAGGATCAAACAATGCAGCTCATCTACAAGGTAAATGAACGACCGAAGTTCAGACAGAATCTCGTCTACGCGTTCCAACAGGTATTGGCGATCATGGCGGCAACCATCGCGGTACCGGCAATCGTCGGAAACGGTATGACTGCCGCTGCGGCGCTGTTCGGTGCCGGCGTGGGAACCATCGTGTATCTGCTCTTCACCCAATTCAGAAGTCCCGTGTTCCTCGGTTCTTCCTTTGCATTCATCGGATCCATGTCGGCGGCATTCGCCGGTGCGGCGTCCATGAGCCTCGGCTACCTCGGTCTGATCATCGGCGCTCTCTTCGCAGGACTTGTGTATGTGGTCATTGCACTGGTGGTAAAGAAAGTCGGCGTCAAATGGATCAATAAACTGATGCCTGCGGTTGTAATCGGCCCTACCGTTGCAATCATCGGTCTGTCGCTTGCGAAAAACGCGATCTCCGATTTGACCACCAACGGTTCGGTCGGTGGAAACGGAAAGGTTGCCATCGTGTGCGGTCTGGTTACTCTGTTTGTTACCATGCTGACCTCCACCTACGGTTCCAAGCAGCTCAAGCTGATCCCGTTCATCATCGGTATTCTTGCAGGTTACGCGGTTGCCCTGATCTTCACACTGATCGGAACTGCGACTGATGTAAATGCGCTGAAAGTCATCAGTTTCGACGCATTCAAAGCGCTGGCGGACGGCGGCGTGAGCGTCAAGACCTTTATCGCACTCCCCGACTTCACCTTCCTGACCGCATTTGACGGAGGATTCTCCGCGCTGAAAGACAATCCCGCCTACATCGGAACTCTTGCGGTTGCCTATGTCCCTGTTGCGTTCGTGGTCTTTGCGGAACACATTGCCGACCACAAGAACCTTTCCTCGATTATCGGAAGCGATCTGCTTGAGAATCCCGGTCTGCATCGCACCCTGCTCGGTGACGGCGTCGGCTCCATGGCAGGCGCGTTCTTCGGCGGTTGCCCGAATACCACCTACGGCGAATCGGTCGGTTGCGTGGCAATCACAGGTAACGCATCGTCCAGCACCATTGGACTTGCGGCAATCCTCTGCATCATCATCTCCTTCTTCTCCCCCTTCGTTGCCTTTCTCGCATCGATTCCTCCCTGCGTGATGGGCGGTGTGTGCGTCGCACTCTACGGCTTCATTGCGGTCTCGGGTCTGAAAATGATTCAGACGGTCGACCTCGGCGAAAACCGCAACCTGTTCGTGACTTCCGTGATTCTGATTGCCGGTATCGGCGGCATGACGCTGACCTTCGGTAAGGTAACTTTGACCGAAGTTGCCTGCGCACTGATCCTCGGCATCGTGGCAAACATCGTTCTTGCAAAAGAGAAGAAAGACTAAGACCTCGCAAAGTGCAAATCTGAAACACCCCAAAAGGTCGCGGAAGAAATTCCGCGACCTTTTGGGGTTGTATTGGAACGATGGGCTTAAACCTCCACCGTCTCGGGGGCGATGTACTTCGGGTCAACGATCGGCTTTGCGCCCCACGGAACGGCAAAACGGATTGCATGGTGCGCAACCTCGATGGTGAATTTGTTCTGCGTTACCAATTCGCCGTCAAACGAATAGACAAAGCCTTCGGGCGCTTCCACGTCGATCCGTTTTCCGCGGCAGTACTCCAGAATCCCGTCGAATTTCGGATTGTCCAGATGCGTTCCGTTGGTATAATCCTTAATCAACTGCATGAATTTGATACGCGACACCGGGCGAACCAGACAAACCTCCAAGAGTCCGTCGCAGTCCATCGAACGCGGCGCACAGCGGAAAGAACCGCCCACATACTGCCCGTTTGCAACCGTGCAGAGCAATATTTTGTCCGAGGGATTGAGCAGCTTTCCGTCCACCGTTACGCGGCATTGATTCTTCATGCCCTTGAAGAGCGCGGCAATCACACTGGATGTATAAGCATTCTTTCCGCCGATCAGCTTCTTCCGGCGGATGTTCATCATGGTTTTCGCCACATAGGAATCAAACCCGAAATGCGCGGCGTTGATTGCATAGCGGTTTCCGACCCGGATCAGGTCAACGGTCTGCTCGGTCGCGTCGATCTGCGCCTGCAGATTCAGAAAGTGCTTTTGCCCGCCGTAGTATTTGACAAAGTCGTTTCCCGAGCCGCAGGGATAGCACCCGACCGATGCCTGCGGAAAACCGACCGCGCCGTTGACAACCTCGTTCAGCGTTCCGTCCCCGCCGCAAGCATAGAAGCGGACAGGTTCGGGGTTCTCGCGGCAGTAGTCGCGAATGTATGCGGTCGCGTCCCCCGGCGCTTTGGTTTCATAGATCATATAATCCAATCCGCCCGCCGCATAAACCTGCTTCAGCTCCGCCTCAATCGTTCCAAAGGAATTGATGCGCCCCGCCGCAGGATTCAGAATAAAAATGTGCTTCATCTGCAAGCCTCCGTATTCAAAACTGCATCTATTATATCACAAAACGCGCCGGATTGCAACCCCTCAAAGATATTTCGTATACGCCGAAAACGCGGACGGAATGGCATAGCGCTCGTGCAACTCCCGATTCCCGACCAGATTCAACCCCGATTTCCCGTGATATCCCGCTTCCTCGGCGGCAATCCGCACGTCATACGCGATCATATGCCATTCGATGTGTGTAAAAATATGCTTCGCGTCCTCGGCGCGCGTCACACGCAACGGTTCAAACCCATAGCTTCGGATCAACTCGGTTACGCGATCCGCGTCGAGATGCCCCGCAACGTTCGGCAACTCGTACAGTCCCGCCAACAGCCCCTTATCCGGGCGCTTGTGCAGAGCGGTTCGCTCCCCGTCGCGAATCAGCAGAACCGTCTTTTCCTCGATTCTGCGCGGGCGCTTTTCTCCCTTGACGGGCAATGCGTCGGTCAGATCCTCCGCCTTCGCGCGACACCACGGCGCAAACGGGCAACTTTCGCACCGCGCCGCGCCGTTCGGAACGCAAACCGTTGCCCCCAGTTCAATCATCGCCTGCGTAAAGGCAGCGGCGCGCGACGGTTCGGTCGGAATCGAGGATCGCAACCGCTCGCCCCACGCTTTTTTGACGGCGGGAAGCGTAATGTCATCCGTGCAACCGTCAAAGCGGGACAGCACCCGCAACAGATTCCCGTCCACGGCAGGTTCGGGAATTCCGAACGCAATGGAAGCGATCGCCCCCGCCGTGTAGTCCCCGATTCCCGGCAAAGCCCGCAGTGTCTTCACGTCTGCGGGCATTTTGCCGCCGTAGTCCGAGACAATGATCTTTGCCGCTTTTTGCAGATTCCGCGCGCGGCTGTAGTAGCCAAGCCCCTCCCAGAGTTTCAGAAGCTGTTCCTCGGGCGCGTTTGCAAGCGCGGCGACGTCTCCGAACGCCTCCAGAAACCGCGCGTAATAGCGTTTGACCGCCTCCACGCGGGTCTGCTGGAGCATGATTTCCGAGATCCAGATGCGGTACGGGTCGCTTGTTCTGCGCCACGGCAGATCCCGCCGATTGGCGGCGTACCACGCAAGCAGGGCTTCTACCGCCTCTTTGGGCAGAAGCCGATGTTCTGCCGCCGTTTTTTTCTGTTTTTCAGACATTGGCACTCCGATTCAGACGCGCAGAACCCGCCCCTCGCGCCTCGGCTTCGCTTCCGGCTCTGCGCCGTCGGCATAGCCCACAATCAGATGTCCGACGCCTTCATAGTCCCCCTCGACTCCGAGGTCGCGCAGAATCGCCTTGCCCTCGTCCAGGTCGAACTCTTCGCGGGCGCGGTGAATCCAACAGCTTCCCAACCCCTCCGCATGCGCGGCAAGCATCATGTTTCCCAAAACCAGACTGCCGTCATATACCGCGGTCGAAATGCTGCGATCCGCCAGAACAACCAACACGCAGGGCGCGCCGTAGAACGGATCTTTTTCGGGAGCGCCCATGATTGCCGCATTCATCCGCATCAGGCGGTCGCGCAACGTCTTGTCGGTTACGCAAAGAATGATCGCGCTCTGCCGCCCCATCCCGCTTGCCGCATAAAGTCCTGCGCGGAGAATGCGCTCCAGCTTCTCTTCCGGCACTGCGTCGGGCAGATACGCGCGAACCGAACGTCTGGTTTCCATACACTCCAGAATTGCCTTTTCGTCCATCTTCAAACACTCCTTCCGAATCGGAAAATTTGCTACTCTTATTATAGCACAAAGCGGGCGGATTTACAAGTCCCAAGCGGAAAAAACCGTTCCCGACAAAGGTCGGGAACGGGTCATTTATGTTTCCTGTCCGGTTCTGCGCTTCCGCAGATACCCGAGAAGAACCGTGCCCCACGCAAGCAACGTCACGCCGACCGAGGCGAACAGCAGGATGTACATCACCGTGTTCCAGTCGGTTCGGTCTGCAATCACGCCAAGCCCGTAGGCACTGGCAGTACTGCCAACGTAACCCGCGCTGTTCATCAGTCCCGCGAGGAAGCCCGGATTGACCTTATCCCGCAGGGCAAACGGCATGATACTGGTCATAATGGAGTTGATCCCGTGCGCAAAGCAAGAGACCGCGCCGAGGAAGGCAACGGTCAGCGCCATGCTGTCGAGTTTCATGCTGAGAAGGATTCCGCAGATGCAGACGGAAAGCAGCAGGAGCAGACTGCCGCTGAGCGCGCGGAAATCCTTGATCTTCCGATTCATCCGGAGCGCCAGCATCGCGCCGAAAACGCCGCAGAACGGCAGGGCAACGGTCAGAACGATGGAAAGGCTGTCCCCCACCCCAAAGCGCTCCTTGAGAATCACGGGAGTCCATGTGTTCAGACCGTCCTTGACGAAGTTATCCACCGCCATGAACAGCCCACACACCGCGAACAGTCCAATCAGCGCCCCGTTTGCGGCGCGCTTCCGCGATGTGCCGCCCGCAGCCGCTTCGGGGTCTGCCACCTGCACCTCCGCCAAACCCGCCTTCTCGGCGGTCAGCGTGTCGTAGCCGATCAGCCACGCCGTGCCGATTGCAAGCATTAGCACCGCGCCGAGCAGGAATGCGCCGCGGAAGAAATCAAACAGATTGAAAATCGCGCTTCCGCCATAGGAAATCACCGTTCCGATAACGACCGTCAGGCTCATTGCAAACACCGCCTGCTTCATCATTACGGAATCCATGGTATCGCTCAGAAACAACACGAGCGTAGGCCAGAGAACCGACTGGCAGATTCCGTTGAGAAGCCACAGATATTTGATCGCTCCAAACGGCACGCCGCAGAACACCACGATATTGAGGATTGCCGACACGCCGAGAACGCCCGGAATGATATACTTTCTCGGATAGAACTTGCAGAAGATCGCATGAATCAGCTGTCCCGCGCCGTAGGCGAAGAAGAAAAACGTTCCCGTCAGCCCCGCTTCCGCGCGCGTGACGTTGTAAAACGCCATGATCGGCGCAATATTCGCGTTATAGCTGTAGCGCCCCGTATAGGCAAAACTGTAGACGAGACAGGCAATCACAATCAGAATCCGCTGTTTCCGTTTCAGGGGTAATCGTTCCAGTTTCATGGGTTTCCTCCGCGCTTTTCCGAAAATCGTCATCCAAGACTTTTATTATAGCACGTAGGTATCGTTTTGTCAAGGCAATCGCGCAACTTTTTGCGAAAATCGGAAAATATCCTCACGCTTCCCCGGACTTGCGCTTAGCGGAAAGTTTCAGCACGAAACCGTCCAACAGGTAGAGAACCGACGGCAGAACGACCGTTATCATCACAACCGAAGAAATCGTACCGATTCCGATCAGAAGCCCGACCGTGGAAATGGAATTCTGCCCGGAAACGAAGTGAATGACAAAGCCGCAAACGGTCAGGATCAGCCCGGAGGTGAAAACGGTTGGCATCGCCCCCTCGACCGACATCCGCAAAGCCTCCCGCTTGTCATACCGCTGCCGGTTCGCAACATAGCCGCTTGACATCAGAATACCGTAGTCAATCGTAGCGCCCATAAGGATGCAGGTGGAAACGATATAACTCATGAAGAAGATACCGCCGCTTGCAATCTGCGTTGCCATGGCAATGAAGATCGCGCCCTGAATCACCGCAACCAGAATCACGGGCAGGGACAGCGAGCGGAACACCAGAAGCACGATGACGAAAATGGAAATCAGCGTAAACACCGTGATGAAGCGGTTGTCGTGGTCAAAAGACTTCTCCAGATCGTAGGTGGAAACGATTTCGCCCGTAACGGCGGCGCCGTCCCTGAAGATTTCCTTTACCTCACCCGAGAGCCAACGGACGAACGCGGTGGTCTCTTCCCCCTCGTTCGGCAGGTCGACCGACAAAAGCATTCTCGAATGGCTTTTCCCGCGGAACAGTTCCTCCGCCTTGGCAATATCGCTTTGCGCGTCGGCAACCTTTTCGCGGTTCTCCGCCGACATTCTCTGCATCAGAAGCGTGTTGCTGTCCATGCTCCCGCTGACGAAATCCAACAACTCATATGCCATCATCGGCTCGGTCAACCCGCCCGACTGCATGGCGTACTTGATGCAAACGCCCGACACCTGCGCTTCGTCAAGCGCGCCCATCGCCATGTCGCTTTTCATCCCGTCGCGCAATGTCTCCAGTTTTTCAAAGCATTCCCGATAGGTCAGCGCCGGGGTGGCGGAGAGATAACCGTCCAATGTCAGCATATCGGTCAGGCGGTTGCGGTTTTCGTCGCTCAGGCGGGCATGGATCACTTCGTTTTCGCCGTCCTGCTCCAAAGCATACGCAACAAAGGCGCTTCCGCCGATCTTCCCGCCGCCCAACGCGCCCGTTTGGTAGAACCATGCGATATATAGCTGTTGCATCTCCCCGTTTCCGACCGCGACCGCAGGCGTCTCTCCTGTCAGCCCTGCGGCAATGTTTGCAAGCGCAGGAAGAAATTCCTCATAAGGGTACGCCCCGCAGATTGCGTCATCCAACGCGGCATAGGAAGCAACGGTTGCGGCGGCATTCGGGTCGGTAAACAGCCCGTTCCGCAGAGCAAACCGCAACAGCGGCAGAAGCGGCGCGGTCTCCTGTTGCTCTGCGCCCTGCGAGAAGAAATATGCGGCGTAAAGCTGTGCCGTCTCGCTCTCGGTCAGCACCGCGCCCGTGTTCTGATAAACGAAGCCGCGGAACATTTCCTGCGTCATCCGGGTCTGCATCTGCTCTTCAAACTGCCCGATGCCCTGCGAGAGCGCAGTCAGTTGAGCGGCAGTCTCCGCCGTCATCGATCCGGACAACCCGGGATTCTCCGAAGCGGCGATCAGAAACGTCAGCATGGTTCGGAAATCAACCGACTGTTCCTCCAACGTATCGTAGAAATACAGCCCGTACAGCTGTCGGATCGAGAAGAGGTCGAGGTCTGTTCCCTCCAATGCCCCTGTTGTCAGCTTTTCGTGCAGTTCCTCCGCCGTCCACTCGCCCGCCAGAACCTCGTCAACCGTCGCAACGGTCTGCAAGGTTTTCAGGGTATCGGCGGAGACGAATTCCGCCGCGTCCGGATCGGTTTCGGCAAGTTGCTTTGCAAAGCGCATGAAATCCGCAAACGGCAGTCTGACCGCTTCGGGATTCCGATAGAGATTGTACATCGTAAACAGCAGTTTCGCGTCCTCTTCGGAAATTCCGAGTTTGTGCACCGCCTGCTCCACGTCATAGGATTCGCGCACCGTGTTCGTGTAAGCGGTGTAGCCCGAAAGCACGCCCGCGCCGTCCGCCGTCCGATATGCGGCAAGCGCCTCCGCCAGTTTCTGCTCGTTTGCAAAGTCGTCATCGCTGTTCGGATAGACCGCAACCACGGTGTTATGGTTACCGAATACATCCGTAATCGCCGTGTTGCCCGCATTCGTATCGCTGAACAGATAGGTGTTTCCGATCTGCGTCAGCCCGCACACCGTCATCACAATCAGCGCAATCGGAACAATGTCTCCCGCAATTTTATAGGCAAGTTTGCAGAACACCCGCCCTTTTGGCGCAAACGCCTTTTTGGCGGTGCGTGTGAGCAGACGGTCACAGAGCAGAACCAACGCGGGCAGAAGCGTCAGCGAAGTAATTGCCGAGATCACAATGCCCTTCATCAGCACGATGCCGATGTCAAAGCCGATGCGGAAGGACATGAACAGCAGGGCAAGCAGACCCGCCATGGTGGTCAGCGCGCTTGCGGAAACCGGCTTGACAACCGACAGGATTGCCCGCTTCATGGCATAACCGCGATTCCCGCAGTTCTGCTTTTCGCGGCGGTAAGCATGAAGCAGAACGATGCTGTAGTCGATTGACAGCGCCAGTTGCAGGATGGCGGAAATCGAATTGGTGATATAGGAAATCTCCCCGAAGAAGAAGTTTGTTCCGCGGTTGAGGAGAACCGCAACGCCCGAGGCAATCAGCAGAACGAACGGCTCTGCCCATGATTCGGAGGTAATCAGCAGGATTGCAACGACCAGACAGAGCGAAATTGCGAGGATATACACCATTTCCTCGGTAATGGAATCGCGCAGAGACTTTTTCTCCATCGCCGTGCCGCCGTATTCCAATCCGTCATAGGAAGACAGCACCTCTTCGAGATCCTGCATGACCTGCAAGGCTTCGTCCGAATAATCGTCTCCGTCCACGACAATCAGGAACAGCGCGTTCCCGTCGCGGTAGGAGGCTTCGTCGTAGCGGTCGAAATCAACGTTGGTAACATTCGGAATCGCCTCAATCCGCTCCTGTATTTCCTCCGCCGTTTCCGGGGAGACATTCTTCGCCATAACCTGAATGCTTCCCGTCATGCCGAATTCATCCTCGATGATATCCAGCGCGATCTTGGTCTCGGTGTCCTCCCCGAGGTAATCGGCAAGGTTGTAGTTGATGGCGATTTTCCCCATCGTGAACGCCGACAGGACTGCCGCCGCCGCGAACAGCAGAATCACCGCCACACTTTTTGCCCGGGTTGCCGGGCTGCTCTCTTTTTTCATTCTTATTTTCCTCCACGAATAAAATTTCTTACAGGGGTTGAAATTCTCTGCGCTTTACAGTATAATAAAAAAGAGCGGAAAACGGAAGAACCGTTGCCCGCGCCAAGTCAGAAATCTTACGAAAAACATCAAATTGTAAGGAGTTGTACAAATGAAACCCTACCGAAACGCCGAACGAACCAAGCGGTGGATTCGCCGCGCATTTACGGAACTGCTTGCGGAAAAGAAGGACATTACCAAAATTTCGGTTACCGAACTTGCCGAACGCGCCGACATTTCCAAAACCACCTTTTACTACCATTACGAGGATTTGTACGCCGTTGCGGAGGAATTTGAGAACGAACTGATTGAAATGCTCTCGGGCGAGTTGAACGAACTCGCCCGCAACGCCGCTTCCTCCGCCGAACCGATGGATTTCGAGCGCTACACACGCGGCATCATCGATTTCCTGAAAACCAACGAGAGAAGCTACCGCATGGCGATGTCGGCAAGTTCCCCCCGGCTGTTTATGGAGAAACTCAAACGCATCTTAGCAAGCAAAATGGAGGAAAACGCCTACGCGCTCCCCTTCGACCGGGATGCCGAGCGGCGGCAGGTTCAGATCCGCTTCCTGACCGGGGCTTGCGTGGATGTGATGGCAGAATACTTCCGCGGCGGGCTGACCGCATCGTTTGACACCGTGACCGAGGTTCTTCTGGAGGCTGTCCGAAAACTGACCGCATAAGCAAGCGCCGCACATCCCGATTTTCGGGATGTGCGGCGCTTGCTTGTTTTATACGGGAATGCGCTCGGTTCGCGCGAGCCACAGCTCCGCCGAGGCGTCGCTCGGCATTCTCCAGTCGCCGCGCGGCGAAAGGCAGATGCTTCCCAGTTTCACACCGTCCGGCAGGCAACTCCGCTTGAATTGCTGCGTAAAGAAGCGGCGGTAAAAGACCAGAAGCCACTTTTTGACGGTTGCGCGGTCGAAGTCGTTGCAGAATGCCTTGACCGCAAGAGCAAACACCTTTTCGGGCAGGAAGCCGAAACGGACCGTATAGTAGAGGAAGAAATCATGCAGGGCATAAGGACCGACGATCTCTTCGGTCTGCTGCGCGATCTTCCCTTCCGCGTCGGGCGGGAGCAGTTCGGGGCTGATGGGCGTATCCAGAATATCCCGCAGGACGGCGTCGGACGATGCGAAACGGTCGCTTTGCAGGATGCTGTCGATCATCCAACGAACCAAAGTTTTCGGCACGCCGCAGTTGACCCCGTACATACTCATGTGGTCGGCATTGTAGGTGCACCAACCGAGCGCCAACTCGCTCAAGTCCCCCGTTCCCGCAACAAAGCCGCCGATTCTGCCCGCATAATCCATCAGAACCTGCGTCCGCTCTCTCGCCTGCGCATTTTCAAAAGTCAGGTCAAGGGTGTTGCGATCCTGCCCGATGTCGCAGAAATGCTGTTCGACCGCCGCCGCAATCGGAATCTCCAACGCGGTAATGCCGAGCGTGCGCATCAGTTCAAGGGAGTTGCGGTAGGTGCGGTCGGTCGTGCCGAAACACGGCATGGTGATACCCACCACGTCGGTCGCGGGCTTTCCCATGCGCCGCGCCGCCTCGGTGGCAACCAGAAGCGCCAGCGTGGAATCCAGACCGCCCGAAACGCCGATCACGGGTCGCCCATGCGTAACCTCCATGCGCTTCTTCAGTCCCATGACCTGCATCTCGAAGATGTCCATACACCGCTCGGTGCGGTCGCTTCTGGCGTCCGGCACGAAAGGCAGACGGCTGACGGGATAATAGGAAAGGTCGTTTTCGGGAATCTCGAGCGGGACAGCCACGCGGCGGAAGCTGTGGGCGTTCTGCGCCGCGCCGTCCGCAAAGGTCTTGATTTTGAGGCGATCCACGCGCATTTTGCCGAGGTCGATATCGCCAAAGAGGATATAGTCCCCGTCAATTGTTTCGCGGTTCTCGGCAATCATCCTGCCCGCCTCGCAGATCATGCTGTGCCCCGAGAAAATGAGGTCGGTTGTGGACTCGGTACAACCCGCCGATACATAGACATAGCCGTCCAGTTGCGCCGCCGACTGCGCGGAGACAAGCGAGCGGCGGTAACGGCGCTTGGAAATCGTCTCGTTGCTTGCCGAGAGGTTGAGCATAACCTCCGCGCCGCCCATGGCAAGGTAGGCGCTCGGCGGGACGGTTGCCCAGAGATCCTCGCAGATCTCCGCGCCGAAGCGGAACGCGCCCGCGTCGAAGATCAGATCGATTCCGATCGGAACTGCCTCCCCCTGCAGGTCGTCAAGCCCCAGAGCCTCGGTGCTGACCTCGGAGAGCGCCAACTCCGTGCCCGGGGTGAACCACCGCTTTTCGTAAAACTCGTTATAGTTCGGAATATAGGTCTTGGGCACAAGACCGAGAAGCCGACCGCCCGCGACGATTGCCGCACAGTTGTACAGTCTCCCGCCAAGTTCCAACGGCAAGCCGACCGCCAGAGCCGAAGAAAGCGCGGCGGAAGCACGGACAATCTCGCGCAAGCCCTCCCGCGCGCCCTCCAGAAGAGCGGACTGGAAAAACAAATCGGCGCAGGTATAGCCCGTCAGCGACAGTTCGGGAAATACGGTCAGCTGCGGCTGTTTCTCCGCCGCCTTCCGCGCCATTGCGAGAATCGCCTCGGTGTTCCGCACCGTATTTCCGACCGTAACCTGCGGCACGCACGCCGCAACCCGAATAAAATCCAACATAGAAACCTCCCACAGCCGCGCAGAGCGGTCCAATCACTTCACTACCATATTATTATACCATGAAATGCGCCGCACTTCAACCGTTTTGCCGAAAAAAAGGCAAAAAAAGCCGACACACGGAGAAATTGTGTGTCGGCAGACGAAATCAGGACAGGTTGGTTCGGATATAGAAGAAACCGTTGCTTGTGCGATCCTCCTCATTCATGGTGGCAATCTTGACCAGTACGCGTGTCTCTTTCCCCGCAGTCAATCCGCTCAGTTTCACGCTTTCCACATAGGTCCCCGGGCGGAGGAATCCCGTCTCCCCGAGTTTTTTGTCCGGAATGAAATCGGTGCTTCCGTCCTCTTTTGAAACTTCTTTCACCGTGTACAGTACGGCTCTGATCAAAACGACGTTTTCCTCCGGATTGGTCAGGTTGATTTTTGCGTATTTCCCGTCAAAATCGGGCGTGCAGGCAAGCGAAACATTGCAGACCCCGGGATTTTCGTAGGAAACATAGCCGAACCGTTCGGGGAGGTCCTGCGGTACACCGTCCTGCGCCTGCTTATCGTAAATCTCCGGTTTCAGCAGTGCGGCAAACACGATTCCCCCAACTGCGGCGGCAAGCAGCAGTGCGCAGGCAATGCCGATGAGGACGACCTTTTTCATATAGGTCATACTGTATCTGTGCACTTCAGTTTCCTCCTGCTGTCGCACTGAACCCCTTGAGCGCAATGGTCAGCATTCCGACCGGAACGAGCGTTTCGGAAGTAAACGAAGCACCGCCGACAGACGGCTCCCCTTTGAGCGACAGCCAAACCGAAACCGGATTCCCGGTGTTTTTCTCAACCGTCAGCGTGTAGCCGCTTCCATCGACAGACCCCATCCTGTTTTTCAGAGTGTCGTCACCGTACAATTCGGTGGTAACACCCGTCATACCAATCGCGGCGGAGGAAGTTCCGCCCTCTTCCGACCCCAACGCGCGATAAGACAGCGTGACTTGCAGATAATCGTGCGCGGTATCGGTGCTTCCGTTACTGATGTTTTCATCTTCCTTGTACAGAACGCTGATTTTGTTTGCGACTCCGTCAAAACCGTACCACCCCGGGAAGCCCGAAACAGTTCCTGCGGCGGGTGATTGGGTTTCCTCGGTTTCGTAACGCAGATTCGAGGGATTCCACGTTCCGTAATCGTAACAGAACGTCATGGAACCGAATTCAATCTCCACGGAATAACGATAGGAGTTGGTTTCGGATTCGGAGGTTTCGCCCGTTTCCTCCGCGCGGGCGGCGGGAAACGCAGACAGAACCGAAACGGTGAGCGAAACCGACAAAACGGCGGCGAAAAGAGTCCGTAGCCATCCGAATTTTATTTTTTTCATAAGACTCCTCCTTTTCGACGCGATTTTATCGGCTTCATGAATGTTTCAGACGCACGGTTGCGGAAATCCGCTTGATTCCCTTGTAGGAATCCAGTCGCGGGAACTGCCCGAACACAACTTCGGTTACGCTTTCGTAAGCAACGGTTTTGCCGTCTGCCAGTTCGACTTTCGGGACGGTGGTTTCTTCGCCGCCGTAAAGGGTCACCCATGCGCCGCATTTGTCAAAGTCGGCGGTGTTCGGCTCGGTTACAACGGTCAGGTCATGGTTGGAACGGTTACGGATTAAAACGGTAAACGAATCCGTCTCCGCGCCGTTCGTCTCCCGCCAAAAGCCGCTGTTGATGTAGCGCGCGCCTGTTTCCACGTTTTCGGCAACGCTGACGAGGTTGTAGGTATACGTGGTGTTGCGGAATATCACGTCGGCTTCGTACCGCATGATATTTGAGTTATCGACAACCGAAATCATGACATCCGCGCCACCTCCGACCGTTTGAATCGGCTCCGCAAAGACAAGTTCAGGAAGAAGCAAGCCCGCAACCGTCATGAATATGTATAAAATTCTTTTCAGTTTCACAGACCTGCTCCTCCTTGCCTTGCGAATCCTGTTCGGCAGGGCTAATGTCCCCGCCGCGCGGGATTCTTACTTCGTGATGGTAACGAGAATCGAACCGAGTTTCTGCGCTTTGATTTCCGAAACCGTGGGTTTTCCGCTGATTGTGTAGGTTGCGGTTGCATTGTGGCTACCCTTCACATCGCCGACTTCGCACTTTTCAATCGTGCCGGTCCCGTCCGCCACGTTAATCTCCAGCGGTCCATAGGTACTCACAACGTCTTTGCGCTCTACCGTGTAATTAACGGACAAATCGGAGTGGTTGGTGATGGTAACTTTTCCCTCGCCCTGCCACGTTGCCGTCGCGTCGTCACTCGGCTTGTAGACATAGTTCTCCGGATCCCAGACAGAGCCGGTAGAATATTTGAACGTGGGATCATTGAACACAATGTCCACCAGATAGACGTGAACCACTTCGCCGTCGATGGTGATGTTGACATCCTTGTTCCCGGTTTCGCCGTTATAGTCAGCTTCCTTTGTTCCGGCAGCGAAAGACGGAACAGTTGCGCAAAGGCAAAGCGCAAGAATCATTACGCAAACAAGAATCTTTTTCATTCTCTTTTTCCTCCTTTCTCAAGTATTTGAAGAAAATGTATTGCAACGTCACCGGATGGTGACGAAACAACCGAAAGACGAATCATCCCGCCTTGCAGATGGTAACGGTCACGGTTGCAACCGTGTATGTTTTTGCCTTATCCTTATCTGTAGTCTCAGCCTGCTGTTTATTTATGTAATATTGTGCGACCGCATTCCAGTCCCCACTTGACAGGCTGACCGTCAGGGTTTCTTGAGTTGCCGTTCCGTTAGATTCTGTACCCGCCGTTGCCTTACCCACCGTCAACTTATTATCCGAGTCTCTACCACCTTCGGTCATTGCAACAGTCAAATTGTCTTTGTCATCCGAATCGTTAACCACTCCATACGCATAAACGGGCAGGTCGGAGCGGTTGGAAACCTCAATGGTTCTCGTTGTATCAGTCTCCGGTGCATTCTTTATGTCATACTGCATCGTGTTGACATTCCATTCCCAGTTACCGATGGACAGGTCATCAAACGAAAAGGTGAGGTCAACCGCATACATGTGAGTCACGTTTTCAACTTTGACATTGATGTTGTTAACAGTATCTTTGGAATCAAAATCATTGACACCATTATCGCCGCCGATTTCCTTTGCAGCAGACGCCCCAAAGGCGAACAGGGATGCGGACAACAAACCCGCAAGCATAAGAGAAATAAACTTTTTCATGATTTTGCTCCTTTCAAAAGCAAATTTTTTTATCAATCAACCGACATCAATCGGAGGATTTTTTAATGGTCACCGTCATATCTCCGACGGCAATGTAGTTGTCCGTGTTACCGGACTGCGGGTTTCCGAACAGGTACAGGTAGAATGACTGCTTTGTCGGAGTCCCCTTTTCGTCTCCTGTCACAATGCTGTCGGGCGGTTTCGCGGCGTCAACGGTAATCGTCTCTGCCTTGTCCACGGGGGTTCCGTCCTTCGAATTCTCCCTGTAGACCTTTGCCAAAATTCCGGTCGTCCCGTTGTCATACGAGGTGTAGAAGAAAGAAATCTCGGGTTGGACGTTGCAGTCGATGGCGGCATTGGAACGGTTGATAACCGTTACGCAGTTGTTCACGCCGTCAAATCCAATCCAGAAAGAGTCTTCATTTTTCTCATATTTCATGGCGGATGTATTCCACACCTCTTTGGTATAGTTGAAATACATCGTGCCGAACTCGATTTCCACCGCGTAAACCGCGCCCGAGGCGCCACTGCCCTGCGTTCTTGCCCAGACGTATTCCGCATGCGAGGTATAATATCCGTCCGTATTTTTGGGGGAATGGTAATCCGCGCTTGCGTCGTCAACGGGCGTCGTGCTGTCGGTCGGATAGAATTTATCCCACTTCGTCCCCGTTTCGTCGTCGTCATTCGTGCGGAAAATCGAACCGACCAGAGAATAACTGATTTGCCCGAGCACGGTCTGCGTTGACGCAATGGTGTAGTTCTTTGCGGCGTCGCCCGAAACCCTCAGCTTCTCAAGTGTGATTTTGTCCGCACTGTAGCCAATGTCAATATTGTTATAATACACATCTCCGTAGTTCAGCGTCACGCTTTCGCCGCTCACAAGCCCCGAAAGATAGATTACGCCGGGGTCGGTGATGGTGTGCGGTGCGGTCCACGAACTATACTCCGTTGACTTGACGTACTGTCGGTAATTTTCAATCCGCGAGACCTGCAACTCTTTTTTTGCAATGGTGAAATCCAACGTTCCCGTTGCGGTATACGATTGCGCGAGAATGGTTGCGGTTACGGTGTAGGTACCCGCATCTTTCGGCGCGTCGGTCAGCCCCGAGGTGCTCCCGTCACTGTACGTGTAGGTCACACTCTTCAGTTCTTCGTCGGTAACCGTTTCCACCGTCTCGGTCCCGTTCTTAACCGCTGTAATCGCGGGAGAAACGCTGTTTCCGTCATACGTTTTGTCAAGGGCTTTCAGACTGATGGTGTAAACTGCCTTGCGGATAACGGTGATTTTATAAACGATGGAGTTCGATGCGGAACCGCTCACGGTATCGGTCTTTTTGATACGGATAACCTTCTCCGTCTCGCCCGTCATATTCACTTGTCCCGTGATGATTCCCTGCGTCGTATCTTCGCCTGTCCTTGTTACATCGCTGTCGTCACACTCGATTACGGTCGTGACATTGTCTTTCACGCTGTATCGGAGGTAGATATACGCGGTATTGTCGCCGTTCTCAATATACACCTTGTATGCGTACACATTTTCCATGAAAGCATCGCCGATAAGACCGTTACTTCCGTAGGTGTAGTCCTCCGTGCGGTATACGTCAAGGTCGGTCAGCGCTTCGGAGCTAACATCCGTTTCCATATTCAGTTCGCTCGGGTATACCAGATTTCCGGATATGGTTCCCTGATGCTCCGCGCCGATGGTGATGGTGACGTAGCCGGACTTCGGAAGTGTTGCCGAGCCGCTGTAGCCGTACATGGAATCGGTCGGCATTTTCAGCGCATAGATGCCGCCGTGCTCCTGCGGGTTCGGAAGGCTGATTGCAATCGAGCGGAAGTGTGCAAGTGCCGTTACCTCGTTGAATTTCACGGAGTTGTCATCCACACAAAGCGTCAGCTTCAAATCCGCCATTGCCGTTTTGAGCGCATCGGTATCGGCAAGTTCGACAACCGTCGCATTCTCGATGCTTCCGTCCGTTCCCGCTTTCATCAGCCATTCGTTGCCGGTAGCGGTCGGGCAGTAGTAATAAATCTCGCCCGCGCTTCCGTCACTCGGCTGCGTCACGTACTTTGTATACCGATATGTCGTCCCGTCTATTGTCCGGCTGAAACGCTGTGCCTCAAAAAGTTCAAACGTTCTCGAGGCGTAGGATGCGAGGTTGGAAAACCGCCCGAGGAACATATAGCCGTCCGAATCGATGTTGACGACGGGCATCACGCTCTGATTGGTGCCGTTTTCGGTGACGGAGTATGAGCCGAAGCCCGAAGCAATGATTTCGGCATCGGAGCTGATTGTGATGGAGTTGGACTTCATATTGGTCTTGCCGCCCGCACCAATCGCCGCCGCGGCGTCGGTTCTATCTCCGGGGCCGCTCGTGCCGTTCGGATTGAAATTGTCCGGATAACCGGATTTTGCCGTCACCTTGCCGCCGTTTATCGTGATTTCCAGTCCCGAGATCGTTGCGAGTTCAACGCCTGTAGAGATCGAGTCAGTGGAACCGATTCCGGGGCAACCGACACCTCCGGTTGCATTTATCGTTCCGCCGTTTATATTTATGGCATACGCATTGGAATAAAGGCTTGTGTAGTTTTCCTGAAGCGAGTCGCCGTCGCCTATGCCGGCAGCCCATCTTCCGCCAAAGGCATTGATATTGCCGCCGTTTATCGTGATGGAGGTGGTTGTCGCCGCGCCGTTCACACCGCCGCCGATGCCTGCCGCCTCATGTCCGCCGTGAGCATTGATATTGCCGCCGTTGATGATGATAGTCCCCGGTGTGCCTGCGGTGTAAGAAGTCGAAGCACATGTGCTTGTGTTATATGTCACACCGCCGCCGATTCCCGCGCCGCCCGCAAGCGAGTTCTGCGTTGCGCCGGTCGGATTACTGTATCCGTAACTTGAGTTTTCCGAGTTGTCACCCGTTCCCTGATGCGCGCCGTAAACGTTCAGGGTTCCGTTGCTCTGCTCTATCGTCAGGGTTGAGCCGCTGTCAACCTGAATGCCCGCAAACCCGCCGCCGCTTTGCGACTTTGTATAAACACTGCTTGTTGACACAGTACATCCGTTGACACCCGCGTAAAAATTGTTCGTGCCGCGGAATGCCACTTTGACTTCCGAATTGTTGGTAATCAAAAGCGGGCAAACCTGCGCATAATAGGTGCGGTTACTTTTCTTCCAACCCAGCGACAGCGCCACGCTGTAAAGATTTGTGACCGTGCCGCTTGTGTCCGAATCATACCGTCTGTCCATCGTCACGCTGTCGAAAATGATATTGACATTGGTTGCGCCGTTGACCGTGACCGAGAAAACGCCGTTCTGAATCAGAACGTTTTTGCCGTTATGCTCGGAAGTAAGCAACACCGCACCCGAACTAAACGTATAATCCGCATCTGCGGCAGAGGCGGGAATCAGAAAGCCGAACGGAACCGTCAGCACCGTTGCCAGTACCATGCAGAACGCCAACGCGCCCGCTATCCGTCTTCCGAATTTCGTTTTCATTTTCCCCACCTCCTTTCATCGGATTCCGCCGCGCAGACGGTTACCGATCGATAACGCGAACGGTCAGTTCCGCCTGTGCGTTTACAATGGATTTTTCATTGGTTTGCGGATCATACGGCTCAATCACCATCACCGCTTTATACTCCCCGACGGGCAATTTATCGCCGTTCGGGAGTTTGGTTATCTTACAGTTTTCCAACTGATAACCGATTTGGACTCTGCCCGACTGATAGAACGTCGTCATAGCCTTGTCGGGGTCATACCCCTCGGCGTCCAACTCCGATTGCTTGCGGACTTTCGCCGCCACCAAATCGATGCCCGCTTTCTTCAGTTCCGTATCGGAAATGCAGAGCCGAATCACCACGTCATGCGAACTTGAGGACGGGTTGATATAATTGATAACGCCGACTCCGGTTTCGTAACTGACATCCACGTCCTGATTCAGCCGTATGCTGAGGCGGCTGGTTCCCGCAGGCAACGGATCCGGCTGATCCTTGTCGGTCGGCGCGGGCTTCTGGTTCGGGTCGATAACCTCGGGACTGAACACCGTATCCGAAGTCAGTTTTTTGATCACGATAACCGAAGTCGTAACGGTTGCCGCCAACAGGACCGCCGCAACCGAGGTCACAATCGGCAACACCGGAACGGGCCCCGACACGCTGCCGCAGACGAAACAGTTCCGGATATACCCCGTGTTCTTTCCCACAAAGCCGCCCGCGCAACTTCCCACGGTCATGCCCACGCGGACATGGCAGTTTGAAATTCCGCCGCCGACCGCATTTCCGACCAATCCGCCCGTCACGATTCCGCTCTTTCCTTTTAATACATAGTCCAGCGTCAGGTTCGCGATTTTCGCGTTCTTGGTGTAACCGAAGAAACCGCCGTATTCCATTCCCGTGCAGTCGATTTTGAAATTATAGACCGTTCTGCCGTTCCCGTCAAACATTCCGCTGAACGGGATTGCCTCGGAAAGCCCGATCGGCTCCAACTTCGCCCCGCGCATATTGATGCTTGCTTCCAACCTGTATTTTGCCGAAGCGGCGGCGCGGTCGCCCGAATTGATTGCGGAAATAATCCGCAAAAGGTCCGCCGCGGTCCGAATCGGAATCACGCGATCCTGCGCGTCGAACAGCACCGCACGGTTGCGGAAACGATCCGGCTCCAAAACGAAGCCGCGCTTGGTCGGCTTGTTATTCCAAAGGTTCTGCAAGCCGAGTTTTTCGTAAATCCGGTTGGACGGTATCCCTTTCGGCATAAAGCACTCGGGATTCCCCGCATCAACGGTGACGTTGCCGCTACGGTCAATCCGACGCGTCCGCGGGTCTGCAAGATACCCGCAGGCATTCACTGACCCGGTGTTCCGTTTGTAAAATCCCGCAACGCCCTTTCCGCGCCCTACGCGCATGGAAAAGGAGTTTTTCACCACGCCGCTGTTTCCGAACACGAAACTCGCGCTGTTCGGACAGCCGCTCAGTTTCACGTTTGCCGAACATCCCTCGATAACCCCTCCGTTGACGGCAACGAAAGAGCCGACTCTGCTATTTGAGTTGTTGCTTGCCATTCCTACTCCTCCCCTACCGCATTCACGCATTCACATAAAAGAACAAACCCGATTTCAAAGGGAAAATGATATAAGGATACCATCCTCCGAAAATTGCAACCGAGTTGACTTTTCCCTCGGAAAAGTCCCAAGGTTTTGCATTGCCGCCTCGCGACGGTTTTGCCGACTATTCTTTTTTGCGGCTATATTATACCATATCCCCCCCCCCCGTGTCAAGCATTTTTTTTGATTTTCAAAAAACTTCCACGAATAATTCAGTTTTCTGATGTCTTGGTGAATTCTGTTTGTTGGTTTTGTTCACATCATTTCGACTCTTTTGTGCAAAATGCAACACGTACACCGCTATATCGCGCAGTAAATTCGGGTTGCTTTTGGTTGCTTTCTCACATCATGCCCAAAACGCAGGCTCGTAAGAATTTTTGACGCGTGGCGCTTTACTCCGGAGCGACTTCCAGTGCCAACCGAATCATCTCTCCGAAAGAATTCTGCCGCTCCTCGGCGGTTGTTTCCTCTCCTGTAAGGATATGATTGGAAACGGTGCAGATTGCCAACGCATTCTTTCCCAGTCTTGCGGCGTTCATATAGAGAGCCGCCGCTTCCATCTCCACTGCCAACACGCCCATTTTCGCCCATTTCTCATTGACGGTCGGGTCGTCGCCGTAGAACACATCGGTGGAGAGCAGACCGCCTACATGGTAGGTTGCGCCCGCCAGTTCCGCCTGTCTGACGCTCTCGGCAAGCAGGCGATAGTTGCAAATCGGCGCGAAGCTGCCGGGCAGCCCGAAGTTTGCCGCGTAATCGGAATCGGTCGACGCGCCCATGCCGAACACGAGGTCGCGGACATGGACGTTCGGTTTGATTGCGCCTGCAGTTCCGATGCGGATAATATTCTCCACGCCGAACACGCGGAACAGTTCATAGGAATAGATGCCCATGGACGGCATTCCCATTCCGCTTGCCATAACCGAAACGCGCTTGCCGTGGTAAGTCCCGGTATAGCCCTGCACGCCTCTGATATTATTGATGAGTTTTGCGTTCTCCAACCATTCCCTTGCAATCATTTGCGCGCGCAGGGGGTCGCCCGGCATCAGAACCGTATGCGCAAAATCTGCGGGGGTTGCGGCGATATGCGCCGTGGGATACAATTCCGCCATGTTTTTCTCCTTTAAGACCTCGGGGCTAAGACCTCGGGGCTTTGCCCCGAACCCCACTCGGGAAACTTCTTAAAAGAAGTTTCCCGAGACCCTTCAAGAACTTTCAGCAAAGGGGGCTCGGGGTAGCCATTTTAATTGTACAAAGTTTATATGGGGTGCTTTTTGGGGTTGAGTTTGTGCCACACGCGGGCGGCGAAGGTTCGTCCTGCATGAAAGACGCGCCGCACGGGATAGATCAGATTCCACACGCGCGCATAGAAACGGTAAGACCGTGCCGTGGACAGGACGTGCCGTTTCCCGCGGTAGAACTCCGAGACATAACCCAGCACCCACGCGTCGGGGACGTACTCCTTTGCATAGGTATTGTCCCCTCTTATCACATATTCCCCGTCCCGCACACCGATGATCCGGTGCAGGATATATTTCCCGTCGGGGCGGCGGTAAAGCGGCAGATCGTATTTTTTCAGCCGTTCGTCTCCGAGGGGCAGGACGATCACGCGATCCCGCCGGTTGCGAAGCATGGGGCGCATACTGCACCCGACCGTTGTGCTGACATAAAAGCCCTGCTCGGCAAGCTGCCGCTCGATATTGCCGTTCGGCTCTGCGTTTTCCGTCATTCGAGAATTCCGTTCTCGCGGAACTGCTCCACCAGACGCGCCGCATCCTGCGCGGCGGTCTCGCGGTCCACGTCGTATTCCGCCAGCATGGCATCCACCAATTCGTCAAGCGTGATATCCGCCTCGCTCAGCTTCTTCCACAGAAACGCGCCCGTTTCGTTCAGCCGAACCATTCCGTGAAAGGTTTTGCTCGTCTCTCCAACTGCCACGGCAATGTAGGAATCGCCGACCTTCTGAATGGTAAAATCCTTTTTGATTCGCATATGCTTCTCCTTTTCGGTCACTGACCGTTATATTTCATGGCTTCATAGGCGACCTTTGCCGCCTCGTCGGAAATCGTGCAGGAAAGAACCCAGAACGGCACTGCCCGCACCAACGCGTCCATCAGCGTCAGCTGTTTGTTGACCGACGCCCGCGTTCCGCGCAGGTAGAGCTGATGAACCAGTCGCCCGATCGCGTCCTCCTGCGTTGCCCGCCGAATGGAATTGACCTCCCCGCGCTCGATAAAGCAGATGGCGCGGAGCGGAGCGGAGATGTTCTCGCCCCAGTTTTCCTTTCCGTTCCACGGAGTCCCGAACGCCGTCACCGAGCCGTCCGCCTCCACGCGAAGCAGGGGCTTGTCGCCGTTGAGAACCCGCGCATGCGGAATATTTTTCAGCCACAGCGCCGTATGCGTGGATTTTCCGACCCCGCTCTTGGCAGTAAAGGCATAGGCACTTCCGTCCGCCTCGATAACCGAGGCGTGCATCAGAAAGATATTATAATTAGGAAGAGTTTCGCAGATATGGCGGTAAAGACAGATGCTTTCGCAATAGGCGGCGGAAAAATCGCCGTTCTTCTGCTCCTCGCGCAATTCCTCCTCGCTTGCCGAGACGGAAAAAGCGTACTCATCCCCCGGGCAGATGTAACCGGCACACTGCCGCTCAATAAACGCATATCGGTTCTCGATCCGGATACGGATCTCGGCAAGGCGGATAATAAACATAGACGTGGTTTGCTCCGTTTTGTTGATTTCAGTTCTATTATAGCATATTACAACCGTTTTGTCAACCTGATTTGATGATTTCATACAAAAAAAGCCCACGCAGGTGGGCTTTTGACATTTATCAGGCAGGGCAGGTTTCAATATGGTTGCGGATATACTGTTCCATCTCGCCGACGGGGACGTCGAGCGCAAGCGACAACTCGGCGTAGAGATACCGCTTTGCGTCCTCGGCAAAACCGCGTTCGGTTTCCGAAATACGCTGTGCCCGCGAACTGCCGCGCATGCGGCTGACCCGTTCGCGCACGGTTTTGATGACCCGCACCCATTCGGAGGGCGTGTGGGTATGCATGGCTTCGGTATAGCGCAGGCGCAACGCCGTTGCGTTCGGTTCTTCGAACGCCTCCATTGCGGGGATCTCGTTCAGCAGGCGGTTCGCCTCCTCGGTTGTCAGCAGGCGGCGCAGAAAAACAGTCTCGCTGTCGGTTGGCACATACAGCACCCCGCCGTTGTTGCGGAACGGGTGGAACACATAGTAAAGCCTGTCCGCAGGCATTCCGCACAGGGGCGCGCGGCAAATGTCCGCAACGCGGCAGACCCCCTCCGAAGCGTAATAGACATACTCACCGATCGCAAACATCGTCACATCCCCTTTCTTTTCCTGTCATGAGAAATTCGGAATCCCATCACCTTCTTGTATATTATACCATATTTTTTGCCGAAGCGGGAAGTGAATCTGCATATTTTCTATATTTATTTACGATTTGCACATAAAAATCCCTTTTGCGCACTGCGCAAAAGGGATTTTGTTCTAATTGTTTATGCGTTATGCGTTTTCGCCTGTATCCGCCGCATCCGCCCGGACTTCGGCTTCTGCTTCTGCATCTGCTTCGTCATCTTCGTCGTCCTCGGGTCTTGCAAGCTGTGCTTCGAGCATCATATCCTTGACCTTCATCAGCCGCGTGGTGTTTCCGCGCTCGTTTTCGTCCAAACGCATCCGGATGGTTCGGATGACCTCCAGATATTGCGGCATCAGGATATACTCAAGCGCGTTGACCCGTCGGCGGGTGCGCTCGATCTCTTCCGCAAGAAGCTGAGCGGTCTTTTCCAACTCCGCCATTCGGAGCAGATCCTCCAGAATCCCGTTCAGCGCCTGCACCGAAGCGTCCAACTCGCCTGTGGTGAACGCCATACCGTAGTTGTAGCTGTCGGTGTTGCCCTCGGCATAGACCTGCAACCGGAAAACGGGTACGTCCACGCTCATGCAGTTGTGAAAGGAGACGTCGAGCGTTCCCTCTTTTTTGGGGCAGATCAGCGCCTCTTCCAACATCTGCGGCGGGTTGACCGCGCCCGCGACCGTGAAGCCGCCGTAAACCGTTGCGAGCGATTTTTCCACCTTTTCCCGCAACGCCTTATCCTCTCTGACGACATCCATAAAGCGGCGCATCAGCTCATCGCGCTTGTCCTTGAGCAGTTTATGTCCCCGACGAGCGGTCTGATAGCGGGCTTGATACCGCTTCATTTCCATTCTGGTCGGGTTGACTTGTACGCCTGCCATTCCGCTGTTCCTCCCGCTTTAGTTTTCGGTCTTTTCCTGCTTCTGCCAATACTTATCCAACAGCGCGGGCTTAATCCGCTTCATCTCGCCGCGCGGCAGGATGGAAAGCAGCTTCCAACCAAGATCCAACGTTTCCTCAATGGAACGGTTTTCATAGAAGCCCTGATTGATATACTCCGCCTCGAACGCGTCCGCAAATTTCGCATACAGACGGTCGACGGGAGAAAGCGCCGCCTCTCCGAGCACCACCATCAGCTCTCTTGCCTCCTTGCCTCTCGCATAGGCGGAGAAAAGCTGATTCATCGTGTCGGCGTGATCCTCGCGGGTCTTGCCTGCGCCGATTCCCTTGTCTTTCAGACGGGACAGCGACGGCAGAACGTCCACGGGCGGCAGGCATCCCTTGCGGTAAAGTTCCCGCGACAGAATGATCTGACCCTCGGTAATATAGCCCGTCAGGTCGGGAATCGGGTGGGTCTTGTCATCCTCGGGCATCGACAGGATCGGAATCATGGTAATAGAGCCGTCAGAGCCCATTTTCCGCCCCGCGCGCTCGTAAAGCGTGGCAAGGTCGGTATACAGGTAACCGGGGTAACCGCGCCGACCGGGAACTTCCTTGCGCGCGGCGGAAACCTCACGCAGAGCCTCGGCATAGTTGGTGATATCGGTCATAATGACCAGAACGTGCATATTGCAGTCGAACGCCAGATATTCCGCGGCGGTCAGCGCCATACGCGGGGTGTTGATACGCTCGATGGCGGCGTCCGACGCAAGGTTGATGAACAGCACCGTGCGATCCAGAGCGCCGGTCTTGCGGAAGTCCGAAATGAAGAAGTCGGCTTCCTCAAAGGTGATACCGATTGCAGCAAACACAACCGCGAACTTTTCGTCCGTCCCCCGCACCTTTGCCTGTCTTGCGATCTGCGCGGCAAGGTTTGCGTGCGGAAGTCCCGAGCCCGAGAAGATCGGCAGTTTCTGACCGCGAACCAGTGTGTTCAGTCCGTCGATACTGGAAACGCCCGTCTGAATGAACTCGGAGGGATAGTAACGCGCCGCAGGGTTGATCGGCGTACCGTTGATATCAAGGCTCTTTTCGGGAATGATGCGCGCGCCGCCGTCGATCGGCTCGCCCATACCGTTGAAGATACGACCGAGCATATTCTTCGACACCGGCAGTTCCACGCTGTGCCCCGAAAAACGAACCTTGCTGTTTGCGAGGTTGATACCCGCCGCCGATTCAAACAACTGAACCAGAACGTTCTTTCCGTCCACTTCCAACACGCGGCAGCGGCGGACTTCGCCGTCCGGCAGTTCGATCTCGCCCAGTTCGTCGTATTTCACGCCTTCGACCTGACGCACAAGCATCAGCGGTCCGGCAACCTCTTCGATGGTTCTGTATTCACGAATCATGTCTTACTCCTCCTCGCGCGCCGCTTCGATGAGGTGATCCACCGCAGAGGCGATCTCCTGCTCGATCTTTGCGAATTCCTCTTTGTAGTCGGATTCGGGCACGGTCTTGGCTCTCGCGATCCGCTCGTGTACGGGCATCTCGCAAACCGCCTCGACGTCCGCCCCCGCTCTGACCGCGCGCAACGCCTCGTCGTTATAGCGGAAGATCAGATGCATCATGGCATACTGCTTCTCAAGCGAGGTATAGCTGTCCACATCCAGAAACGCGTTCTGCTGGAGGAAGTCCTCTCGGATCGACTGCGCCACGTCCAACTTGATGCGATCCTCGGGCGACAGCGCGTCCATACCAACCAGTTTGACAATCTCCTGCAGATCGGATTCCTCCTGCAACACCTTCAGGCAACGCCCCGTCAGGTTGTTCCAGTCCTTGGAAATGTGTTCCGAGAACCAGTCGGACAGGCGGTCGCGGTAAAGCGAATAGGAGTTCAGCCAGTTGATTGCGGGGAAATGCCGACGGTATGCCAGAGACGAATCCAGTCCCCAGAACACCTTGACGATACGCAACGTTGCCTGCGTGACAGGCTCGGAGATATCGCCGCCCTGCGGAGATACCGCGCCGATTGCCGAAAGTGCGCCTTCGCGGTTGTCGCCGCCGAGGCAGACCACCTTGCCCGCGCGCTCGTAGAACTGCGCAAGACGCGAGGTCAGGTATGCGGGATAGCCCTCTTCACCGGGCATTTCCTCCAGACGTCCCGACATTTCGCGGAGCGCCTCCGCCCAACGGGAGGTCGAGTCGGCAATGACCGCAACCGAGTAACCCATATCGCGGAAATACTCCGCAATCGTGATACCCGTATAAATCGAAGCCTCGCGCGCCGCAACCGGCATATCCGAGGTGTTTGCAATCAGCACCGTGCGCTCCATCAGCGATTTTCCCGTTTTGGGGTCAACCAGTTCGGGAAACTCGCGCAGAACGTCGGTCATTTCGTTTCCGCGCTCGCCGCAGCCGATATAGACCACAAGATCCACGTCGCTCCACTTTGCAAGCTGATGCTGAACAACCGTCTTACCCGAGCCGAAGGGTCCCGGGACACACGCCGTTCCGCCCTTTGCAATCGGGAACAGCGCGTCGATCGGGCGCTGACCCGTAATCATCGGATCAACGGGCGGCAGTTTCTTCTGATAAGGTCTCGACACACGGACGGGCCACTTCTGCATCAGGGTCAGATCCTCCATTGTGCCGTTCGGGAGTTTGATACGCCCGATGCGGTCGGTAACGCGGTAATCGCCCGTGCGCAACTCGACCAATGTGCCGCTCATCTTCGGCGGAACCATGATCTTGTGCAGAATCACGTCGTTTTCCTGCACCGTTCCGAGGATGTCCCCCGCTCCGACCTCTTCGCCGAAGCCCTTTGCGGCTTCAAAATGCCAGATTTTTTCACGATCCAACGCAGGCTCATCCAGTCCTCTGACCAGATTCGAACCAACCTTTTCCCGCATTGCTTCAAGCGGGCGCTGAATCCCGTCGAAAATATTGGTCAGAAGCCCCGGTCCGAGCTCCACCGACAGCGGCGCGCCCGTGGAGACCACCTTGTCGCCTCTTCCGAGTCCCGCCGTTTCCTCATATACCTGAATCGAGGCACGGTCGCCGTGCATTTCGATGATCTCGCCGATCAGCTTCTTCGGACCGACCCGAACCACGTCGAACAGATCCGCTTCGCGCATTCCTTCGGCAATGACCAGCGGTCCTGATACCTTTCTGATTTTTCCTTCTACCATTCCGGTTACGATTCCTTTCCGTTAATTGGTGTCCTTGAAAAGAATGTCCGCGCCGACCGCACGCTCCACCGCGCGGCGCAGGTTGTTCATGCCGTATCCCATCGAGCCTTCCTGCCCGGGAATCGACACGATTGCGGGAATCGGCAAATCGCGGTATTTCGCCATTTCCTCTTCCAGTTCCATCGCAAAGTTCTCGGTGATGAAAATCACGCCGTACTCCTGCGACTTCGCCATTGCATGCAGTTCTCTCGCGGCGTCGGCGGCGCTGTCCGCCTCGCGAACCGCAAAACCGAGCGCCATAAAGCCCTGCACCGCGTCCCGCCGTCCGATAATTCCGATCTTATACATAACTCAGCCGCATCCTTTCCCGCAGGGCATCGGTCGTAAGCCCCACGCTCTTGCCTGCCAGAAGAATGCGCAGGTTCTTGACCTCGTACTCCCGCGCGATGAGATAGCCGACAAGGATTTCCGCGCCGAACGATACCATTTTCGCCTCGCGCGCAACCTCCATCAGCTCGTCGTCCGCCGCGCGCTCCAATGCCGCCGCAGTTTTGTCGGTTTCCGCCGCCTGCTTGGCAAAGCGCTCGCAGTCGGTGTGATGCAGACGGGAAAGAAGCGTTTCCTCCCCCGCCGCGCTCCACGCCGCCAGATCGGTCTCTCCGATCGTGCCGCCCGGGAGGAAGAACTCCCCAAGCGTCCGCCGTCCGACCTCGCCGCCCATCCTGCAGCCTCTCAGCGCAATCATGGCGTTGGTCAGATCGATTCTCCGCACAACCAGTTTTTCCGCAAGCGGAACGCCGCTCTCTTTCGCAAGCGCAAGCATTCCCGCATAGCAGGCGCGGTCGAGTACGCTGTCCACCACGCGCGGGTCGCCCGTGCGCTCCAACTGTCTGCAAGCGTCGCGCGCGGCGGTGGCAAACGGCTCGGGCAACAGCCCGAATTCCCGTTTCTCCACGGCTTTGCGCACGGTTTCGGTCGGAATTCCGCCATACAGGCGGATCAGCATCCGGTCGCAGTCCAATCCGCGCCGCAGGCATTTGATTGCCGATTTGATGTTGTTGCAGTCATACGGCAACAGCCAGATTTTCGCGAACGCAACGCCGTCCGCCGAGGACAGCACCTCGCGGTAGCCGTCCGAAAGCCGCGCCGTCAGCGTCGCTTCGCGGTCGAAAACTCCCGTTTCCGGATACCGGACAACTCCGAAATTCCATTCGTCCAGAAGCGCCGCGCAGGCGTCAACGCTCTCGCAGGCAAGCAGTTTTTCCAACCGCTCCTGCCCGACCAGTGCGTTTTCCAACACGCGGATTCTGGCGCCGGCATACAGATAATTGTTATCCATTGCCGACCTCCTTAAAGCGCGCTTCTGACATCAAACAGCGCCTGTGCGACCTCTGCTTCCAACTCGCGGTGGAGTTGCCCGAAGAGCATTTCAAACGAGCAGTTGGACTCCACGTCGCCGTAGCGCAGAACCACGCCGCCTTCAATATTCAATGTGTTTTTGGACAGAACCAGTTTGTCTATCCTTCCCGCAGGCAGGCGCGAGCTGTTGGCATAGCGCTTTTTCACGCTCTCCAACAGTTCCTTCCCGCATCCCTCGCGGTCTTTTTTGTTGAGGAGCACCTCGAACTGTTCGATCGGTTCGCTCTCCTCTCCGTAGGTCGCCAGATTCTGCGCCTCGGTGTCCGCCTGCTCGACCAGCGCCGCCGACAGCAGTCCCGCAAGCAGGTCAACGTACTTCTCTTTGGGAAGCCCGAGAACCCACTCCTTCGCGCTGTCGAAAACGCCGTCGATCAGCTGACTTTCCTGCGCCTGCAGGATGTTCCGTTTTTTCATTGCCGCCGCAGCCTTTGCCCGCGCGATGAGGTCGGCGCCTTTTGCCTGCGCGTCGTCCGAGAGCCTGTCCCGGATCTGTTGCGCACGGGCATTGTAATCGGCGCTGATCCCGTCGCACTCCGCCTGCGCGTCGGCAAGAATTTTGTCCGCCCGCGCCTGCGCGTCGGCAAGAATTTTATCGGTTATCCGATTGACTCCGTTCGTTGCCACCGTTCCGTCTCCTTTTCCGTTTGATGATCGATCCTGCCTTGCGGCTTACAGAATCATCAACAGGGAGATCAGCAGGGCAAGAATTGCGTAAAGCTCGACGAACGACGCGGAAATAACCGCTTTACCGACAGCGTCGGGCTTCTTCGCCAGTACCGAGATACCCGAAGCGGCAACTTCGCCCTGACGGATTGCGGAATACAGACCGCCGAACGCAATCGGCAGAGCCGCAACGAGGAAGTATGCGCCGCGACCGACCGTAAGTTCGATCGTCTTGTTTCCCATGATGCCGGACTGAACCAGAATCATGAACGAGGTGACCATTCCGTAAATACCCTGCGTCATCGGCAACGCCTGAAGCAGCATGGATTTACCGTACTTGTTGGGTTCTTCGCTGATGAGTCCCGCAGTCGCTCTTGCAACGAGGTTGACGCCGCGCGCCGAGCCGATGCCGGGCAGAACCGTTGCGAGAACGGCGCCGAGGATGGCAAGGTTGGTTCCTGTGAACATTTCTTCGATGAGCTTGAACATGGTTTTTGTCTCCTTAATTTTGTTTTTTTGTTTTATTTTGAATTTTGGGACAACTGAATCAGGTTTCCGCAGGCTCTGCGGGGTCTTCGGTGTAGTCCGAGGA
>CAVGEJ010000003.1:33691-52345 GCA_963628215.1 Eubacterium sp. CAG:180
GTCCGAGGAAGGCTCGGCAGGTTCAAAGATATCGCCGCCGTCCTCATAGAATTTGCCGAAGAATTCGATATACTGGAGTCGCGCCGCATGGACGAAAGTTCCGAGCAGGTTAATGGCAATGTTGAACAGATGCCCCACAACGAGAACCAGAAGCATGACGACAAAGCCGCCGACACCCGACGAACCGAGCGCCGTTATCATATTGATAACCTGTCCGATAACGCCCGCCACCAGACCGAGCGCGAGGACACGGGAGTAGGACATGAGGTCGGAAGCAAAGCTGATGAGCGAATAAAGACCGCCCAACCCTTTGACAAGCCAACCGCCGAAGGATTTCTGTCCAACGCCCTTGAGAAGCAGAATTCCGACCACGCCGCCGATCATGAGATAGGTTGCGATGCCGGCAAGGGAGGCGAACATCGCTTTGGTCGCGTCGCTCATACCCTCGCCCATCATCTTCATCCCGATGAACATATTCGGCGCTGCGAGATCGATTCCCGCAAACAGCACCCAGAACGGAACCGTTCCGCAGATTGCCTCCGCGCGGTGACCGCTCTTCCATGTCTCCACCATATTGACCGCCATACCCGCGACCAGATGGACTTCACCGACCGCCAACGACAGGATCAGGAACGACACTGCCGACGACACGGGGTTAAACAGCAGACCGTTTGCGAAAAAGTGACCGATCTTCGTGCTTTCGGGATTCTCGATGCCCATGAAATTCTTCATAATGGCAACCGGCAGGTCTCCGAACCAACCGCCGAACACTACGCCGAGGATTGCGCAGGACACGCCGCACCATGCGAACATGGAGAGCATCCGCCGCATTCCGGGCTTGGGGTTGAGCAGCTTGATCCCAGCGATACAGCCGAGGGTCAGAAGCAGACCGTAGCCGACGTCCGCGAACATCATACCGAAGATCACAAAGTAGAAGATCGACATAATGAAGGTCGGGTCGAACGCGCCGTATTTCGGGTAGGAATACATTCCGATAACCCATTCGAAGTTCTGCGCAAACTTGTTGTTGCGGAGCAGAACCGGCGGATTCTCTCCCGCCTCCGGCTCGTCCGTTTCGTAGGCGCACTCGAATTTGCCGAGAACCGCCGTGACCGCGTCCTCCATATTCTCGGGAAACCATCCCTCCAGAACCGCGCAGGATTCGGTTGCCGCCAGTTTCTGCTTCACTTCCGCCACGCGCAGTCCCGTCGCTTCCACATCGTGGAGAATTTCGATCTCGTCCAGAGCCTCCGCGCAGTCGCGCAGACTCTCTTCCCGTCTGACCGCCTCTTCTTCCAGTTCCGCCAAACGCCCCTCGGCATTGCGCGAAGCCGAAAGCGCGGTTTCCGTCACGCCCGCGAATTCCTGCCGCACAAAGCCGCAGGAGGCAAGCGCCGCTCCGACCTCGGTTTCCTTTTCTTTGAGGAAGGTCACCGCGAAGTAGCAGTACTTTTCATCGTCAAAGACCTCTTCCGAAGCGCAACCGAGCGCGCCGAGCGATTCGGTTACACGCTCTGCGGGAACGGTCAGCGGGACAGAGCCGAGCCATGTTTTCGTTTTTTCCGTTTCGGTGTCCGACAGCGGTACGTCATAATCCAACCACGGCTGAAGCGACCCGTAAAGTGCCGCAAGCCTTGTGTGCTCGCTCTCGCCCGCTTGGGTTTCCTCCAACAGGCGTTCCGCCTTTTTTACGGTCTCCCATGCGCGCGCCGCGTCGCCGCTTTCCGCAAACGCCTGTTGATCCACCTCGTGAACCCGTCTGCGGAAGCGCATTTTGCGCGTGCTGTAGCGGGACAGAACCGGCAGAACCGCGTCCACCTCCGCCACGCGCTTCCGCGCCTCGGTCAATTCCGCGTCGCAGTCCACGCGCGAGAGTTTCTGCGCGCTTCGCTCGGCGTCAAGGCTTCGCACCTGCACGCAGCGCAGTCGCATCAGACTTCGCACCAGTCGGTCGGCATCGTCACGGAAAACGAAAGCGGTCAGCTTTTTCATTTTGCTTACCGACATTTCGCGTCCAACCCTCCGATCACGATTTTTTCCGCGCTCTTGCGGTTCAGCCTTGCACGCGCCGCAACCTCTTCGGCTTCGGTCTTGGTCTCTTCCATGACCCGTTCGGTCAGTTCGGCGGTCTTTTCGCGGATCTGCTCCAGCATTCCCGCAAGTTCCGCAGAAACCGACTCCTCGGTCGTCCGGCACAGTTCCTCGCCCTGTCGGACCGCCTCCGCCTTCATCGCCTTTGCCTTTTCTTCGGCATCGGCAACCAGTTGCTCGGCGTCATGCTCGGCTTTTCTGATTTTTTCCAACGTATCCTTTGACATAAACTCCCCTCTCTATCGGTCGGTTTGTCATGCGGCGCGGAAATCCGCTCCGTATATCAGAAAATGAATTTTTCCCATCTCCTGATGACATCTTTGTTATTATACCACATTTTCCCTCGCTTTGCAAGAGGGTTTGCGATACTCGGTCGGTGAAATTTGTTAATTTTTTGTCGAAGTCGGGCGTTTTTTGACCGCCGCCCGCGTCAGCCGCCCACTCTGTCGCGGCGGAAGCAAGGTCTCTTCGTTCAGATTCCAGAACCGTTCCTCGCTTTGCAGAACCGTTCCGTTCAGTTCCGCCGTCAGAAGAACGCGGCAATGGCGGTCGTCTGTCGGCTCGCACCGCGCCGTCACGCGCAGTCTGCGAACCCGCCAACGGGCGCGCGCTGCGTGATCCTCCATCGCAAGATAATCGGATCTTGCCCGCTTCCCCTCTTCGCGGAAGAGCCTGCGGAGCATCACCTCGCCGCTCCGCGCGGTAAAATCGGTCAGCCGCGCAGATTCCTGCGGGATCGACAGGAACAATTCCGCCGTCAGCAGAACCGCATAGCCCTCTCTTACAGCCAATCTCCGAGCTGCAACTCCGTTTCCCATCCGTCATCACCTCCGAGAGCAGTATATTCCACTGCCCGCGGAGCGGGTCATGCAAAGCAATCGGGAGCAACGGATCTCCCTCATCCGTCGCCTTCGGCGACACCTTCCCCCTCGAAGGGGAAGGCTATTGTACAGATTTTCTTCACTGTTGCCCGAAATTCGGACTTCAAATTATAATCCGCAATCCGCTTTTTTGATTCTTGCAGTATCTTTTATAAGCCTTCCCCTTTGAGGGGGAAGGTGTCGCCATAGGCG
Organism: Eubacterium sp. CAG:180; assembly: GCA_963628215.1. Lineage (GTDB taxonomy): Bacteria > Bacillota > Clostridia > Oscillospirales > CAG-272 > UMGS1865. The sequence goes on from CAVGEJ010000003.1 coordinate 36,856, forward strand.
ACGGATGAGGGCGAATAACAGTCACCCCATCGCTACGACCATTATCACGCCTTCCCGCGTTCCATTTCCTCCACATGGTGTTTCAGCGCCGCGAACGATTCGTCGCTGATATCGTGCTCCATCTTGCAGGCGTCCTCGGCGGCAACCTTTTCGTCCACGCCGAGCAGGGTCAGAATGCGCGTGAGCACCCGATGCCGCTCGTAAATTTTTCCCGCCAGTTCCGCCCCCGCTTCGGTCAGGGTCAGATAGCCGTTTTCATCCATATTGACATAACCGCCGCTCCGCAACAGTCCCATTGCGTGACTGACGCTCGGTTTGCTGAAACCCATATATTCTCCCACGTCAATCGACCGCACATACGGGCTTTTCTGCGACAGAATCAAAATGGTTTCAAGGTACATTTCTCCGGATTCCTGTATTTTCATGGATATCCCTCTTTCCGTTATATATATTACTATTATAACGCATCCGTGCGGCTTTGTCAAGGTTTTTACGCACCATTTTTCCTTTTTCCGCATACCGTGATAACGATACCGCGGCAGTCTTTCCCCTCTGCCGCACGAAAGGAGAAAAAATACATGGAGGAAAGACAGAACCGAGATATACCCGAAGTACCAACACCCGCGCAAGAACCTGCACCCACCCCCACGCCCGAAGCGGAAACGCCCTCCGGCGGAACGGGATTGGGATATCTGATCGTTCGCGTCAGCACCGCGCGGGGCGCGATTCCGCTGGAGGGCGCGCGGGTGGACATCCGCACCTATGAGGATGAAAAAGACAGTGACCCGGCTACACGCGGAGACATCGTTGCCTCGCTTATAACCGGCAGGGACGGCAGCACGGTTCGGCTTCCGCTTCCTGCGCCGTCCGCCGCCGCAAGCGAAAGTCCCGGGGCGATTCAGCCGTATGCCCGCTATTCCGCCGATGTCTTTCTCGAGGGCTACCGCAGGAAAAGCTACCTCGGCATTCCGATCTTCGACGGTATCACATCCCTGCAATCCGCCGTTTTGATTCCGCTTCCCGAGGACGGCTCGGGCGGAACGCGCCCCGAGGACACCCAATATTTTCCCGAAACGGGCTATCCCGAACTTTGAGAAAGGAGGTTCGCGACCATGCCGACCGTTCCCGTTATTCCCGAAACCATCACCGTTCACCTCGGCGCGCCGCAATCGAACGCCGCCGATGTGACCGTTCCGTTCCTTGACTACATCGCAAACGTCGCTTCGAGCGAGATTTACCCCACATGGCCGGAAAACGCCATCCGCGCCAACATTTACGCGCAGGTGTCGTTTGCGCTGAACCGCGTCTGGACGGAGTACTACCGCACGCGCGGCTACGATTTCGACATCACCAACAATACCGCCTACGATCAGGCGTTCGTAAACGGGCGGGAAACCTTTGAAAACGTCCGTCGGATCGCTTCCGAGCTGTTCAACGACTATATCCGCCGCGAAAGCAGTATTGCGCCGCTGTTCGCGCAGTACTGCAACGGCACAACCGTGACCTGCAACGGGCTTTCCCAGTGGGGTACGGTCACGCTTGCCAACCGCGGGCTGACGCCGTTTGAAATTCTGCAATACTATTACGGCGACGACATCGAATTGGTGCGCGACGCGCCCGTTGAAGGAGTAGGACCGAGCGTGCCGCCCGTGCCGCTCCGTCTCGGCACGATCAACGACGATGTGCGAACCGTTCAGATCCGGCTGAACCGCATTTCCAACAACTACCCCTCCATTCCGAAAATTCTTGCCACCGACGGCAGATTCGGCGAGGACACCGAGGCGGCGGTTCGCCGTTTTCAGGAAATCTTCAATCTGGATCCCGACGGCATCGTCGGAAAATCGACGTGGTACACCATCCAGAACATCTATATCGGGGTCAAAAAGCTGACCGACCTGAGCGCGGAAGACATTCCAGAGGGCGAGGTCACGCCGATCTTTCCGGAGGTGCTCAAGGAGGGCGACAGCGGCAACTACATCTACAATCTGCAATACCTGCTCAACTATGTCGGGCAATACTACGACACCATCCCCGTTATCGCGGTGGACGGCGTGTTCGGTTCGGATACACTCGCGGCGGTCAAGGCGCTCCAACGGACGTTCGGGCTTGCAGAGGACGGCATTGTCGGAGTCCGGACATGGAACACGCTTTACGACGCCTATCTCGGCATCATCCGTACCATTCCGACCCAATATATCGAGGGCATGACCGTCCCCTACCCGGGCGCGCCGCTCCGCGTGGGGTCGGATTCGGACTATGTGCGCCTGCTGCAGGAATACCTGAACTACATTGCGCAATCCTACCCGTCGATTCCCACGGTCAATCCGACGGGCTATTTCGGTCCGCGCACCGAGGAAGCGGTCATCGCCTTCAAGCGGGAGTTCGGTCTGCCCGACGCAAACGGCGGCGTGGTGGACGCATCAGTCTGGAACGCCGTGACCGACATTTACAACACGCTCTATATCGGCGCGCGGCTGAACGACGGACAGTACCCGGGCTACGCGCTCGGGCAATAAGGAGGCGGAAAGTATGAAACCAACCGAAAACACCCCGATTGCGGCAGTTCTGAATCTGCAGACCTATCTGCGACAGATTTCCTACGACACCCCGGGAATGACGCAACCGCCCGTCAACGGCAGCTTCGGCTACGCGACCCAACGGTCACTGGAGGAATTTCAGGCGGCGCACGATCTGCCCGTGAACGGCATGGCGGATCAGGCAACTTGGGAAGTGCTCTACGAGGCTTACCGCGCGTCTCTCACGGCAAACGGTCCGCGCGAACGGATGGATATTTTCCCCCGCACACCGTCGGGAGGAATTCTGGAAACGGGCAGTCGCGGCTTTGCGGTTGCGGCGCTTCAGCATATGCTGAGCCGCCTGGAGGAAAAGTACGGCTCGATCGGAAAGGTGGAGGTAACGGGCGAATTCACCCCTGCCACCGCCGACGCGGTCAAAGCCTTTCAGCGTTGCAACGCGTTCTCTCCCACCGGCGTTGTCACCGACGCGGTCTGGGACTCGATGGCGCACCAGTATAATATCCTGTTCATCATGACAAGATAAAACGAAACAGGCTTCCGTCAGGAAGCCTGTTCTTCATCTTCTTTTCTTTTTCGCAGAATCCATTCCAGTGCCGGTGCGGTCAAAAGGAACGCAAGGCAGAGGTAGACGAACAGATTTCCAATGCAATCATACAACGTCTTGTCGGTGCGGAATTCCACGGAACGCACTTCAAAGCCGTCAACCAACGCGCCGATCTGCGCCGTGGAGCGCCCGTAGCGCGTAATGACATCGGAAATACCCGTGTTCGCCGCCCGGACATAGGTTCGCCCGGTTTCGATCGCCCGCAATTGCGCCTGATACAGGTGCTGACGAACCGCCGCGGAATCGTAGAACCACGAATCGTTACTGGAAATCACCATCAGCGCCGCGCCGTCCCGCACGCTGTCCACTGCCAGTCCCTCATAGATGGAATCGAAGCAGATCAGCGAGCCGATCTTTCCCCACGGCGTTTCGAACAGCGCAGAACCGCTCCCCGCCGTCAGGTCGTCATCCAACGCCGAAAGTTCCGCAAGCGGCGGGATCAATGCGGTAATCAGCTCCCGCATGGGGACATACTCCCCGAATGGAACCAGATGCCGCTTATCATAGCGCGCCTCAGAGGAAAAACCGTCCTCGGGCGTCACGAGAAACAGCGAATTGTATTCGCGCCCCTCCCCGTCCGTCCAGAGCGCGCCGACGATCAGCGTCACATCACAGTCCCGCGCCAGTTCCTCAAGCCAGACGGTCAGCGGGCGGCTCAGACTCAGGTCATACGGCAGCGCCGTTTCCGGCCAGACCACCAACGTCGCGCCCTTCTCCGCCGCCTCGCGCGTCATTCCGCCGTAGATATCCAATGTGTTCTGATAACTGTCGGCGCTCCATTTGTCGTGGGAGTTGATATTCCCCTGTATAATGGCAACGTTGGTCTCCACCGCGCCGATTTTGCGCGGCAGATTCGTCCGCAGAAGCCCGAACATATGGTTGCAGTCAAACAGCACAACCGCCAGTACCACGCACAGCACACGCTTCGGTTGGCACATGATTGCCATTGCGACAAGGGCGTTGAACGCAACCAACAGAAATGTGATGAAGTAAGAACCGAACAGCGAAGCGCTTTGCAACACGGTCAGCAGTTTGATCTGCCCGAGGCAGAGCCGCCCCCACGGAACGCCCGTCCATGTCAGTGTGGAGGACCACTCAAACACAACCCAGAGCGCCGCAAAAAGAAACGGTTTTGCAAGCGGATACCGTTTGATAACCCGCGTGCGGCACAGCGCCGCGAAGCCGAGGAACATCAGCCCCCCGGGGATCGCCTGCAAGAGCGTCAGCCCGAGCCATCCCGCGATGACAACCGCCACCGACGCGCCGTTTCCAAGCCCCACAAAATCCAACGGGTAAAGGTAAACGAACCAGTGATACAGAATGAAATAGAAAACGAACACGGTGAAAAAGCCGTAGCGATAAGCCTTCCACAGATTCACGCCGCGGTCGGTCAGACGGTAGAGCGCCAGCGCAATCGGAATCATGGTCACCCACTCGAGCATTCCGACCTGCGGAAAAATCAACGTCAGCGCCGTCAGCGCCGCTCCCAATGCGAGAAAACCGCGCAGAATCCACGCTTCCCGTTTCGTCATGTTTCGTCCTCCTTTCCTTTTTTCGGGTTCTTTGTTTTTCACATCCCGAACTCCCGCAAAAACCAGATCTTTGCGGGATCAAGCTGTACGGTTTTGCCGTTCAGATAACCGAGCGCTCCAGTTCCGTCGCGGAAGCGGAACTGCAACCGATAGGCGTAAAGCGCCTGAAATTTGTAGCCCTTGGCGCGATCCGCACGGTTCACGCCGTACTTTCCGTCGCCCAGAAGCGGGTGTCCGATGTGCGAGAGGTGCGCGCGGATCTGGTGCGTCCGTCCCGTCACCAGTTCCACTTCCAACAGGGACAAATCCCCTTTCTCCCGCACCACGCGGTACTTGGTGATAATTTCCTTGTAGCCCGCCCGTTTCGTATCGCTGACCGTTACGGTGTTGTTCGCGGCATCCTTGCGCAGATATCCGTGCAGAGTGTCCGCCTGTTTCGGCATTTTTCCGTGCACCACGCAGTAATAGAACTTCCGCACCTCGTCGTTGCGGATTTTTTCGTTCATCTCCCGCAGGGCAACCGCGTTCTTTGCGGCAATCACAATGCCGCCCGTGTTGCGGTCGATGCGGTTGCAGAGCGCGGGAGAGAAGGACTGCTCGGCGGCGGGGTCGTATTCCCCCTTCTGCGCCAGATACGCCCGGACATGCAGAATCAAGGTATTCTCCCCTGCGGCAGTGTCCTCGTGCACCAACACCCCGGGGCGTTTGTTGAGCAGGAGAATGTTTTCGTCCTCGTACACAATATCCAGCTTCGGCTCTATCCGCCGGACTGCACCGCTGTCCTTCTCGGGCGAATCGAAGAATTCGTCGCGGATAAACAGCTGTACCTCGTCCCCCTCGCAAAGCATCTGGTTCTGCTCAGCCCGCGCGCGGTTGACCTTGATTTTTTTCGTGCGGATATACTTGTACATCAGCGACTGCGGAAGCCCCCTGACCGCCTTGGTAAGGAATTTGTCAAGCCGCTGTCCCGCGTCGTTCTTTCCGATTTTCAGGATTCTCATAATAGTACAAAGCGCGGAGAGACGCAACCCGTCTCTCCGCTCTCCTTCGGTGTTTGTCGCTCAGAGTGTGCCGAAGATCCGGTCGCCCGCATCTCCCAGACCCGGGATGATATATGCGTGGTCGTTCAGGCACTCATCCAACGCGGCGGTGTAGATGTCGACATCGGGATGCGCTTCCTGCACCTTCTTCACGCCCTCGGGCGCGGCAACCAGACACATGAAGCGGATGTGCTTGCATCCGCGCTTCTTCAGCATATGGAGCGCGTCGATGGCAGAGCCGCCGGTTGCAAGCATCGGGTCGACCAGAATGACGATGCGGTCGTCGATGTCCGGCGGAAGCTTGCAGTAGTACTCCACGGGCAGATGCGTGGAAGGATCGCGGTACAGACCGATGTGACCGACCTTCGCAACGGGGATCAGGCTGAGCAGTCCGTCAACCATACCGAGTCCCGCGCGCAGGATCGGAACGATTGCCAGTTTCTTACCCGAAATCATCTTGGCGGTCATCTTGGTGATCGGGGTCTCGATGTTGACCTCCTCCAGAGGCAGGTCGCGGGTCAGCTCATAGCCCATGAGCATCGCGATTTCCTCCAACAGTTCGCGGAAGTCCTTGGAGCCGGTCTTCTTGTTCCGCATGATGGACAGCTTGTGCGTAATCAGCGGGTGGTCGATGATGTGCAATTCACTCATAACAGTTCTCCTTTTTGGATTATCGTAACAATTATACATCCCTTTTCCCGATTTTTCAAGACCTAAATGCAAATTCCCGCATTTTTTTTGCAAAATTCCTTTACTTTCGGCGGAAAAGGTGATAAAATATAGAATGAGATATTGTTTCCCGAAAGGAGCAACCATGCCCGGAACTGATTTTTCACACTGCACGGTCGGGTTTGTCACGCTCGGCTGTAAAGTCAACCAATATGAAACCGAAGCGATTGCCGAGCGCTTTGCCGCCGCAGGCTTCTCACTCGCCCGCGGCGAGGACGACTGCGACATCACCGTTATCAACACCTGCACGGTCACCTCGGAGTCCGACCGCAAGGCGCGGCAGATGATCCGCCGCGCCATTCAGCGCAACCCGAACGGCTACATTCTGGTCACGGGATGCCTGACGCAGACCTCGCCCGAGCAGGTTGCCGCCATTGCGGGCGTGGACTTCGTTTGCGGCAACACCGACAAGCAGGCGGTGGTCGAAGCGGCAAAGCGACTGGTTCTGCAGGGCGGCAAGAACCCCGTTCCCGAGATTTTCCATCGGAGTCTCGACGGAAGCGGGTTTGAGGAAATGTCGGTCACCCGCTTTGACCGCACCCGCGCCTACATCAAAATCGAGGACGGCTGCGAGAACCGATGCGCCTATTGCATCATTCCCGCCGCGCGCGGTCCGGTTCGCTCCAAACGTCCCGAGGCGGTATTGGAGGAAGTGCGGGCACTGGTTGCGGGCGGATGCCGCGAGGTGGTGCTGACGGGAATCGAAACCGCATCCTACGGGCGCGATCTGGAGGGTTGCGACCTTGCCGGTCTGCTTGCGGCGGTTGACCGCGTGGAGGGACTGGAACGGGTTCGCCTCGGTTCTCTTGATCCCTCGCTGATGAAACAGGAATTTGTCGACCGCATTGCGGGACTGCGCACCCTCACCCCGCATTTTCACCTTTCCATGCAGAGCGGCTCGGATACGGTGCTCGCGCGGATGAAGCGGAAGTACAACAGCCGCATGGCGCTGGAAGGCATGGAACGCCTGCGCCGCGCCATGCCGCGCGTGCAGTTCACAACCGACATGATTGTGGGCTTCCCGCAGGAAACCGACGCGGAGTTTGCCGAAACGCTTGAATTTGCGCGGCGCGCGCGCTTTCTGATGATTCACGTATTCCGCTACTCCCGCCGTGCGGGAACGGTTGCCGCCGCAATGAGCGGGCAAGTGCCCGAGCCGATCAAAGCGGAGCGCTCGCGGCAACTTTCGGAGGTCGAGGCGGGCATCCGCCGGGAAATTCTGGACGGCATGACGGGACAGGTGCTTTCGGTTCTGTTCGAGGACGCGGAAGGCGGCAGGCGCTTTGGGCACACGCCGGAATTCATCGAGGTATCCGTTCCCGCCGGGGGCACCGAACACGGCGCGGTACGGCAGGTACGGATAGAAGGAAACGACGGAACCGTTTGCAACGGAACGGTCACGGAAGGAAAGGAGAACTGAGCAATGGGCAAAAAGCGGGAACGGATGATGACCGACGGGGAGCGCGCGCTTCTCGGCAGCCTGCGGGAGCATGCGGCGGGTTGGACTGCCACGCGGGTCGCGCACCTTGCCACCGACGACGCGGAGGTGGCAAAAACCTATAGCGATATGATGGAAAAGCGGCGCGAAATGCACCCGCAGGCGCTCACGCCGCCAACGCTCGGGGAGCTGTTCGGGCTTGCCTCGGCATACCTTATGCGGAGCGGCAGACAGCCGACCGTCGGGCATATGCGGCTGACGGTCGGAACGGAATCGGCGGAAACACACTTCGGCGCGGTCGGCTCTCCGCTGTTTCTGCGTGCGGCGGCAAAGCGGGAGAACGACCGCCCTGTCGCAGGCGACATTCTGCTTCTGGTCTCTGCGGAAAACGCAGAGGCGCTTTCTGCGGCGCTCGGGCGGAAAGAAATCCTGCGGGCGGCAAAGTGGAGCGCAAAGGTCGGCGAGCACGGCATTCTGCCGACCCTGCTCCCGCAATTCGGCGGAATTCTCTTCGCGCTGGAACGGTTGGGCGGCATCGGCGCGCCCTCCCCGCTCGGGCGGCTGTTCGTTCCGCTGACCCATGCGAATCTGCTTCTGGTTGACGGAAAAGAAGCGGAGCGCGTCAAGAGGCTTCTCTGTGAAGAAGCGGGCGTGACGGTTGCCTCTGCAGCGGTGCTGACCGAGCGGGAGGAAATGGCGTTCGCCTATTCCGCCGCCGATGTTCTGCGCGTTCCCACGGCACAACTCCGCGCGCTTCCCGCGAGAAAGGAAACGTCGGTCGCGATTCCCGCCGAGAATTCCGGCGCAGGGATTATCACGCGGATTCCCGTTGCGGGAAATGCTTCCCCCTATCTGGAATCGCCCGCAATTCCGCCCGAACGGGTCACGGAAAACGGGCTTGCGGTCGCATCTGCGGTTCGCCCGCTCGGCGCGGGCGGCTTCCGCGCGGCAATGGCAACGGTTCTCGCGCCCCTGCTCTCGCTTGCGGCGGCGGGCGCGGATTACCCCGATATCCGTCTTGGAATCGGTCTGCGCCTTCCGACCCCGGGCGACGCGGAATCCGAGAGCGGGCTTGCCGCAAGCATTCTCGGCATCTATCGCGCGCAGATGGAATTCGCAACGCCTGCGGCGCTGTTTGCCGAGGTGGACGACAGCCTGACATCGCCCGAGTTGACGGTCTGGGCGGTTGCGGAGAGCGCGGGAGTTGTCCCGCCGACCTATCGCACGGCAGGCAACGGGGTCTTTTGCGTAACGCCCGTGATGACCGAGGCGGGCATTCCCGACTTCGCGCTCCTGCGGCGGCTTCTGACCGAGGTTCGCGCACACGCGCAGAGCGGAAAGCTGTTCAGCGCGCGGCTTGCGGTGGGCGAAACCTTAGGCAACTGCATTTCCCGGACTGCGGGCAACGGTCTGACCTGCCGTCTTGCGGACGCGGAATCGGCGGGTCACCGACTGCCGCTCGGGCTGATTATGGAAGGAAGTATGCTCCCCTATTCCCGCATCGGGACGGTTGCAACCGAGTTTTCGGCAACGGTAACCGATGAAAAGCCGCTCGCGCTTCCCGAACGGATCGGGAAATATATCTGGAGCGACCGCTACGAGATCACGGTGCTGTCCCGCGCGCACGACGCGGCGGCGGTATCGCTTGCGGCGGCGTTGTGCGAAGTCGGCGCGGATTGCAAGGTTCTGACCGGGCGGGACGGAGACGGTCCGATCTCGCGCAGACTCCTGACCTCGCGCATTCTGATCCTTTGTCCCGAAGCCGTGCTCCCGCAGGATGCGCAGACGGTGTTCGCGTTGCGGATGCTGACCGGAAACGGCGGGCTGATCCTGCGGTTCGGAGAGAGTGCGCCGGAGGTGGCGGAGGTGGCGGACTTTGCATCGGCGACCGTTTCGGGCAGACTCGGAGAGACTTTCCTGCGCGGCATTGCGGCGGCTTGCGGGAAGGAATGAGGAGAAATTCGGAAGAGACTGTAGTGAAAAACACATCGCCCCAAAAATGTACAAATTCCTTTAACGCTTTTTCTTTGACCATGTAGGCGCAAAGAAGAAAAGCACACTTTGCTTCGCAAAGCTGCAAAAAGAAAGCGCCGCATGGGGATTTCGCCGTCTGCGGACGGCGACGAGGACTCCGCGTCCTTGACCGCGCCGCCTTTTAGAAAAGGCGGGCGAAAACTTCCCCCCACTGCGAAAGTCGGCACGTTTGTCGGCAGTTTGAGGCGTTTCCCCGCCGATTTTCGGGTCTCCCCGCAAAAAAAACTTGAGAAAAACAGAAAAAATTTCAAAAAACACTTGCAATTCGGGAAAAGATATGGTATAATGGTTGCTGTTGTACAGTGGTTCTGCCCCGTATTGCTACGGTGAAGCGTTAAATGTAGGAGGTGTCAAAAATGGCAAAATGCTGTATCTGCGGAAAGGGCGTTGTGTTCGGTCAGAACGTCTCGCACTCGCATCGGAAGACCAACAGAAGCTGGAAGCCCAATATCCGTAAAATCAGACTGGAAGGCAGCAAATCGATCAACGTTTGTTCCCGTTGCCTGCGCACCATGAAGAAAGCCTGAGATCGTCAGTCCGATCCCGGCAAATAGAGAGTATGGCAGACACCAACCGCTGTGTCTGCCCTTTCTGTTTTTAAAAGCCTTTCTGTTTTCAAAAGGAGGTGTCCGCCATGCGCTTGGCTGTGATCGGAGAATCCGCGCCCGCGCCGCTTGACGGGGTTCTCGGGCGGGAGGGCTTTCGGGTTCTCCGTCTCCCCCGCAACCCGCGCCTGCCCGAACCTGTGGCGGCGCACCCCGACCTGTCGGTCTTTTTCGCGCCCGACGCGATCTATACAACGGCGGGTTATGCGGCGCTTGCGCGAGCGGAATTGGAGTCTCTCAGCCGCGCCGCCGACCGTCCCCTGCGAACCGTTGCGGGAGAGGCCGGAAACCGTTACCCGCAGGATATTCTTCTGGACGCGCTGCCGCTCGGCGGGCTTTTGTTCTGCCTGCCGCGCGCCACAGCGCCCGAACTGATTTCGCATCCCGCATACCGGACGGTTGCGGTAAGACAGGGCTACGCAAAGTGTGCTTCTCTCCCGATCGGAGAAAGGACACTTGCAAGCGCAGATCCGTCCATTCTCTGCGCCGCGGCGCGGGAAGGCTTGGAAACGGTACGGCTGACCGCGGGCGGCATCGTACTGGACGGCTACAGCACGGGCTTGATCGGCGGCGCGACGTCTTTTGCGCCCTACGGCGGATGCGACGTCATCTTTTTCTGCGGCGATCCCGGGCGTTACCCGGACGGCGCGAAGCTGACCGCCGCAATCGCGGCGCACGGAATGCGGTTCTGCGGGATTCCCGACGAACCGCTGACCGATGTGGGAACTGTTTTTTTGTTAGGATGTTAGGAGGAAGAAACTATGGAACAGCATAAAAAAGACCGCCTGAACCACTTGGCGAAGAAATCGCGCGAGGCGGAGCTTTCGGAAGAGGAAAAGATCGAGCAGGCGGCTCTGCGGGAGGAATACATCCGCGAATTCCGCGCGCATTTTCAGGGAATTCTCGATCACACCGTTGTGGAACGTCCCGACGGCACCAGAACGCCGCTGAACGAATTCCGCAAAAAAGAAGCAAAAGACGAAGCGGACAAAGAAAAATAAGCTACCCCCTTTACAAAACCGCTTTTTTGTGTTATAATATAGAATGGAATGATATGGAGAGCGGAGATGGGAGAACCGATGGAAAAACTGATGACTGTGCGGTCGCAAAACACTGCCGAGACCGAAGCGTGCGGCGCCGAATTGGCAAAACAAATGCTGGACGACGCGGGGATTCCCCCGTTCGTTGCGCTATACGGGGAGCTTGGGGTCGGAAAAACCGCCTTTGTGCGCGGGTTCGCCTCGGTCATTGCCCCCGGGGTCACGGTTCGTTCGCCCACCTTTGCGTTGGTCAACGAATACAAGGCAAAGCCGCGGCCGCTGTTCCATTTCGATATGTACCGCATCTCCAACGAGGATGACCTGCTCTCGATCGGGTTTTACGATTACCTCGACCGCCCGGGCATCTGTCTGGTGGAATGGAGCGAGAACATCCCCTATGCCCTGCCCGACGATTATGTGCGGGTGGCGCTGTGCAAGGATGACGCGGACAAGCCCGACAGCCGCACCCTGACGATCGAGCAGATCGGAGGCGCGGGCGCATGATCACGCTGGCACTGGAGAGCGCGGCGGCGGTTGCCTCGGTTGCGCTGACCGAGGATGGGCGCACGTTGGCGGAACTGACGCTCGACAACGGCAACACCCACAGCGAGACCCTGCTTCCGATGGCGGACATGCTCTTCCGCCTGACCGGAAAAACACTTGCGGACGTGGATCTGTTCGCCGCCTCGGTAGGACCGGGTTCTTTTACAGGCATCCGCATCGGCGCGGCAACCGTCAAGGGCTTGGCGTTCGGAAACGGGAAATGCTGTCTCGGCGTTTCCTCGCTCGAAGCGCTCGCCTACGGGTTGCGCGGGCAGGACGGCTTGGTCTGTCCGGTTCTGAACGCGCGGCGCAGGCAGGTTTACACGGCGCTGTTCCGCTCCGAGAGCGGCAGGATCACGCGCCTAACCGACGATGAAGTCTGCCTTGTTGACGAATTGGACGAGCGCCTTGCGGGCTATGCAGAGCCTGTCCTCTTTGTCGGGGACGCTTCCCGCCTTGCAGCCGGGACCGTCACGCACGCGGTCGCATCGGTTGCCGCGCCGCTGTTGCGGGCTTCTGCGGCGGCGGTGGCATATGCGGCAGAGGCGGCATATGCGCGCGGCGAACGCGGAACAGACGGAACGCTCTCCCCTGTTTATCTCCGCCCCTGTCAGGCGGAACGCGAACGGCTGGAACGTTTGAAAAGCTGATTTTTTATCCGAAAGGAAACACGATATCATGAAAACGACGAAAATTACGATCGGCTCGGATCATGCGGGCTACGGGCTGAAGCTGAAGGTCATTGCGCATCTGAAGGAACTCGGAATCGAGGTTCTGGACGTGGGGACGGACAGTGAAGCAAGCTGCGATTACCCCGTGTTCGCGCATCGGGTCTGCAAAAACATTCAGGACGGCGTTACCGAACTCGGCATTCTGGTCTGCGGAACGGGCGTTGGAATGTCCATTGCCGCCAACAAGCATCGCGGCATCCGCGCGGCGGTCTGCTCCGATACCTTCTCGGCGCGGCTGACCCGTCAGCACAACGACGCAAATGTGCTCTGCTTCGGCGAGCGCGTGGTGGGCGCGGGCGTTGCCTGCGATCTGGTAGACGCCTTCCTCGGCGCGGAATTCGAGGGCGGCAAACACGCGCGGCGGGTGGATATGATCCGCGCGATTGAAGAGGACGAACTGTAAACCGTAAACGGTTAACATCCGGCATCACGCACAGAAAGGCAGGGCTTGATTATGGGACAAGTGACCCATCAGACCGCGAATTTACTTCTTGCAAGCAATCCGAAAAACCGTACCGCCGCGCTGATTCTTGCGGCGGGAAATTCCTCGCGCATGGGCGGAGAAACCTCCAAGCAGTTTCTTGCGCTCGGGGGAATTCCGGTTCTCGCGCACACTCTCCTCGCCTATCAGCAATCCCCGCTGATTACCGAAATCATCATTGCGGCGCGGGAGAAAGACGTGGACACGGTGGTTGCGCTCTGCGAGGACTATCATATCACCAAGCTGACCGCAGTTGTCATCGGCGGAAAGAACCGGCAGGAATCGGCGCTCCGCGCCTTCTCGGTCATCGGACCGGACATCCGCTACGTTGCGATTGCGGACGGGGCGCGTTGCCTCATTACGCCAACCGAGATTGAAATGGTCTGCGGCGCGGCATACCGCAAGAAAGCCGCAAGCGCGGGCATCCGGATGACGGGAACGGTCAAACGGGTATCGCGCGGCGGCGCAATTCTCGAAACGCTGGATCGTGAAACGCTCTGGGAAGCGCAGACTCCGCAGGTATTCCACATCGGGCTTTACGCGGCGGCGCAAAGCCGTGCGGCAAGCGACGGCTTTGTGGGAACGGACGACAACGAGCTGATCGAGCACCTCGGCTATCGGATTCAGATGGTGGAATGCAGGAAAGAAAACATGAAGGTGACCACGCCGGAAGACCTGCGCATTGCGGGCGCGATTCTTGCCGCCCGTCATCGGGACGAAAAGGCATGACGGCGCTCCCCTTCCGCATCGGGCACGGTTATGACGTGCACCGATTGGTCGAAGGTCGCCCGCTGATTCTCGGCGGCGTCACGATTCCCCACAGCTGCGGTCTGCTCGGGCATTCGGACGCGGACGTGCTTGTCCATGCCATTATGGACGCACTGCTCGGCGCGGCGGCGCTCGGCGACATCGGAAAACTGTTCCCCGACACCGACCCGACCTATGCGGGTGCGGACAGTCTGGCGCTTGCTTCGCGCGTGGCGGAGGTTGTCCGCGGCGCGGGCTATGAGATCGGCAATGTGGACGCAACGGTTCTGGCGCAAGCGCCCAAGCTTGCGCCGCACGTCCTCCGTATGCGGGAGAACATTGCGGCGGCGCTCGGGGTTTCCGTCGGCGCGGTCAGCGTCAAGGCAACCACCGAGGAAGGCTTGGGCTTTACTGGCGAGCGCCTCGGAATTGCGGCACACGCGGTTGCGCTGATCTATTCTGAGCACGGCTCGGTCGCGGGCGCAAACGGGACGTCCTGATTTTTCGACATTCTGCCGCGCCGCCCCGTGCGGGCTTTCGGTACAGTATATGGGGCTTCCCCAAAATCTGACAAAAGCAGTCAGACACATTTCGTATTTTTTCTGTAAGTGAGGTTCTGTTATGATTTACATTGCCCCCTCTTTGTTGGCGGCGGATTTCGCCAATCTGGAAAGCAGTGTCAGACGCGTGACGGAAGCGGGTGCGAACTATCTGCATCTCGATGTCATGGACGGGATGTTTGTTCCGAACATCAGTTTCGGCGCGCCCGTCATCGCGGCGTTGCGCCGCCACAGCAAGCTGATTTTCGACGTTCACCTGATGATCCGCGAGCCGATTCGCTACATCGGGGATTTTGTCAAGGCGGGCGCGGACATCATCACCGTTCATCTGGAAGCCTGCGCGGATGTGCGGGCAACGCTCCGCGCGATACGGGAACGGGAAGTGCGGGTAGGTCTTGCGATCTCCCCTGCCACGCCTGTGGAAGCGATTCTGCCCTATCTGCGGGAACTGGACATGGCGTTGGTGATGACGGTTGTCCCGGGCTTCGGAGGGCAGGCGCTCATTCCCGAGACGTTGGAAAAGGTGCGGGTGATCCGTCGGTATATCACGGCGCAGGGATTGCCGCTTGACCTTGAGGTAGACGGCGGACTGAAGCCGGAGAACGTGAAACTCGCCACGGATGCGGGCGCGAATGTCATTGTGGCGGGCTCGGCGATCTTCCAGTCCAAGCGGCCGCGCGCGGTCATCGCACAGATGCGGAGCGGCGCAGAACCGAAGAAAGAGAAATAAATAGCAAGTAACAGCCCCGCCCCGGATTTTTCCGGGGCGGGGCTGTTTGTGAAAAGGCATCTCGCCGATAATAAGGTACTAATATCTTTCACGCTTTTTCTTTGACCATGTAGGCGCAAAGAAAAAGCTTTGCAAAAAG
>CAVGEJ010000004.1:0-44404 GCA_963628215.1 Eubacterium sp. CAG:180
ACGCAAATTAGGACTGATCTGACAGTTCCCTGTCCAGGTTTTTGTCCGCAGAGCCAGATGTCAATAAATTTTCGACATTTTTTGGAAAGATCAAAGATCTGCCGTTATTTATTCAGCCGGCGCAACCTGATATAGGGTTGTTTTTCGGAAAAAATGTGCGAAAACGGGTTGAAAAACAGGAGGAAATGTGTTATAATAAAACATGTCAGAGTTGAACAGCGAACAGCCGACGGCTATTCTATGCAAAGCCGACAAAATCGGACTGAAAAAATTGGGCGATTTCTCGGTGTTGCCCTCTTGATTTTTTCCGCCGGATGTGTTATCCTTATTATTAAGAGGTTCTTTGTGACTGACGGATCTGCAGAGAATACTGCGCGGGAGCAAAGAATAATAGGAGGGGGCTTTGGTCTCTTCGCCGACCGTCTGGGCACAGTTAAGTTACCTCAAGCCTTAACTGCGCCCTTTTTGTTTTTCATTTTCCCACAGGAGGTTTATCGATATGAAAAAAGTTGCCGTAATTATGGGAAGCGACAGCGATCTGCCCATCGCAAAAAAAGCCGCCGATACGCTCGCGTCTCTCGGCATTCCGTTTGAAGTACACGTGTACTCCGCGCACCGCACGCCCGATGAGGCGAAAGCCTTTGCCGCAAGCGCCGCGAAAAACGGATTCGGCGCGATCATCGCGATTGCCGGAATGGCGGCGCATCTTGCCGGCGCCATTGCGGCTTCCACCACGCTCCCGGTTATCGGGATTCCCGTAAAATCGGGTTCGCTCGGCGGCATTGACGCCCTGCTGTCCACCGTACAGATGCCGTCCGGCATCCCTGTTGCCACGGTTGCGATAGACGGCGGCATCAACGCCGCTTTGCTGTGCGCGGAGATTCTCGCCGTCGGTGACGACGAACTGGCTGCCGCGCTCATGGAAAAACGCCGCGCGGACGCGGAAAAAGTGCTTGACAAAGACATCGCCATCTCGGCGGAATTCAAAAAATAAATCGGAGGATTCCAACAATGGAAAAGAAGGAACAGCTCTACGAAGGAAAAGCAAAAAAGGTTTTTGCAACGGATGACCCCGCGTTGGTCATTGTATCCTACAAGGATGACGCCACTGCGCTGGACGGACTGAAAAAAGGAACGATTCTCGGCAAAGGCGCGGTCAACAACCGCATGTCCGACTTCCTCTTCTCGCTTCTGGAAAAGGAAGGAATTCTGACGCACTTTGTAAAAGAGCTGAACGATCGGGAGGCACTGGTCAGAAAGGTGTCCATCGTTCCTCTGGAGGTCATCATCCGCAACATTTCCGCCGGCTCGTTTGCAAAGCGCTACGGCGTGGAGGAAGGAATCGTTTTCTCCGAACCGACGATCGAGTTCTCCTACAAAAACGACGCGCTGCACGATCCGCTTCTCAACTCCTACCACGCTCTGGCTCTGGGGCTTGCAACCAAGGAAGAGATTGAAACCATCAAATCCATGGCGTTCCGGGTCAACGAGATTCTGAAAGCCTATTTCCTGAAGCTGAATGTCCGTCTGGTGGACTTCAAGTTGGAATTCGGCAGACTCCCCGACGGAAAGATTGTTCTGGCGGATGAAATCTCCCCCGACACCTGCCGTTTCTGGGACGCGACCACGGGAGAAAAGCTTGATAAAGACCGTTTCCGCCGCGATATGGGCGGCGTGGAGGACGCTTATCGGGAAATGATGAAGCGTGTGTTCGGCTGATCGATCCTGTTTTCTCACTGCGGAGGAAGTATGAGTAATCTGAGAGAAGAGTGCGGCGTTTTCGGCGTCTTTTCGCCCGAAACGACCGAAGTTGCACACACCGCTTACTACGGTCTTTTTGCACTCCAACACCGCGGGCAGGAGTCCTGCGGAATCGTGGTAAACCGCGACGGCGTTTTCAGCGGCTACAAGGACACGGGGCTTGTCAACGACGTTTTTACCCCTGCCGTGATGAGCCGTCTCGGAAAAGGCAGAATCGCCGTCGGGCACGTCCGTTACGGCACGACAGGCTCCAATGACCGCAACAACGCGCAACCGATCGTGGTCAATCACATCAAGGGGCGTATCGCACTGGCGCACAACGGCAATCTGGTCAATTCCGGAGAGTTGCGGCATGAGTTGGAACTGAACGGTTCCATTTTCCACACCACAAGCGATACGGAAGTCATTTCCTATATCATCACCAAGGAATGGCTGAGCACCGATACGCCGGAGGAAGCGGTGGAACGCGCCATGCGCCGGTTGCGGGGCGCTTATTCGCTTGTCATCATGTCCGACAGCAAGCTGATCGCCGTGCGGGACGAAAACGGCTTCCGTCCGCTGTGTTACGGAAAAACGTCGGACGGCAGATACATTATCGCCTCCGAAAGCTGCGCTTTGGATTCCGTCGGCGCGGAATTCGTGCGCGATGTTCTGCCGGGAGAAATTGTGGTGTTTGAGGACGGCGGAGTCCGCAGTATCAAGACCCATTGCAACCGCGTTCCGTGCTCCATGTGCGTATTCGAATACATTTACTTCGCCCGTCCCGATTCGGTAATCGACGGTTGCAGCGTTCACGCGGCGCGGATGCGCGCGGGAACATTCCTCGCACTGGAGCACCCCGTGCAGGCGGATGTGGTGATCGGAGTTCCCGACAGCGGAATCGACGCGGCGATCGGCTACTCCAAGCAATCGGGCATTCCGTATGAACTCGGATTCATCAAAAACAAATATATCGGACGAACCTTCATCTCCCCCGGGCAGGAAAGCCGCGAGGATCGGGTGCGCATCAAGCTGAACCCGATTACGGAGGTTGTGCGCGGAAAGCGGGTTGTGATGATCGACGACTCCATCGTGCGCGGCACGACCAGCGCGCGCATTGTGCGCCTTTTGCGGGACGCGGGCGCGAAGGAGATTCATATGCGCGTTTCCGCTCCCCCGTTCCTGAATCCGTGCTACTACGGCACGGACATCGACTCCCGCGAAAACCTGATCGCCTGCAAGTATTCGCCCGATGAAATTGCGGATCGGATCGGCGTGGACTCCCTCGGATATCTCAGCGTGGAAAGTGTAAAACAGATTGCAAAGGGTGTGAAGGGCACGGGATACTGCACCGCCTGCTTTGACGGAAAGTACCCGACGGAAATTCCCGCCGCGCCCCGGAAAGACCGTTTCGAGTCCCAACCGGAAAACAAGGAGTAAACGAATGGAAAATTCAAAATCGGAAGCATACGCAAAAGCCGGTGTGGATATCACCGCAGGATACCGTGCCGTTGAACTGATGAAACAGCACATTGCCCGCACCGAAACCGACGGCGTTCTGTCCGGAATCGGCGGATTCGGCGGATTGTTTCAGCCGAACCTCGGCGGCATGACCCAACCGGTGCTTGTCAGCGGAACAGACGGCGTTGGCACGAAACTGAAGCTTGCCTTTCTTCTGAACCGTCACGACACGGTCGGAATCGACTGCGTTGCCATGTGCGCCAACGATATCATCTGTTGCGGCGCGCGCCCCCTGTTCTTTCTGGACTACATCGCCTGCGGGAAGAACATTCCCGAGCGGATTGCGGATATCGTAAAGGGCGTCTGCGACGGGTGCGTACAGTCGGAAGCCGCGCTCATTGGCGGAGAAACCGCCGAAATGCCGGGGTTCTATCCGGAGGATGAATACGATCTCGCCGGGTTCTGCGTCGGCATTGTGGACAAAAGCAAGATCATCGACAATCGGAACATGCAGGCGGGAGACGTTGTGATCGCGCTTTCCTCCTCCGGTCCTCATTCCAACGGCTATTCGCTGATCCGCAAGGTCTTTGACGTGGAAAACCGCGACCTGACGGTTCGTTTGCCGGAACTCGGCGGAAAAACGCTCGGAGACGCGCTTCTCGCACCGACCAAAATCTATGTAAAGCCTGTGCTGAAGCTTCTTGAAAAGGTTTCGGTACGCGGCATTTCCCACATCACGGGCGGCGGCTTTTACGAAAACATTCCCCGCAGCATTCCCGAAGGGCTTTGCGCGGTGATCGACAGACATGCCGTTCGGGTTCTTCCCATCTTTGATCTGATCGCCAAGGAAGGCAACATCAGCGAGCGCGATATGTTCAACACCTTCAACATGGGGGTCGGCATGAGCATCGTCGTGCCGGAAGCCGAAGCCGATACAGCGCTTTCCCTGCTGCATGCAGCCGGAGAGGACGCATATATCATCGGCAGGATTGAAGAGAGCGGAAACGAAAGAATCCGGATAATCTGAGGACAACCACGCAGAGAAAATGAAAACGGAACAGAATCAAATCAACATTGCCGTACTGGTCTCGGGCGGCGGGACGAACCTTCAGGCGCTCATCAACGCCGAGCGGAAAGAACTTCTGCACAGCGGCAAAATCGCGCTTGTCATCTCCAACCGTGCGGACGCCTATGCGCTCAAACGCGCCGAAAAAGCGGGAATTCCGACCGCCCTTGCCGTGAAAAGCGAGTGCGGCGGACAGACAGGCATGGAAGCGCGGATCTGCGCCCTGCTTTCGGATTATTCCGTCGACCTGATCATTCTCGCGGGGTTCATGAGCATTCTCAGCGGTGATTTCACATCCCGCTTCGACCATCGGATTCTCAACGTGCACCCCTCTCTGATCCCCGCTTTCTGCGGCGAGGGATTTTACGGTCTGCGGGTTCATCGGGCGGCATTGGAAAAAGGGGTCAAGGTCACGGGCGCAACGGTGCATTATGTCAACGAGATTCCCGACGGCGGAGAAATCATTCTGCAAAAAGCCGTCCGGGTCTGCGACGGTGACACCCCCGAGATGTTGCAAAAACGCGTGATGCGGCTTGCGGAGTGGAAGATTCTCCCCGCCGCGGCAGAACTGGTTTCCGAAAAAATTCTGAAGGAGAAAGAAAATCATGACTGACGTTTACGAAGTTCTCCCGATCGCCGACCGCATCCGAGGCAACCGCTATGTCGGTCGCGGAATCGTCATCGGAAAATCCGCAAACGGAAAATATGCCTGCTCGGCATATTTCATTATGGGCAGGAGCGCAAACAGCCGCAACCGCATTTTTGTCGAGCGGGTCGGCGTGCTTTACACAGAGCCTTACGACGTTTCCCGCGTGGAAGATCCGAGCCTGATTATTTATGCGGCGCAACGCCGTTACGGGAATCGGCTCATCGTAACCAACGGAGACCAGACCGACACGATATATGAAGGACTCCGCGTGGGAAAGACCTTTTCGGAAGCCTTGGAAACCCGCGCCTTCGAGCCGGATTTTCCGAATCTGACTCCGCGCATCAGCGGAATGCTGACCTTTTCGGAGCAGGATTTTCGCTATGAAATGAGCATTCTCAAAAGCGCGGACGCCGCGGGAAGCGCCTGCAACCGCTATACTTTCTCCTTTGCCGCACTTCCGGGGCTCGGACACTTTCTTCATACCTATGTCTGCGACGGCAATCCGCTCCCCACATTCCGGGGAGAGCCGGAGCGGGTATCCGTTCCGGATGACATCGACGCGTTTACCGCCTCCCTCTGGGACGCGCTCGACGCGGAAAACCGCATTTCGCTTTATGTCCGTTACACCAATCTGGAAACGGGCGCGGAAGAAAACCGCCTGATCAATCAAAACCGATAAGGAGTCGCCATGAAATCGTTTGCGTTAAAATACGGTTGCAACCCGAACCAGTCGCCCGCAAGAATCTTTATGGAAAGCGGAGCGGATCTTCCGATTGAAATTCTGAACGGAAAACCCGGGTATATCAATTTTCTGGACGCCTTCAATTCCTATCAGTTGGTAAAAGAACTGAAGGCGGCGTTGGGACTTCCCGCAGTCGCCTCCTTCAAGCACGTCAGCCCTACCTCCGCCGCAATCGGGCTTCCGTTGTCGGAGAAGCTGAAAAAAGCCTGCTTTGTGGAGGATATTCCCGAACTTGACGCGTCCCCGCTCGCCTGCGCTTATGCACGGGCGCGCGGAACGGATCGGATGTGCTCCTTCGGCGACTGGGTCGCCCTGTCAGACCCGTGCGACGTGCCCACGGCACAGCTGATCCGCCGGGAGGTCTCGGACGGAATCATTGCGCCGGGATATGACCCCGAGGCTCTGGAAATTCTGAAAACCAAGCGGAAGGGCAACTACAACATCGTGCAGATTGACCCGCAATACGTACCGACGGAGACCGAGCGCAAGCAGGTCTTTGGAATCACCTTCGAGCAGGGCAGAAACAACCTCGAAATTACGCCGGCTCTTCTGAAAAACATCGTAACCGAAAACAAGGAACTTCCAGAATCCGCCGTCCGCGACCTGCTGATCTCCCTGATTACGCTCAAATACACGCAGTCGAACTCGGTTTGCTACGCATTCGACGGGCAGGCAATCGGCGTTGGCGCGGGACAGCAGTCCAGAATCCACTGCACCCGTCTCGCGGGCAGCAAAGCGGACACGTGGTTTCTTCGTCAGCACGAAAAGGTGCTTGCGCTCCCCTTCCTTCCCACGCTCGGCAGACCCGATCGGGACAATGTCATTGACGGATATATCAACAAAAACGAAGAGGATGTCTGCGCCGACGGCAACTGGCAGAAGTACTTCACGCAACGCCCCGATCCGCTCACGGAGGAAGAGATCCGCGCGTATCTTGCGGGAATAGACGGCGTTTCGCTCGGCTCGGACGCATTCTTCCCCTTCAGCGACAACATTGAGCGCGCGAGAAAAAGCGGTGTGCGCTATGTTGCAGAACCCGGCGGATCGATCCGCGACGACGCGGTTATCGAATGCTGCAACCGCCACAATATGGTCATGGCGTTCACGGGAGTCCGGTTTTTCCATCACTGATCGGAAACGCACTGTATATTCACGAAAGGCAGGTACTTCCTTTAATGAAACTTCTTGTTGTGGGAAGCGGAGGGCGTGAACACGCCATCATCAAAAAGCTGAAGGAAAATCCGACGGTGGAAGTGATCTACGCGCTCCCCGGAAACGGCGGAATCGCCGCAGACGCGGTCTGCGTTCCGATCGGCGCGTGCGAGATTGAGCGCATTGTTGCGTTCGCCGTTGAAAAGCACATTGATTTTGCGGTCGTCGCACCGGACGACCCGTTGGTGCTCGGTTGTGCCGATCGGCTCAGAGAAGCCGGAATCCCCTGCTTCGGTCCGGGGGCAAACGCCGCTGTCATCGAGGGCAGCAAGGTCTTTGCCAAGGATTTGATGAAGAAATACGGGATTCCGACTGCGGCATACGAAACCTTTGACAATATGGATCGGGCTTTGGCGTATCTGGAGACTTCCCCGCTCCCCGTGGTGATCAAAGCGGACGGTCTGGCGCTAGGAAAGGGCGTGACCGTTGCCGCAACCCGCGAGGAAGCAGTCCGCGCCGTAACCGAAGCCATGCGCGACAAAAAATTCGGGAAAAGCGGGAATCGGATCGTCATTGAGGAATTCCTTTCCGGTCCTGAGGTTTCGGTTCTGACCTTTACCGACGGAAAAACCGTAGTTCCGATGGTCTCGTCCATGGATCACAAGCGCGCATTGGACAACGACTGCGGACAGAACACGGGCGGAATGGGCACGGTCGCGCCCAATCCTTACTACACAAAGGAAATCGCCGAACGTTGCAAAAAAGAAATCTTCCTTCCAACCGTGGAAGCCATGAACCGGGAGGGACGAACCTTCCGCGGCTGTCTCTATTTCGGGCTGATGCTGACGCAGGACGGACCGAAGGTGATCGAATACAACTGCCGCTTCGGCGACCCCGAAACGCAGGTGGTACTCCCCCTTCTGGACTGCGACCTGCTCACGGTCATGCAAAAGACCGAGAACGGAACGCTTTCCGAATCCGACGTCAGAATCCGTGACGGCGCCGCCTGTTGCGTCATCATGGCATCCGACGGATATCCCGCATCCTACCAAAAGGGATTTGAGATTCGGATTCCCGAGGAAATCCGCCCTGCGGTCTCGGTTGCGGGCGCCGCTCTGGAAGGAGACAAACTGCTGACAAACGGCGGCAGAGTGCTCGGGGTCACGGCTGTGGCGGACACGCTCCGCGAAGCGATTGCAGAGGCTTACCGGATGGTTGGAAAAATTTCGTTTGAAAACGCTTATTACAGAAAAGACATCGGCAAAAAGGCGCTGATGGGAACGGAGAAATAAGATGGTTTACCGGGTCTATGTCGAAAAAAAGCCGGAACTTGCCGAGGAAGCGGCGGCACTCTTTCGGGAAGCCGTTTCCCTGCTCGGCATCACCGCACTGCGCGGCGTGCGCATCATCAACCGCTATGACGCGGAGAACATTTCCCCCGAACTATTTTCCGCCGCCGAAAAGACCGTCTTTTCCGAACCGCAACTGGACACGGTGAGCGACAGTTTTGACGCGAAGGGCGGCGCAGTGTTTGCCGTGGAATATCTGCCCGGACAGTTTGACCAACGGGCGGATTCTGCGGCGCAATGCATTCAGATTCTTTCCAAGTCCGAGCGTCCGCTGATCCGAACGGCAAAGATTTATATTCTCTCCGGAGATTTGACGGAAGCGGATATCCGCGCAATCAAGAAATACGTCATCAATCCCGTAGAAGCGCGGGAGGCATCTCTGGAACTGCCCGAAACGCTCCGGATTCCCTACGAGATTCCGAAGCGGGTGACAACGCTGGACGGCTTTACCCGCCTTGACCGCGCGGAACTGGACGTGTTCCGCCAAAAATACGGGCTTGCCATGGACACGGACGATCTTGCGTTCTTTCAGACCTATTTCCGCTCCGAGAATCGCGATCCTACCGTTACGGAACTCCGCATGACGGATACTTACTGGTCCGATCACTGCCGCCACACAACGTTTCTGACGGTCATTGACGACATTTCGTTTGAAGATCCGCTCCTGCAGAAAACCTATGAGGAATACAAGGCACTGCGGCAAAAACTCGGCAGAACCGCTCCGATTTGTCTGATGGACATTGCCACCATCGCCGTCCGGGCGCTGAAACGGGAAGGAAAACTGCCCGATCTGGACGAAAGCGATGAAATCAACGCCTGCACGGTCAAAATTGAGGTGGAAGCCGACGGCGCGCGCGAGCCTTGGTTGCTCCTGTTCAAGAACGAAACCCACAACCACCCGACGGAAATCGAACCGTTCGGCGGCGCTGCCACCTGCATCGGCGGCGCGATCCGCGACCCGCTTTCGGGACGTTCCTATGTCTACGGCGCAATGCGGGTCAGCGGCGCGGCAGACCCTCTGACGCCGATGGAAAAGACCATCAAAGGAAAACTGCCGCAGCGGAAGATCGTAACCTCCGCCGCCGCAGGCTATTCCTCCTACGGCAACCAGATCGGGCTTGCCACGGGAATCGTGGATGAAATCTATCATCCCGGTTATGCCGCCAAGCGGATGGAAATCGGCGCGGTGATTGCCGCAACGCCCGAATGCAATGTGCGGCGCGAAGTTCCCGCCCCCGGGGATGCGGTCATCCTTCTGGGCGGCGCGACCGGGCGCGACGGATGCGGCGGCGCCACCGGCTCTTCCAAATCCCACACCGAACAGTCCCTCGAGACCTGCGGCGCGGAAGTGCAGAAAGGAAACGCTCCCGAGGAACGCAAACTGCAGCGGCTGTTCCGCAATCCGGACGCCTGCCGCAAGATCAAGAAGTGCAACGATTTCGGCGCGGGCGGCGTCTCGGTTGCCATCGGCGAACTGGCGGACGGGCTGTCGATCAACCTTGACGCAGTCCCGAAAAAATACGAGGGTCTGGACGGCACCGAACTGGCAATCAGCGAAAGTCAGGAGCGCATGGCGGTTGTGGTAGCGCCCGAGGATGTGGAAGCCTTCCTGCAGCTTGCGCACGGGGAAAATCTCTCGGCAACGCCCGTTGCCCGCGTGACGGACGACAATCGGCTTCGGATGACGTGGAACGGCGCGGAAATCGTCAATGTCAGCCGGGAATTCCTCAATTCCAACGGTGCGGAAAAGCACATCCGGATCAAAACCCAAGCCCCCCTGCCCCCGGATCAACCCGCGTCCGACAAGACCTTTTCGGAGCGGTATACGGCGCTTGCGGGAGACCTCAACATCTGCTCCAAGCGCGGACTGGCAGAGCGTTTTGACTCCACCATCGGCGCGGGAACGGTTCTCATGCCGTTCGGCGGGCGGAATCAGCTCACCCCCGCGCAGGCAATGGTGCAGAAAATCTCGATGGAGAAAAAGCACACCGACGACTGCTCGCTCATGGCGTTCGGTTACAATCCGTTCCTCTCCGAAAAGAACCCCTATCAGGGCGCTTATCTTGCCGTGGTGGAATCGGTCTGCAAACTCATTGCGTCGGGCGCAGATTTCAAAAAGGTGTACCTGACCTTCCAGGAATATTTCAAGCATCCCGGGAAGGACGGTGCGCGTTGGGGCGAGCCTGCCGCCGCGCTCCTCGGCGCATTCAAGGCGCAGATGGAACTCGGCATCGGCGCGATCGGCGGAAAGGATTCGATGAGCGGAAGCTTTGAGAAACTGGACGTTCCCCCAACGCTCGTTTCCTTCGCCGTTACGACATCCAAGGTCGGCAACATCGTCTCTCCCGAATTCAAGGCAGCAGGACACAGCGTGGTTCTGCTCCGCGCCGCATATGACGAGCACGGGTTGCCCGTGACGGAATCGCTCCTTGCGGTGTTCCGAGCGGTCAGCGATCTGTTGCACAGCGGAAAAGCCGTTGCCTGCTATACGCCCGGAATGGGCGGCATTGCCGCGGCGGTTATGAAAATGTGCTTCGGCAACGGCATCGGATTCCGATATGCGGACGGGATCGGAACAGACGAAATCTTCGGCAACAGCTACGCTTCCTTCCTCTTGGAAATGGCGGACGGAGCAGAAGGCTACCCGTTGCTCGGAACGACAACGGAAGCCCCCGAGATTGCGCGCGGCGCTGAAACGCTCCCGCTCGCGGCATTGCTAACCGTTTATGAGGACAAACTGGAAAGCGTATTCCCCTGCAACATTCAAAACCGCGCGCCGAAACCGGAAACGCTCTCCTACCATGCAACCGGGCGTTGCGCACCCGCAATCAAAGTGGCGGAACCGCGCGTGCTGATTCCGGTCTTTCCGGGTACAAACTGCGAATACGATTCCGCCAAAGCCGTTGCCGACGCGGGCGCGATTCCCGAGATCGCCGTGATCCGGAATCTCAGCGCCGACGATATTGCGGCAAGCGTTTCGGAGTTTGCGGCAAGACTGAAGCAAGCGCAGATCGTCTTTCTCCCCGGCGGCTTTTCCGGCGGAGACGAACCGGACGGAAGCGGCAAGTTCATCACCGCATTCTTCCGCAACCCCGAAATCCGGGAAGAGGTTACGAATCTGCTTGAGCGGCGGGACGGGCTGATGTGCGGAATCTGCAACGGATTTCAGGCGCTGATTAAACTCGGTCTTGTTCCCTTCGGAAAGATCGTCGAACCGGACGCGTCCTACCCCACCCTCACCTACAATACCATTGCGCGGCATCAGTCCCGCATTGTGCGCACCCGCATCGTCTCCAACAAATCTCCGTGGCTGTCGCTGACAGAGGTCGGAGAAATCGTCAATGTTCCCATCTCGCACGGCGAAGGCAGATTCTATGCCGACGACGCATGGCTTGCGCGCCTTGCCGCAAACGGACAGATTGCAACGCAGTATGCGGATTTCGACGGTAACGCCACCAACGACATCCGCTTCAATCCGAACGACTCCGCAGGCGCGGTGGAAGGCATCACCTCCCCCGACGGCAGAGTGTTCGGAAAAATGGGGCACAGCGAACGGATCGGGAACGGGCTGTATCGGAACGTCCCCGGGAACTATGACATCCGGATGTTTGAATCCGCAGTCAGATATTTCAAATCGTAAGGAGAACCGCCATGGCAGTTTTATCGGATATCGAGATCGCCCAAGCCTGCCGCCCGAAGCACATTTCCGAAATTGCGGAGCGCGCGGGCATTGCGCCGGAATTTGTGGAGCAATACGGAAATTACAAAGCAAAAATTGATCTGTCCTATCTGAATTCCGCCGGAAAGAAAGACGGAAAGCTGATCCTCGTAACCGCCATTACGCCGACTCCCGCAGGAGAAGGCAAGACCACAACGACCATCGGTCTTGCCGACGGGCTTGCCAGAATCGGTAAAAAAGCAGCGGTTGCCCTGCGCGAACCGTCTCTCGGACCTGTATTCGGCATCAAGGGAGGCGCCGCGGGCGGCGGGTATGCGCAGGTCGTTCCGATGGAGGATATCAACCTGCACTTTACGGGGGATTTCCACGCCATCGGCGCAGCAAATAACTTGCTTGCCGCCATGATCGACAATCACATCCAACAGGGCAACGCGCTCGGGATCGACCCGCGCAGAATCACATGGAAGCGTTGCGTGGACATGAACGACCGCCAGCTCCGCTTTATCGTGGACGGGCTTGGCGGGCGGGTCAACGGCACGCCCCGGGAGGACGGATTTGACATCACGGTCGCCTCGGAAATCATGGCGATTCTTTGCCTGTCATCCTCTATTTCGGATCTGAAAGCCCGCCTTTCCCGCATCATCATCGGTTATACCTATGACGAACGCCCCGTCACCGCAGGAGACCTAAAAGCGGCGGGCGCTATGACCGCGCTCCTCTGCGACGCGCTCAAGCCGAATCTGGTGCAAACGCTTGAAGGAACGCCCGCGTTTGTACACGGCGGTCCGTTTGCAAACATTGCGCACGGCTGCAACTCGGTGCTTGCCACGCGGATGGCGTTGCAGTGCGCCGATTATGCCGTAACCGAAGCGGGATTCGGCGCAGACCTCGGCGCGGAAAAGTTTCTGGACATTAAATGCCGCATGGCGGGACTCTCGCCGGACGCCGCCGTTGTGGTGGCAACCATTCGGGCATTGAAGATGCACGGCGGCGTTCCCAAAGCGGAACTGGGCGCGGAAAACCTGCCTGCGCTTGAGGCGGGACTCCCCAACCTTGCACGCCATGTTTCCAATATGAAAACCGTTTTCGGTCTTCCCGTTGTGGTTGCTGTCAACCGTTTTCCGACCGACACGGATCGGGAAATCGCGTTCCTGATGGAAAAATGTCGGGAAATGGGCGTTAACGCCGTTCTTTCCACCGTCCATGCGGAGGGCGGAAAGGGTGCGGAAACGCTCGCGCGGGAGGTTGTCCGCCTCTGCGAAGAGGAAACGGCTGATTTCCGTTTTGCTTACCCGGATGAAATGTCCCTGACGGAAAAGGTGGAAACCGTTGTCCGCCGCGTTTACGGCGGAGCGGGAGTTGCCCTGCTCCCCGCCGCCAAAAAACAGCTTGGCGCATTGGAAGCGCTCGGGTTCGGCAACTGCCCCGTCTGCATTGCCAAAACGCAATACAGCTTCTCGGACGACCCGACAAAGGTCGGCGCGCCCGAAGGCTTTACGGTAACCGTTCGGAACGTGCGCGTTTCTGCCGGAGCAGGATTTGTCGTGGTGCTCACGGGCGATATCATGACCATGCCCGGGCTTCCGAAATCGCCTGCGGCGGAACGGATCGACGTAGACGAAAACGGAAAAATCAGCGGGCTGTTCTGACAATCCGGAACTTACCCGCAAAAAACAAGCCCTGCGCCCCGCGATACTTCGCGGGGCGCAGTTTTTTATATGATTCCGAAACCGCCGTTATGCCGGATCGTCCGTCGGTTTGCGCCGGAACAGTCGCGCTTTCCGCACGTGACGGACAATGGCAACCGCGACGGACGCCACCGCAAGAACCGCGCCGATAAGGATCAAAAGGTAACCCCACATGGGCATCCGGAACGCGATGCCGGGAACACAGACCACATACGTCCCTTTCCGGTCGGTCGTTGCCCTGACATATCTCCCCCATCCTTCGCTCTCGAGTTCCGTCAGAGAACCGTCCTCCTCGATGCGGTATACACTTGCCTTCCTGCGGTCAAACCGATCGTCCGCGCGGAAATACAGCACGAAATCCCCTGCCGCCGTCACTTCTTCCCCTTCGCTGTCCAACAATTCCACGGTATAAACCTCGAACCGATCCGCCACCGTTTTCATGCGTTCCGCAACGGTCGCATACCCCGCCGCCGCGTCGGTCATCCGCCCTGCCAACAGGTAAGTCCCTGTCGGGAGCACGCCGTTCGGATCTTCCGAGCGAACCGCTTCGTTCTCACCCGTTACCGCGTGAATCACCAACCGATACTCGGTGAAGGTGTTGTTATCCAAAGATGTCCGGTAGCGTTCGCTTTCGGCGCGGTAGAGAACCGTATAAGTTCCGACCTGCTCCAACGTCAGCTTTCCGTCCGTAATCTGCTGTTCGACTCCGCCGCAGAAAGCCTGCATTGTAACCGTGCATTTCTCCGCGCCGAGCGTTGCCGTTGCCGCAGGAAGCCGAAGTACCGTTCCCTGCCGCAGGGTATATTCCGCCGCGTCGGTGGCAATCACGGGGACAAACTCCGCAGGGCGTTCCCCGAGGTCGCGCACACTGTCCGAGAGTTTCTCCGCCGCCGAAAGATCCAGCGTTCCCGCAAACTCGGTCTGCCGCCCCATCGCGTTGATATACGCCGCGAAGGAAAGGCTTCCGCGCAGAACCTCCGCGCCGACGGTGTAGGTTTCATAGGTCCACGACTCCTCTTTCTCCGTCGTTTTTCCGACCTCGGCGTCCCCCGCGACAAGGCGCAGATAACCGATTGAGGACGAGAACCCGACGGTCAGATAGTACCGCCCGTTCAGAACCTCCACCGTGGCGGTTGACGTGAAGTTATCCGCGCCCATCCGGATATCGTACCGGATCGGGACACGGTAAGTTCCGTCGCCCGAAAAACCGGTTTCCTCCGCCCGCGCGGTCAGAATGCCGGTCGGAAGAAGCCCGAAGCAGAGAACCGCAAGAAGTATTGCCGCGCAAAAGCGGGAAATCCGACCGATTCCGTTCTTTCTGTTCACCATACCCGATTCCCCTCACTGTCCTCAAAAATCGCAACCAAAGTCAGCGTATAGGTTTCGGGATCTGCCAGAGCGCCGCTGATCGGCTTGGTCAGATCCACCATCACAGGCGCGCCGTCCACGATCACCGCCCAACCGAGGAACGTATAGCCCGCCGCGCCGCGAATCCGCAGATAGTAACCCGGATTCTGGAGCAGTTCTCCCTCGGGAACAGACGCAGATCCCAGCACATACGTGCCCGCAACATATTGCTTCGGCTGTGTGAACACCATTCTGACTGTCCGACGGTAAACGGGACGGATGACCAGTTCCTCTTCGGTCAGTTCCGCACTGCGGATGTAAACCTTGTCCGTGCGCACCGCCGTACCGATGAAGCCGCCCGTCCATCCGACAAAGGTATAACTCGAAGCGTCCCCTTCTGTCGGCGGTTGCGGGATGAATGCCGAAAGATCGATACAGTAAGCGCCGCGTTCCGTGCCGCCGTCCTTGTCGGTCACCGTTGCACGGTAATACACCGTGTCGTAGGTCTTTCTGACCCCGTTGATCTCGGTTGTGATACGGATTCCGTCGTCCCATACCGCATACAGATACAGATTTGTGGTGTTGTAGTTCCCGTAATTCTCAAATTCTCCGCCCGGAAGCGTTGCAAGAGCGGGGCGCACGCGGCGGTCGGTCACCCAACCGAACAGGACCGAATCGGTGGGCAGGAAGTTCTCCCGTTGCAAAAGCGTTGCCATTTCTCCGCCGAGGGTGTAGGTCACCCGCTTTTGCAGAGTCCCGTCCGCAAACGGGTGATCCTCGTCGGTGACGAAGGTAATGTTCACGTCGCTCTTGTCGCTAAGCACGTCAAAGTACTGCAGGAAGGAGAAGTACGTATTCTCGCCGCCGAGTCCCGTCAGACGGTATTCATAAGCCAAACGGTATCTGCCTGCGGTGTAGAAATCGATTCTGACATTGTAGCCGTCGGCTTCGCAACGACCGTAACGCGCGGAAACGATGTTGTTCTGGAGCACATCCCCCTTGTATGCCTGAAGGATGAAAGAGACTGCCGAGCCAAGCTTGGTTCCGTCGGACGCATAGACATCGTTGCAAGGCGCAACATACTTTTTGCCGATGAAGTAAGCCTCGTAATCCAACAGTTCCGCGCTCTTTTTCCCGCCGAAGGTCACCTTGCAGAGGAATTTGCGCACCACAAGATCATCTCCCGACTGATAGGTCAGACTGACATAGAAGTAGCTTCCCGCCTCCATTTCCTCGCGGAAATGCGCCGTCAGCGCCGAGACGCTGTCGGCAGGAATATCGGTCTCGGTCACACGGTCGGTGCAAAGCGTGTAGGAAATCAGCCCGAGGTCGGTTGTGTTCCCGTCCACGGTCAACGTCAGATTGCGGGAAAGTTCCGCGATCACCGTACCCGGATCGGGGTCATAGAAGGAGAATTCCCGCTCGAGCACCTTGCGTTTCCCGTTTTCATCGTAAGTGATATCACGCTGTTCCAGAATATTTCCGGCGGAATCCGCGATCACGTACTGCTTTGCACTGTCGGACTGATACGCCAGTTCGTAGTAATACCGCTCCCCGTAAGGATTCTGCAATTCGTACAGCACGCGCGTGTCCTTTTCAATCAGGTTCATGGTCGTGACCGGAGTCACCACACATTCGAAGAAGGTGGGCGTATACACGCCGCTCCGCACCGAGAATTTGACGGCGCGGATGATGTGAATTCCCTTCAGTCCCTCTTCGCTTGCGAAATAGTTCTCGATGAAATTGCCGTCCTGCCCGTCCCATGTATAGCGCACGTCGGCAAGTTTCACCACGTCGCCGACGGCGAGTTCCGCGTTTGCGTCGTAGTCCGTCACCCGTCGGATCGTCGGCTCGGTGCGGTCGGTCAGATAAACCGTTGTGCGGATCTTTCCGCCCGCCGCAGTCCTGCGCTCGAAGACAACCGCAAGATTTGCATAGTTCCCGCCGTAAGAAAAGCTGCCCGGCAGGCTGACCGCCGCAGATTCGTCCGCCTTCCCGTTTGCCAGCCGATAAGCGTGAACGCCGACCTCGGAGAAACTGCCCGTCGGGTCAACCTTCTCCGCATAAAGGCTTTCGAGCGACACGGTATCGCCCGCGTTCAGACTCTTGCCCGTCCGGATGTTCAACGTCTCGCGCATGGCATGACTGCCGAGCGACTGGAGCGTGAGGGAATCGGCATACAGGTTGCCGTCCGACTCCTTGTAGCCGTACACCACCGCGCCCACGCGGAAGCGCGCAATCGAATACCGCGCGTCCGCAACCGGAGTTGCCGCCGTCTCACCCGTCGGCGAAACCGTAATGCGGCTGCTGTAAACCTTTCTGCCCGTATAGGGCACGGAGAGGCTTTCCGCCGAGAAGAAAAAGTTAATCAGATGCGTTCCCATTCCGGTTTCCTTCAGCGCGGCATAGACCAGATTCCGCTCGGTCAGGTCGGATTCGTTGCCGGGATAGTACTGCATTTCCTCGGCATAAGCATAGCCGTCCTCGCCGCTCTCGGTCAGCGGGGTGTAATCCTTCGCCACCTCTTCGTCCGAAAGCTTGACCAGATGCCGATAGTCGATCGACAGAATCTGATTTGCAGCGCCCATACTGGAAGCCGCCTCCATAAAGCCCGTAATGCCGCCCATAATCATACGCTCGCGCGTCAGGTCAGTTCCGAAATCGTAAATGGAGTAGTATTTTCCCGTGTCGGCGTGAAATTCCGCGACATAAGTTCCGTAGGTCGTGCCGCCGTAGGTGGCGGGGTAATAATCCGAGGTCACTTCCCCGTCGCCGAACGCGGACGCGTCCATATCGTAGGAAAGCTGAATCGGCGCGAAACTAGTCATGCGGTTATAATAGTTTGCCGTAACCGGATTCAGGAGAGTGTTCGAAGTGCCGAGCATTCCGAGGTAAGGCGTAAACTCCTTGACCAGCGTGTACCGCCCGTTCTCGGCACGCAGATAGGAATAGACGGGGTTGAAGCCCGAACCCATGTTGGGCTTGTTGTTCTCGCTCCGATAGTAGGACTTGGCAAGATACCACCCGTCCTCAAGCGGTTGGGTGTAATCCGCATAGGGTTTGCTGAACCCGATAAAGCGCGAAACGGTGATCTCCGCCGTGTAAGAGGTCAGGGTTGCAATCCGCTCGGAGGAGGAAAGGTTGGTTGCCTCCCAGTTTACGGTGCGCACCTCCAGCCACAGCGGCGTTTCCATATTCCAATCGTCGATATTCAGAAAAACGGTCTTTCTGCTGTCGGCGTAATTTGCAATCGTTTTCGTGGAATCCAGATATGCGGACGTGTTTTTGCTGCTGTCCGACACGCGCAGCGCGGGAAGCGTATCCGCGTCGTTCATGTTCTCTACAATCCCGCAGTCGTAGGGAATCTTCAGATAGCGGTGTCCGTCGGAATTCTCGATGCACACCTCGTCGTACAGAATACAGTCGGCAAGATTCTTATAGCCGCCCGCCGCGTCGGTCATAGAGCCTTTGGAAACGGTTTCGGGAAGTACCGACACCGCAATTTCAAGATCGTATACCCCGCTTCCGGTCAGTTCCTCTTTTACCCACTTGGCATAAAGCGTCACATCCCGCATATACAGGTACAGAATCCCGTCCACATACGGGGTCGAATAAGCGGAGTCCAGATACCACCCCGCGAAAACATAGCCCACGCGGGTGGGAGACGGCAGAACCGGCATATGATTGGCGGTATAAACGATGTCCTCAATCGGCGTGTCCAATCCGCTTGTATGGAACGAGATGGTGAACTCCCGATTTCCGTATTCGTTCCGAATCGCCTCGGTCGGGTCGGACACCGTTTTCTGCGAGCAAGCCGCAAGCGAAAGCGCTACGGTTGCCGCCATGCAGACCGATGCCAGGAATTTTGCTAATTTTCCGGTTTTCCGTTTCATATTCTCCTCCGGTATCTCCGCTTCCGCGCTCCCCCCGAACGGTCGGAGGGAGCGCTTTTGGGTAAGGCGTCACCATCGGAATTGCGTGGTGATGCCTTAAATCGGTATTGGTTTCTCAGTTGAGCGACGAGTTGGTAAACCGTTCGATGTCGGCGAGTTTTTCCTTCATGACCTCGTTCGACATTCCCTGCCACCAACCGTCCTCAAAGATCGTAGAATCCTGCGAGGTGATCTGATCTTTTGTTGTCCACGAATCGAAAGCGTCCGCGTTGTCAAAGTATGCAAACCGTTCGATGCCCATATCGGTGAACGCATTCTTATGAATCTTCTTGACGATGCCGAGGGTGATTTCGTTGAAGGACTGGTTCTTGACGCCGTAGGTCACATAGTACGCCGAGCCTTCCATCATCTCATAGCGCATGACCGCCGTGCCCGCAACAGGCCAGTTGCTTTCGTAATAGCGCATGGTTCTGCCGATGGCAAACGTATCGCTTCCGCCCGCGTAGCCGCCTGCGGTTGCAAGGTACTGCACGTCGTAAACCGTAACGTCCACTTCGCCGCCCGCACTGTTCTTCTTCACAACCTCACTGCCCGTATACTTCACAATGCCGTAGTTGTTTCCCGCTCCGCCGCAGACGAAGAAGAAATCGCCAACCTGCGCATTCGGGTAAACATAGTCCTTCGACCACGGGTAAGCAAGCAGGTATCTGCCCTCTTCGCCCGCAACCGGCGTAAACATCTTGATGGCGCGGGTCTTGAACGCGTAGGGTGCAATGCTCTTGAGGTTTGCAAGCGGAATTGTGACGTTCAGTTCGCCGCTTGCAACGTAGAGGTTCTGCACGGGGTCGAGATAGCAACCCGCGTCGCCGAACGCATACGACCCGATCTCTTCCAGTCCGCCCTGCTCAATGACAACCAGGCGCAGGTTTGCGGTGTTGCGGAAAGCGTTCTCTCCGATCACCTTCACGCTGTTCTTGATGTAGACCTGCGCGATGTTCTCGTTGTCCATGAACGCGCCTGCGGCAATCGCGGTAATCTTCTTGCCGTCGATCGCGGCGGGAATGTTGACGATGTAAAGCCCTTCCTCGCCCGGCACTTGCTGTGCGTTTGCGGAATCAAAGCCCGTCACGGTCAGAGTACCGTCCGCATTCTCCGAGGTGGTAATGCCGTACTTGTCGTACTCCAGTCTGAGCGTGATGTAAAGGTTTCTCGTCACGGTCGCGTTCGGGTCGAAGTCCCCGTTCAGTTCGCTCAGTTCGGTAATGACATAGGCGTAAGGAAGATCGTTCAGCCCAAGCACCTCTGCAATCGTCTCTTTCGTCAGCTTCTCACCGCTCTTGAGCAGTTTCTTGGAAGAATAGGACTTCGAGAAGCCCGTCATCTCGCTTGAAGCAAAGATGTTGACGGTAACCGCCGTGCCTTCGGCAATCTCCTTGGTGAACACCACGGGGTAGCCGTTCATTTCGGAATAAAGGAGCGTGTCGTAGTTACTGGTGGAATAAACAAAGTTGAAATTCTTGAATTTGGTCGGCATTTTGGTGTTGTCGATCTCCACTCTGCCGATTCCCTCGCCCAGTGTGGACACCACCGAGAACCAATCCGCGCCCGCATAGTCTCTCGTCGGGTCGGCAATCACATTCGGGCGATAGAGCAGACCACCGCGGGATTTCGTTGCGCCGTTATAGCCCGGAACGATCGAGACCGACGCATTGTAGGACGCCTGCGTGACGGTTGCCGGAAGCTTCAGCACGTCAGCCTCGATTGCCGAATACAGACCGACCTGAATTTTCGTCACGCCGCTCGGAATCTCCAGCACACCGTCTTTGACATTCTTCTGATAGTCCGAAACCAACACCTTATCCGTGCCGTTGACAAGATAGATGCGGCTGTCACTTTCGTCGCGCGTGAACACCGATTTTTCACCGAAGGTCACATTCTCCGGCAGTCTCGCAATATTCGTCACGGAATCGGGAATTGCGATCTCGAAGTCATATGCCTTGTCGCTCTTGGGTTTGAGCACATCCGCCGTTGTCTCATATTCCGCCCAGAAGCAATCCAGCACCGACACCAGTTTGGAGGGCAGCGTAACCGACTTCAGTCTCGGCATGACGTTGAAGGAACGCTCCAGAACCTTCAGCGTGGAGGGCAACTGCACCGTTTCCAGTTCGCTTGCCTCGCTCCCGTTGAACTTGGCAATCCACTCGATGCCTTCGTCAAAGAGGAAGACCTTTGCGCCGCTGAAGTTCGAACCGAGCGTTTCCGCCATCACACCGGTTACATTTCCGTAGGTCACCTGAATGCCGTCCTCGGTCTCTTCCTGATCGACAACCGCGTTCGAGGAAAGAATCGACACGACCGGGAAATCCTTGATTCCGCTGACCGAGGAATCCACAAAATCAAGGTAGTAGTTGCCGCTGTCGCTGTCGCGGGAGAAGCCGAGTCCGGGCGTTTGCCAACGGACGCGGATCGTCATATTGCCCGAAACCGCTTTGTCGAAATTCACGCTGTTTCCGTCCGCCACATAGGAGACCGAAACGGGATCCATATAGGATTGCAGGATGTACTTGCTCTCAAAGCTGACGTCGTTGCCGTCGCTGTCCTTCGCAACCGCCGCCCCGGGTGCGGTAAGCTTCTCCCCAACGGGAATATCGGCTTCGTACAGGGCGTTCTGATACCCGTCGCCGAAGGTGACGTGCGCGAGATATCTGCCGAACAGTTCGGTTACATCCGCGCCGACTTCGTATTTCACCGCATAGCTTGCGTCGGTATACCAACCGTCAAACGACAGGTTGTATTTCAGCGCGTCCGCAGTGTACTGCCATGTCAGCGCGTCCAGTTCCTCGAGCTTCTTCTGCTCGCTCTCGCCGCCGTTGACAGACACCTGTACCTGCGCGGGAACAAAATATGCGTACACCGTCACCGCGCCCGTCAAGCCGTCATTGCGGAACGGGGTCGGCGTTTCCGAGTAGTCGTACCAATCACGGAACACATAGTTCGTCTTGGTCGGATCTTGCGGCAGGGTGACCTTGCCGTCCTTGGCGTCAACTTGGGCGTATTGCTCCCAAGCGCCGTTTTCGTTCTGCACCATAAAGGTAACAGACGCGTTTTCCTTGCTCCCGCACGATATGAGCGTGCAGGCACTGACAAGCAGCATCGCGAGGCAGAGCAGAATGCCACGGACGCTCTTTCTGATTGTTGTCATGTTTACATGACCTCCTTTGAATATATGTCAACCCGCTTGCGCGGTGTTGCATCAGGAATTGGCTGCTGTCCGACTCCGTCAGATGTCATAGCCCGCAAGAATTGCGGACGGCGTTTTGGTCAGCACGAAGAGATACGGAATCAGCGAGACAGCGACCATCAGAAGGCTGCCTGCCGCCGCTCCGACCGCCGCAAGCCCGAGGAAGGGCGTCACCGACAGGTTCAGAATTCCGTACCGCACCGCGATCAGCGCCACGGTGACCGCCGAGAACAGCAGGAACGGCAGAACGCTGCCCGCAACCGCACGAACGGTCTCGCGGAACAACAGATTGCTCCGGTTTACGCCGATGGCGCGCAGAACGCCGTATTCCTTGCTGTTGCGGATGCTTGCGGATTTCTCGATAAAGAAGTAGATGAGATACAAGAGAACGATTACGACCGCATAGAGTACCAAACCGCCCGACGCGTCGCGCCGCGCTTCCGCATCCTGTCTGTCATAAATCCCCTGCACGTCCAAAGTGGTAATTCCCTTTTCGGCAAGCAGATTCTTCAGCGCCCCAAATTGCTCCGCGTCCTTGGCGGAGACGGCAAAGCATGCCTGCGAGTCGGTTGCAAGTCCGGTTTCCCCCGGTTTGAGGTAAACGAAGATGTTGGAAAGCACGTTTTTGTTTACGATAATCCGCAGATCGGTTGTCATCACGTCGCGCGTCAGGCGGAACTGTCTGACATACATCGGCTTGCTTCCGACAATCGAGATTGCGGTGGTCAGTTCCTTGAGCCGGCTGTTTGCGGCAGTGATGCGCGCGTCTGCGTCGGCGGTATCGGTCATCATTTTATATAGCGAATTCCGGCTGATTTCCAGAATCACGCGGTTATCCTCCAAACCCTCGCTGTCATCCGCCAGACAGATTTCGGTGGAAAAGCGATTGGAGGAAAAATTCTGTTCGAGGAAGATCTCGCCCGGGTCGGAAAGCCGCGCGGACGCATACACGCCGAGGTGATTCACATAGTCAATCCGATTGAACCAGACCGCGCTTTCCTCGCCCTCCACAATGCCGCATACGGGATACGTACCGTTCAGCGTAACCATCAGCATCGCAGAATCGCGCTTCAGTTCTTCCAAACGCAAGCCCGCTTTGATCTTTTCGGCAAGCCCGCGCGAGATCAGCACCTCGCCGCGCTCGGGAAGCCTGCCCCAAAGCCCCGCAGGCTCGCCGTCGGTCGGAATCGACTTCGGCGCAAACCCGAGTTCCAGTTCCGAGAGCGCCGCAACCTCGCCGTAGGAAAAGCTTCCCGTTTCAAAGGCAGTCTCGAAAAAGTCAATCGAATCATATCGGGACGGATCGGTCACGCGGAGTTCGGAATAGCTGTTCAGCCCTGTGAACACCGTGCTTTCGGAAAGTGTTTTGTGCTCGGTCGTCACATTCAGCGCCTCGTTCACGGAGAAGGCAAAGAAGCAGAGCACCACCGCCATGGCAAGAATGAACACCTGCTTGAACGCGTCCCCCGCGCCAAATCCCTCGCCGTCGTCGCGTTTCCGCCGCAGAATCGACCGCAACCGAAACAGTCTGCCGTTGCGCTTTGCCGTGCTTCCGCGAAAATCGGAAAGCGCGCTGTGCCCGCTTTCGCTGTGCGGCGCGCGGTCATAAGTTCCGGGCGCGAGGTCGCTGTCGTCAATTTCCGCGTCCTCCACCAACTCGCCGTCCACAATCTTGATGTGGCTGTCGGCGTAGGTTCGGATCAGCGACACCTCATGCGTTACAACCACCACCAACCGCGTTTTGGAAATCTCCTTGAGAATATCCATGACCTTCACGGTGTTCTCCGCGTCCAGATTTCCCGTCGGCTCGTCCGCCAGAAGGACGTCGCCGCCCTTTACAATCGCCCTTGCAATCGCAACCCGCTGTTGCTGACCGCCTGAGAGCGCGTCGCCGCGCTTGTTGCGGAAACGCTCCATGTCAACCAGTTTCAGCGCCTCGTCGGTGCGGCGGGCAATCTCGTTTTCATCGCGGAAGCCCGCAATCAGCATCTGGTTGCGCAGAATCTGCGCGATGGTGTAGCCCTTTTCGAGATAGTAATTCTGAAAAACGAATCCGATTTTGGCGTTTCGGATGCGGTCGGTTCTGCCGCTTGTGCAAACGCCGTCAATATAGACCTTGCCGCTGTCCGCGCGCTCCAGACCGCCGATGATGTTGAGCAGAGTCGTTTTTCCGCTCCCGCTCTTTCCGTAAATGCAGACCAACCCGCAGTCGGGAAGCGTAAAGGACACGCCCTTGAGCACCCGATTCGCATTTCGGGAATGCCGCCGGAAGGTCTTTGTGATGTTTTCCACACGGATAACTGCCATATCAGCCCTTTACCCCCCTTCTCAGCGACCGACGGATGCTCTGCCCGCCGATGGTTCGGTTGAACCCGAACGCAACGCATTCCACAATCAGAAGCAACATCCCCTCGATGAAGAAATACTGTCCGAGCGGAATGAAAGCAAGTCCGCTCCCCGGAAGCATCGCCGCAATCAGGCTTACAAGCGGCAACAGCCCCAAGGTCGGCAGGAAAATCAGCGCCATCTGGACATAGAGCGAACGCGATGACACCTTTCCCGCAATGCCGAGCGTGCGATAGACGGCAAAGTCGGTCTGGAAAATCTTCACGCTTCTGCCGAAGATGACCGAAATCAGCGCCGCGAACAGCAGGCAGACCGCAATCAGCGCAATATAATATAGCACATTCATCGTGTAGAGCCCGGCGGCATTCGTCACATAAACCGTGCTTGCCGAAAGCATTCCGATCAACCCGTCGGGAAGCTGCGCAAGCGCCGCCTGCGCCGTTTGTTCGTCGGGGAAATAGAGCACCGAGCGGCTCGCGCTCTCCCGCTCCCCTTCAAAAATCCTGCTGTAATCCGCCTCGCTCAGCTTTACAATCAGCCGCCCCGAACGGGCGTCGTCCTTTTCGGTATCGTCGGTGATCGTGTAGGAACGGTTGGATTGCACTGCAGGAACAGCTTCGTAGCGGGTTGCCTGATAGATATCGGAATTGACCAGACGCATCGTCCCTTCCTCCAGAGCGGAATCCGCCTCGTAAGTATAGACGGTTACGCTGTTTTCCCCAAGCCGCATGGAGGTGTTGATGGCGCGCAGGCGTCCACCGTTTTCCTCTGCATCCGTATGGGAGAGATACAGAAGCACGCGATCGTCCGAAAGCGTTGTCCGCACGTCAATCTCCGTAAGTCCCGCGCCCGCTTCGGAAAAGACCGAGGCAATCGCAGCCCCGTCCCGCTCGGAGGAGCGCGGAAGCACCAGTACCGCATGTCCCGCTTCGGGATTGTGCACATAGGGCGCATACAGGCAGGTCACCGTGTAAGCGGAGAGCATTCCGCTTTCCCGCAGAACGTTCACCGTAAATTCCGAAAAAGATTGATCCGAGAGGCAGAATCCCGCCTTCGTCAGCCCCGCCGCCTCGTCGGTTTCTTCGGCGGTCACGCGACCGCTCTCGCCCGACAGAATCACCTTCCCCGCCACGCCGACGGTATCGAGCGTTGCACGGATCGGGCGGATCAGCGAAGAACCGAACACCGAAAGCGTGAGGAACAGCGTGACCGCGCAGACCAACAGCGCAAGACTCATCATCAGCGTAAAGCGCGGACGGCTTTTGTAGTTCAGCGTTCCGATAAAGAAGGTGTCCCGCCATGCCTTGCGACGGCTGACCTTCCCGTCCGGAATCGCGGGACAGGCGCTTGCCGTCGGCGCTTCCAGAACGCGATCCTCCTGCACAGCGCCGTCGCGGATGGTGATACGCCGCGTGGCGTATGCCTCGAAAAATTCGGGATTATGCGTGACAACGATCACCAGTTTGTCCTGCGACACGTCCTTCAGCAGTTTCGCAATCTCGCGCGACGCTTTGACATCCAGATTTCCCGTCGGTTCGTCCGCAAGGATAATCGGCGCGTCCTTCGCAAGCGCCCGCGCGATCACCGTGCGTTGCTTCTCTCCGCCCGAGAGCCTGCTTCCGCGGCGGTTCATCTGGCGGGTCAGCCCCACCTTTTCAATCAGTTCCCGCGCCTTTTCGCGGCGAACCG
Source organism: Eubacterium sp. CAG:180 (assembly GCA_963628215.1). Lineage (GTDB taxonomy): Bacteria > Bacillota > Clostridia > Oscillospirales > CAG-272 > UMGS1865. Next base: position 26,043 of record CAVGEJ010000004.1, read on the forward strand.
CGCGGTTCTCAAAACGGAGCAGAGCCAACTCCACATTCTCGAGCACGGTCAGATTTTCGATGATATTGAAGTCCTGAAAAACCGTTGCGATGTATTTCTCGCGGTATTTCTCCCATTCTTCCGCACCGTAATGCGACGTTTCCTCGTCGCAGATGTACAGCTCGCCTTCCTCGTAACTGTCGTTCGCGCCGATGACGTTCAGCAGTGTGGATTTTCCGCTCCCGCTCTCGCCTTCAATCGTCACGAATTCATTGGTATCGAAATCCAGATTGATTCCGCGGATACCGATGGTCAGAATATCGTTGCTGTCATAAATTTTTCCGATGTTCTTCAGCCGCAGTAGCAATGTTCTCTCTCCTTACCGCAAAATCGTGCAGTTAGCCTTGGCTAACCAATTGGCTTTGGAATCGGTGAAAGGAAGATTCCCTTCACCGTTTTTACCGCTCATTCGGTTAGTCCAAACTAACACACGCCATATTATAGCATAGCAGACAAGCCTTGTCAATATTCTTTCCGAAAGTTATCTCGGGCTAATTTTTTCGGGGTGGCGGAAGGGGATTCCCGACCTCCTGATTTCGGGCAAAACAGAACCCTTTCCGTTTGATGGGAGAGGATTTATCCCCCCTCATCAGTCGCTTACGCGACAGCTTCCCCCCCAAGGGGAAGCCTTTTTGCAAGAGTTGCCTCGTCCTTTCAATTGCAAATCAAATACAAAAAGATACAAAATTGATTTTTCGAAAATCGCAACGCTTACAAAGGCATCCTCTCGGTGGAAATTCTTTTTGCAAAAACTTCTTCACATTTCCAACCAAGCAAACAGAAGAAAAACCTGATTTTTCGGAAATCGCACTGTGTACAGAAGGCTTCCCCTTGGGGGGAAGCTGTCGCGCAAGCGACTGATGAGGGGGGATCTCCTTGCTCCAACCGCAAATAAATGCTTTTTTTGCATACAAATTTAGCTTATCCCCCGAAAAATGCCCGCACAAGTTCTTTGCCGCCGACCTCCTGCGCCACGCCCGAGCCGATCCGAACCGCAACGTCGCAAAGCGCCTCGGCACAGCGGCGGTCATGCGTAACCGTCAGAAGCGTAGTCCCGCGCTCGGTATGAATCCGGTTCAGCACCTCCACCATATCGCAAAGCCCGCGATAATCCTGCCCGACGGTCGGCTCATCCAGAATCAGAAGTTCGGGCACGGTTGCCGCCACCGCGGCGATGGATACCCGCCGTTTCTGCCCCTCCGAAAGGGACTGCGGATGCCGCGCGTAGAGTGACCGCACACCGAATGCCTCCGCAATTTCGTCCGCATAATCGTCCGAACCTGCGCCGAAGCGGATTTCCCGTTCCACCGTCGGCATGAACAGCTGATAATCGGGATTCTGGTAGACCACGCCGACCCGCCGATACCATTCCCGACTTCCGCGCGTTCCCTGCCCGAGGCGGGAATCCAGAGTCTGGCGGATTCTGCCGCGCGTCGGTTTCTCCAGTCGCGCAATCAGTCGCAGGAGCGTGGTTTTGCCGCACCCGTTCTCCCCCAACAGAACCGTCCGCGAGCCACGCGGGATGTCAAACGTCACCCCGTCCAACACCTTGCGGTCACGCACCGAAAACGCAACGTCGGAGAGCGACAGCAGGGGTTCGCCGCCCGCAAACGCGGGACAGCCGTCCGGAATCGGCGTTGATTGCTCCCGCAGATATGCCGCAGGATCGGAAACCTCCCGTGCCTGCCGGTTTCCGACATGGAAAACCCGATTCACAAACGGCAACACCATGTCCAACCGATGCTCGATGACAACCACGCAGTAACCCGCGTCCGCAAGCGCGCGCAGAGTTGTCATCAGGAGTTCTGCGCCCGCCGTATCCAGATTTGCAAGCGGCTCGTCCAGAATCACAATCTTCTGTCCCATTGCGAGCACCGACGCCGTTATCAGCCGCTGTTTCTGCCCGCCCGAAAGGCTGCGGCACTGCCACGACGGATTCAGCTGCATCAGATCGCAAACGGTTGCAATCTGCTTTTGTATCCGCTCGGGCGGGAAAGCAAGATTTTCACAGCCGAACGCCAACTCATCCTCAACCGTTTTCTGCAGAATCTGCGCGTCGGCGTTCTGGAGCACCACACCGACGCGGCGGCAGACCTCCCCGACCCGCCTGCCGCGAATGGGTTCGCCCGCAACCAGTACCTCGCCCGTCACCTCGCCGCCGACAAGCCCCGGCGCAATCCCGCTCATGACCGAAAGCAGGGTGCTTTTCCCCTCGCCCGAGTGTCCCGCAAGCAGAGTCACCTCTCCGTAGTTCAGAGCAAGGCTGATCCCCTCCAACACCCGCGTTTTTCCGTCATAGGAAAACCCGACATCCTTCAGTTCAATCGCCTTCATAATACCACCGCAAGGAGTGCGCCGACGGCAATCCCCAGAACGAAGATCACGTCGGACAGACAAACCGTTTCCTTTTTGTAAACCGTATCGGGAACTTTCTCAAGAGAGAAGCCGCGCGTTTCAACCGACAGCGAGAGCGTATCGGAAATATCAACCAACCGCATGACAAGCGGAACAAGGAAAGCGCGGTAGAAAATACGCGGATTCAGCGCGCTTCCCGCGCCGCGCGTCCGCATTGCCTCCCGCACCCGCCGGATCTCCGCGCCGAGGACAGGCGGAAAGGAGGTTGCGATCAGCATTCCGAGCGTCACCCCGCGCGGAACTTTCAGGGTGCGGAGACAACGCGTCATGTCCGCCGCCTCGGTGCTCATTCCGAGCGCCGCCGCGAGAAGCACCGCGCCGAACCGGTTGACCATCGCCAACGCAGACAGCGAATCGTGACCGTAGGCAAAATAGGCAATCGCGCCGAATGCCCCGCCGAACAGCGCCAACATCGGCAAAACCCGCAGAACGCCCCGCGCGCCGCCGAACAGGCAGAGCCAGAGGTATGCGCAACCGAGAAAAACGGTGCACCGCAGACTCCGCGCCGTGCAAAGTCCGAACACGAGGAAAAACAGCCCCGCAAGAAAAACGAAGATGGGATAGACCCGCCGCTTCCGAGAGAAAAAGCTCATGACCGCAGAACTCCCGCCTTTTTCATCTCCCGCGAGACCAACATTCCAACGCACGATCCCGCAAAGCAAAGCGCCACAACCGCCGCCGAGATGCCGATCACCACCCACGGGTCGGTACTGCCGAGGAAGATGGAGGTTGCCGCCTTCTCATTGCCCGTTACCTGATAGAACACCCGATAATAAAGGAACATCAGCGGAAGCGTCATGGGCAGGTAAACCGTTCCCGCAAACACGCATGCCCAATCGTTCCCGTAGCCGTGAAACAGCAGGAGAACCAGCGCCTCCGCAATCAATGCGCATACCGTGATAAGCGCCATCGGCGGAAACATGAAAATCAGAAACACCGAAATGAACACCGCCTGCAAAAGAAGCGCGCCCGGCTTCCGCACCTTCATCAGCCCGATTACGGGAAAGACCGAAAACTGAAGTCCAAGCCCCAGTTGGACAATGCCGAACAGCGGAACGTTGACAAGCAGCGGCATAACCGCGCCCGTTACCAACGTACAGGCGGTTATCACCGCAAGAAATACGATATCCCGGACGCTGTATTTCCGAATCGCATGCGGGCGCGCCGCGTGATCCGCTTTTTTCTCCTGCGCAGGGGCGGGGGCAGCCCCGGTTGCCTCTTCCGCGTTTTCCATCAATGCCGAAGCCGCCTCGGCGGCTTTGCGTTCTTCGTTCCCGTTCATGCCTTTACCTCCGTCATGTGCCCGTTTTCCACACGGTAAATCCGATCGGCAATCGCCATGGTCGACTCCCTGTGCGAAACCAGAATGATACTCTTCCTGCGCTTCTGCTCTTTCAGCGCGCCGAGAATGATGCCCTCGTTGATGCTGTCGACGTTGCTGGTCGGCTCGTCAAGCAGGATCAGCTCGCTTCCCCGCAAGAATGCGCGGGCAAGACCGATGCGCTGCTTTTCCCCCGCCGAAAGGTTGTCCCCCAGTGCGCCGACCCGCGTTGCGTAACCGTTCGGGAGCGACAGGATGAAGTCGTGCACCGACGCCATCCGGCACGCCGCCTCGAGTTCCTCGCGCGTGGCGTCCGGCTTTGCAATGCGCAGATTGTCCTCAATCGTCTCGTCAAACAGATAGGTGCTCTGCGAAACCATGGTCACGTTCTCCAGAAGAGACGCGGTGTTGATACGGTCGATGTCGGTATCGTTATAAGCGATTCTGCCGTCGTCCTTTTCCCAGAACCGCAGAAGCAGCTTCAGAAGCGTGGATTTGCCGCAACCCGACGCGCCGACAATTCCGATGATTTCGCCCTTCTCCGCATGCATGCGGATGTCCTCCAGAACGCGCCGCTCCCCGTCGTAGGAGAAGGAGAGATCCGACACGTCCAGCGTTTTGTAATCGAAATCCGTCCCGTCGGTCACATCCTCCACCGCCGGCTTTTCCGCAAGCAGTTTCAGCACTCTGTCGCCGCTCGCCAACGTCTGCGTCAGATTTCCCGGGAGCGACCCGACCGCGATAACAGGACCGAACGACGAGAACACCGTCACCATGCCGATTATCATGCGACCGATTCCCAACTCGCCCCGCGACACAAGCAGAATGCCGACCGCCAACGTCAGAAGCACGAACAGCGAAACCGACAACTCAATCGCCGCGCCCGCACGGGTGATGTTATGTTTCATCTTTTTCGTCTCGCACAGCATGGAATCCGAGCGGCGGTTGACCTCGGTCTCCCGCTCCGCCCCCGCATTGTTGAGCACGATATCGCGGATGCCCCGGATGCTGTCAAGGAAGTATGCCGAAAAGGAGGAAAACTCCGCGCGATACCGCACGCCGCTCTCTTTGAGCCTGCCCGAGGAAATCAGCGGCACGGCAATGCCGATGAACAGATATCCGACCAACGCCACAAGCGCAAGATACCACGAAGAAACCGACCCGACGAACAGGAACACCGCAAGCGACACCAGAACCGCAATGCAGATCGGCGACACGGTGTGCGCGTAGAACACCTCAAGCGTTTCGATATCCGAGGTAATCATCGCAATGATACCGCCCTTTTGCCGGCTTTCCAGTTTTGCGGGGCAGAGTCTGCGGAGCGCGCCGAAGATTTTATCCCGCAGAACCGCAAGAAGGCGGAACGCGATATAATGGTTGCTGTACTGCTCAAAATAGCGCAGAATGCCGCGCAGAACGCCGCACCCGACGGCAATGCCGATGATCGCGCCGTAGGAAAGCGCAATCGGCTCGCCCAATGCTTTCGCAACGCCGACCGCACCCGAAACCGTGACGCCCATTGCGCAGACGAATCCGAGGCTTCCGTTCAGTACCGCCAGAAGCATGATGTAGGAAAGACTGCCCAACAGCAAAATCAGGCTCGCCATGATTTTTGCGCCGTTCTCGCGAAGCGGCTTCCGCTGATTCGACCCGGTTCTCATGCAACCACCTCCCCGAAATTTCCTTCCAGAGTTTTCTGCGCCGTGTAAAGCCGCGCGTAGCCGCCCTGTTTTTCCATCAGTTCCGCATGCGTGCCGCTCTCCCGCACTTCGCCGTTTTCCATGTAATAGATTCTGTCTGCGGGCACAACGTTTTCCAAGCGATGCGAAATCACCACCACGCTCTTTTTCCCGGCAAGCTTCCGGACGTTCCGCATGATGATGGCTTCGCTTTCCACGTCAATGTTGCTGGTCGCTTCGTCAAACACATAGATGTCTTTTCCCGCCACCAGTGCAACCGCCAACGCCAACCGCTGTTTCTGACCGCCCGAGATATTGCTTGCGTCCTCGGTGATAACCTTGTCAAGTCCGCCGTTTTCCTCCACAAAGCGCCGCAGGTTGACCTGCTCCAATGCCGAAAAGATCTCATCGTCGGTTACATCCCGCTTTGCCAACCGGAAATTGTCGCGCACGCTCTCGTTGAAAATGTAGGTATTGTAGCTGACCGCCCCGAGGCGCGTATACAGACCCTCGCGCGACAGCGCCGACAGCGGCTTGCCGCCAACCGTGACCTCGCCCGAGGCGGGACGGTTTGCGCCGATCAGCAGATTCACCGCGGTGGATTTTCCGCATCCCGAAGCGCCCACGATTGCCGTCATGCCGACTGCGGGAAAGTCCATGCTCACGTGCCGCAGAACTTCCCGCTTGCCGTCGTAAGAGAACGTCACGTCGCAGAGGCGCATTTCCGTATTTTCAGCCGTTTCCGTCCCCCATTCGGGATCGGGCGTGTTCAGAAGCGTGATAATCTTCTTTCCCGCGCTCGCGCCGTTCATGGCAACATGGAACGCCGAGCCGAACGCCCGAAGCGGCAGAAAGAACTCCACCGCCACAAGGCACAGGAAGAGCGCCGCAATGGGGTTCAGTCCGCGGAACGCCGCGCCGCTGACCGCCAACGCGATTCCCGCGCCCGCGCCGCCGTAGGCAACCAGATCCATGATGGTCGTACTGGCAAGCTGCATCACCAACACCTTCATCGTGATCTCGCGGAATTCCTCGGCGCTCTCGTTCAGCTTCTCGTGCTGCGCCGCGTCCGCACGGAAGATTTTCAGTTCCTTCAGCCCCTGCACACTGTCAAGGAAGGTATCGCCCATCGAGGTATACTTGCCCCAGTACTTGGCGAAGATTTTCTTTGCGTACTTGCTGACCGCAACAATTGAGATCGGAATCAGCGGCACGCAGGCAAGCAGCAGGAGCGCGGTACGCCAGTCGATTCCCACGCAGATAACGAACAGCAGCACGGGCGCTAACATGGCAAAGAAGAACTGCGGCAGATAGGAGGAATAGTACAGATCCAACTGCTCCACGCCCTCCACGGACACCTGCGTCAGCCCTGCCATGCTCATGCCGTCCGCGTTCTTCACGCCGAGGGTCACGAGTTTGTTATAAACCCGCTCGCGCAAATCCTTCTTGACCGATCTGCCGAGCCGATCCTTGACGTCTCCCGTCAGCCGTGTGCAAAGATACCGCACTCCAACGGCAACCGCCGCGCCGATCAGCGGCGCGAGGTATCGCTCCGTATCTGCCCCCTGCGTCAGAAGCCATACCGCATAGCAGACGCACCCCGTGACCGATACGTTTGCAATCAGCCCCAACGCCTGCAATGCCACCGCAATGAAAATATATTTTCGGTTTGACCCGATCAGGCGGAACAACGCCTTGTCAATCATCTTTCCGTTCCTCTCTTTCCTGTTGCTTTTTGTTCTTTCGCGGAATGCAGAATGCGTTCATGACGCGCCTCTGCCCATTCCCGAACGGATGAAATTCGCCACCCCGTTCCGCGTGGCGTCCGAAAACGCACAGCTGACATTCAGCGCGTCCTCATACGCCTGCTCGGGAGGAGTTCCGCAATGCACCGACAAATGCGTGGAGATAAAGCCGATGATCGTCATGTATTCCCCGAGAATCCGCAAACCTTCTTCGGTTAATGTGACAAGACGCTCGGTCTTTTCGATGTACCCCTTGTCCCGCAGGCGCTCCACGGCGTTGTAAGCGCTGACCTTGGACACGCCCAGCCTTGCGGCAATGTCTTTTTGTTTCACCGCCGCTCCGCTCTCGGCAAGCCTGTTCGCCGCAATCAGATACCGCAGTTCCGATGAACTCATATTCATCACCTCACAAATAAATTCGCAATTAGTTAGCCTTAGCTAACCGATTGGTAAAAAGAATGAATCGATCTTTTTCGGCATTTTAGTTAGCCAAGGCTAACCGATGCCCGAAAAAAATCGGTTCGGGTCGAACCATCTGTATTATACACAGTCGGGAAGAATTTGTCAAGCAAAAGTTAGCGACAGACTAAAAAGTTTTCCGTTTGTTCATTTTTGAAACGAACGCGGAAAGCACGATATTTCTGCCGGAAAACCTTGAAATCTCCCGCTTTTTATGCTATAATGGAAGGAACGGAAGGATTCCTGTTTTCGGGCGGAGGATGACGATGGTGACTTTGAATATTGAATTTCTGGAAGAATACAAACACCTTGACCGTTTGTGCCGAGACCTTCTGGGCAGCGCGGAGGGGGTATCCGAGTATATCCGTCAGATGGACATGACCCCGCAACGGGATCGTCGCTATGCCGTGAATTGGGAATTTGACTACAGACAGCTGAAACGCCTTCGCGCAATCCGCAATCGGCTCGTGCATGACGATGATATCCGGTATGCCGACCGTTGCACGGAGGAAGATCTGGCATGGGTCAAAGCGTTCTACAGCCGGATTCTGAATGAAAATGACCCGTTTTGCGTTGTGCGGAAGGAAAAGGAAGCCGAAGCAAAGCGCCTTGCGCAACAACGTCGGACTGCCGATCAAATGCCGCAGCGGGTGAAAAAAAACGATCCTGCACCCCAAACGAGCCCGATCCCGCCCGCGGAAGAACCGAAACCGCGGAAGCCGCTTGTCAAACGGATTTTCGAAAAATTGCGGGCTTGGCTTCGGCGATAATCCGGACAGAACCCTTTACGGTTCTGTCCTTTTTCTTTACAATTACCGGACACTTTTCCGCAAAGCCGCAAAACCGCTTGAAAAAAGCCCGAAAATGTGGTATACTGATTCCACTTCAGAAAACGAGGTATGGTATGGAACGCGGACAGCCTGTTAAAAAAAGAATTCCCGTCATCATTGACACGGACATCGGAAACGATATTGATGACACATGGGCATTGGTCTTTGCCCTTCTGCGCGACGAGTTGGACATCCGTTTGGCGACAACCGTGCTCGGCGACCCGATCTATTCCGCCAAACTGATTGCCAAACTCACGGAGGTCTGCGGAAAAGCGCCGATCGACATCGGGCTTGGAAAGCGCGGGTCAGAGCCTGCGCGCTATCAGGGAAAATGGGTGGCGGATTACGACCTTGCCTCCTATCGCGGCAGGATTTATGAGGACGGCGTGGCAAGAATGCTGGAGGTCATACGCGACTGCGACGAGACGGTCACGATCCTTGGCATGGGTCCCTGCACCAACCTTGCCGAAGCGCTCCGCCGCGACCCGCGCATTGCGGAAAAAGTGCGCGTGATTTCGATTTTCGGCGGACTGTTCCGGGGCTACTTCGGCTCTTCCCCCTGCCCCGAGTACAACGTTCATCAGGACATCGAAGCGGCAAAAGCCGTGCTTGCCGGCTATCCGCACCTGCTCATCTCCCCCATCGACACCTTCTTTGACGTGGTACTGGACGGGGAGCGGTTGGAGCGGATCAGGCGCATGCGCGACAGGAGCGCCCCGGTTCGCGCGGTCCTCGAAAACTTTGACATCTGGGCAGACAGCTATCCGCTTTGGCGGGACAAGCCCCGTGACCGCACCTCCGAACTTTGCGACGTACTCCCCGTCTACCTTGCGATCACCAACGAGGGGCTTATCAATCGAACCTACCGTCTGGAGATCGCCGAAAAGGGTCTGACAAGGGTCTCCGACGCGGGTGTTCCCGTTGAGGTCGCAATCGAATGGAGCGACAGGGATCGTGTGTTGGATTTTCTGACCGATACCTTTTGTGAAAGCTGAAAAGGCGCACGGCAAGCCGTGCGCCTTTTCCTTTCGGAATCAGCCCTGCTGTTTGTTCTCCTCGATGATCTTTGCCGCGAGGTTGGCGGGAACGGTGTCGTAGCCGGTTACCGCAAAGTCAAACGAGCCTCTTCCCTGCGTCATGGCGCGCAACGTGATCGGGTAGTCCAACAGTTCCACCTTCGGCGCGATTGCCTGAATGGTGGTATAGCCCTTATGCGCCGCAGGTTCCATGCCCATCACGCTGCCGCGGCGTTTGTTCAGGTCGCCCATCACATCGCCCACCAGACTGTCGGGCACTGTCACCTGCAGATCCCCCACAGGCTCCAGAATCACAGGACCTGCCTGCTCCAACATCTTCTTATATGCCAGAGAAGCCGCCGTTTTGAAAGAAATTTCGTCCGAGTCGACCGCATGGTAAGAGCCGTCGTAGAGATCCGCCGCGAGACGCGTCATCGGGAAGCCCGCAACGCCCTTCTGCATTGCCTCCTGAATGCCCTTTTCCACTGCGGGATAGAAGTTCTTCGGCACAGTTCCGCCCACAACCGAAACGGTGAAGGTCAGCCCCTCGTCCTCTCCCGGCGCAAAGCGCATTTTGACGTGCCCGTACTGTCCCGAGCCGCCGTTCTGCTTCTTGTGCTTGCCTTCCACGTCTACCGACTTGGTAATCTTTTCGCGATAAGCGATCTTCGGCGTGTCGTATTTGATATTCAGCCCGAAGCGGCTCTTCAGCCGTGCGGCAAGAACCGCCAGATGAACCTCGCCCAAGCCGTAGATCAGAAGCTGCTTGGTTTCGGGGTTGTTCTCAAACCGCAGGGTGTAATCCTCTTCGACCATCTTTGCGATGCTCTGGGAGATCTTGCCCTCGTCGCCTTTGGAGGCGGGGGTCATACCCTTGACGTAATACGGTTTCGGGAACACGATTCTGCGGTATTCAAACGCCTTGTTCCATGTCAGCGTATCGTTCGTGTTCGTGTTGTTCAGCTTTGCCACCATACCGATGTCTCCGCAGGCAAGTTCTTCGACCTCGGTCTGCTTCTTGCCGCGCACGGTATAGATGTGCGCCAGTTTCTCGTTGTCGCCCGTGGTGTTGTTGCGCAGGGTCATGTCGCGGCGGATACTGCCGTTCATCACCTTGAAGAAGGACATTTTTCCCACAAACGGGTCTGCAACCGTTTTGAACACGAAAATTGCGGGCTCTCCTTCGGGAACGATATCAATCTTTTCGCCGTCCGTCAGCGTTTCCTGCTTCTTGGCAGTGTGGCGCGGGAAGGACTCGGTAATCTTATCAAGCATTGTCCAAACGCCCCACAGCTTGGTTGCCGCGCCGCAGAATACGGGCACGATCTCGCCGTGAATGATGCCTTCGTGAACGGCATTGACCGCCTCCATGTGCGAAATCTCTTCGCCCTCGAAGTACTTCATCATCAGATCCTCGTTGGTGCTTGCAACCGCTTCCATCAGCATATCGCGGTACTTTGCGGCGGCTTCCTTCGATTCTTCGGGGATCATTTCCACGCTGTGGCGACCGTTTGCGTCAAAGACGTGCGCGGTCTGATCGATCAGGTCGATTGCGCCCACCACTTCGCCGCCGCGCACCATCGGAATGGTCAGCGGGCAGACATTTTTACCGAAGGTCTCGTGAAGCGAATCCAATACGCGACCGAATCTTGCTTCGTTGTCGTCAAATTTATTGATGAAGAACGCATGGGGCAGACCCGCCGCCGTGACGGAATCCCACGCCAACTCCGTTCCGACCTCGATACCCGCCTTGCCGTCCACCACGATAATCGCGCTGTCGGCAACGCGGAGCGCCTGCACGACCTCGCCCGCAAAATCCAGATATCCGGGCGTGTCAATGACATTGATCCTGATATCCTTCCACATCATCGGCGCAACGGAAGCCGAAATCGAGATTTTTCTGGAAACCTCTTCCGTATCGTAGTCACAGACTGTATTTCCTGCGGTTACTGTTCCGAGTCTGTCCGTTTCTCCCGTCAGGTAGAGCATTGCCTCCGCGAGGGAAGTCTTTCCGCTTCCGCCATGCCCGAGCAAGGCAATGTTTCTGATGTTCTTTGTTTCAATCTTAGCCATTGTGATACCCTTTTTCTGTGAACCTTTCTTCAGTTTAGCCGAAAATCAAACCGTTATGGATCGCAACGCACAAAACCGTGCGGATTTTCCTGCTTTCTTTTATTATATCACACAAAAAAGGATTTTGCAAGAGCGAAATTGAACTCTATTACCGACGGGATGTAGAATTCCGTCGTCTCTTTTTGGCAGTTTTATACAAAATCAGCGATTCGGAACAGCTCTTCTGCGTTTTTCGCGGTCTTTTGCGCGGCAAATTCGGGGGAACAGCCCTTGACTTCCGCAAGAGACGCCAACGTATAAACCAACAGCCCCGAATGGTTCAGACTCCCGCGCATAGGGTGCGGCGCGAGGTAGGGCGCGTCGGTTTCCACCAGAATTCGCTCAAACGGGACTGCTTCCGCAACAGCCCGCACGCGCGCGGCGTTTTTGAAGGTCAGTGTTCCCGAAAAGGAAATATACCACCCGCGCCGCACCAGTTCATGCGCCATTTCCGCGCTCCCGCTGTAGCTGTGGAACACGCCGCGCACATTCGGATGCCGCAGAACGGTTTCAAAACAGTCGCCGTGCGCTTCGCGGTCATGGATGATAACGGGAAGATTCAATTCTTCCGCCAGATCCAGTTGCGCTTCGAAAAAGCGCGTCTCCTTCGCCCGATCCATCGGGATATCCCCGTAATTTTCATAGTGATAGTCCAATCCGATCTCCCCGAGCGCAACGATTTTATCCCGCCGCCGGCTCTCCGGAGTTCCGAGGAGCGCCCGCAGGCGATCCATGGCAATCTGCTCGTCGGGCAGGTAGTGGCAATCCTCGGGATGGATGCCGACTGCCGCAAACATTCCCGCATAGCGCGCCGCCTGTTTCACCGCCTCGGCGGAGTTTTCGGGGTTCGTGCCGACGTTGACGATATGCGACACGGGGTCTGGCAGAATCTGCGAAAGGATCGCATCCGCGCCGCCCGCCTCCGTCTCAAAACGGCGGTCGAAATAGTGCGCGTGGCTGTCAAAAATACCGTGAATCTGCGTTGCCATGTCAGACCTCCCGACAGCACTTGCCGTCAATCTCCCGCTTCAGGGAACGGCGGAACAGTCCGTCGATCTCCCCTTTCGCGTCCGCGCCCTCGTAAAGGACGCGGTAAACCGCGTCGCAGATGGGCAGATCGACCCCGTAGCGCGCCTTCAGCGTTTGCATGGCTGCGGCGGTGTAGTAGCCCTCGGCAAGCGCGGTGTACGGCTCGCCCTTCACAAAGGCTTCCCCGAAACTGCGGTTGTGGGAATACGGCGAAAAGACCGTTGCTTCGTAGTCGCCGAGGTGGCACAACCCGTAAGCGGAAAAGGGATTGCCGCCCATCGCCTCGATCAGGCGGGCAATCTCGCGCGTTCCGCGGCTCATCAGCGCGCCTTTGAGGGTGGAAAGCCCCATGCCGTCGAGAAAGCCTGCGGCAATGCCGATGACATTTTTGGAAGCCGCGCCGATCTCGTTTCCAAGCAGATCCTGCCCGTAATAGAAGCGGATCAGATCACCCGAGAAGGCGTCGACCAGACGGTTTTTGAGCGCTTCGTCGTCGCTATCGATGACCATGCAGTTCGGGATACCCGCATAGAATTCCTGAACGTGCCCAGGACCGAGCCAGACCGCAACGCCGTTTGACGGGTCGGTATTCTCGCGCACGATTTCGGAAAGGCGCTTGCCCGTGCCGATCTCGATTCCCTTCATGCAGAGGACAAAGGCGCGGTTTTGCAAATTCAGCGGGCGCAGTTCGTCCATGAGTCCGCGCAATCCTTGTGACGCGATGGCAAGAATCAGAACCTCCGCGCCCTGCGTGGCGGCGGAAAGATCGGTGGAGAGGCTGACGCTTTCGGGGAGTGCGAGCAGATCGTTTGCGCGCGTTTCGAGGAACGCCTGCATATGCCGTGACCCGGCGCGACCGTAAAGCGTGACGTTGTGCCCCCTGCGGTCAAGATACCAGGTGATCAGCGAACCCCATCTGCCGCAACCGATAACCGTAATATTCAATGCGTGACTCCTTTCATTGGAAAACGGGACTGTGAGTCCCGTTTTCTGAATTATGGAATGTTGGATGATAAAAAGTGCAGATTTTTTCACGCTTTTTCTTTGCTTGAAGGAGGCGCAAAGAAAAAGACTTTGCAAAAAGAAACGCCGATTGGGGGATTTCGCCGCCTGCGGGCGGCGACCAGCGCTCCACGGCGCTGAACCCGTGCCGCCTTTTAGAAAAGGCGGGCGAAAATTTTAACCCAAATTCCCTTTTTTGCGTTCGTTATCTGACCCGTTCGCCGAGCGGGGTATCGTCGGAGAGGAACACCACGCGGACGGTTTCTTCTCCTGCGGCAAGAACCATGCCGTTGGACTCCACGCCGCACAGGGTTGCGGGCTTGAGGTTTGCAACCACAATCAGCTTCCGTCCGATCAGATCCTCGGGCTTATACCACTTTGCAATGCCCGACACGACCTGTCTCTGCTCATAGCCGAGATCCAGTTGCAGTTTCAACAGCTTCTTTGCGCGCGGGACAGGCTCGCAAGCCAACACTTTGGCGGTGCGAAGTTCCACGTTCATGAAGTCCTCAATGCCGATCAGGGCGCATCCCTCCGGCTTCTCGGGTTTCTCGGGCTTCTCCGGCTCTTCCTTTTTCAGCGCCGCAAGCTGTGCCTGCCGCTCGGCTTCAAATGCGGCAAGTTTCTTTTCCTCGTCGGCTCTTGCAAACAGCACGCGGGAATCGCCCACGGTATCGCCTGCGCGGAGCGCGCCGAAGGTCTCGAGAGACGCAAAGTCGCGGCGGTCGGTGTTCAACTCGTTCAGAATTTCCTCTGCGGTTGCGGGAATGAACGGCAGGAGCATCACCGCGCCGAAGCGGATGGTCTCCATCAGATTATAGAGCACCGTGCCCAAACGCCCGCGGTTCGCCTCGTCTTTGGCAAGACTCCACGGCGTGGTTTCGTCGATATACTTGTTCGCGCGGCTGAGCATTGCGAAGATATGCTCCAGTGCGTCGGCGATATGGAACGCATCCATTTCCGCCTTCATATCGGCAAATGCGGAGAGACAGGTCTCCTTCAGTTCGCGGTCGCTCCCCTCTTCGCCCTGCGGCGCGGGAATGACCTTGCCGAAATACTTCTTCTCCATATCCAGTGTGCGCTTGACCAGATTGCCGAGGTTGTTGACCAGATCGGTGTTATAGCGCTTGATCACCGCTTCATAGGTGATCGAACCGTCGCTTGTAAAGGGCATTTCGGAAAGCGCATAGTAGCGCACGCCGTCCACCGTGAAATGCTCCGCCAACTGATCTGCGTAGATGACGTTGCCCTTGGATTTCGACATCTTGTCCGTTCCGAAGTTGAACCACGGATGACCGAACACCTGCCGCGGCAGGGGCAGGTCGAGCGCCATTAAGAAGATCGGCCAATAGATGGTGTGGAAACGCAGGATGTCCTTGCCGATGATGTGCACGTCGGCAGGCCAGTAGCGGCGGAAATGCTCCGACTGCTCGGCATAGGTCTTGTCGGGGTCGTATCCAAGCGCCGTGATATAGTTGGTCAGCGCGTCCAGCCAGACATACACGACATGGCGGTCGTCGAAGTCGACGGGAATGCCCCACTTGAACGAAGTCCGCGACACGCAGAGATCCTGCAAGCCCGCCTTGAGGAAGTTGTTGACCATTTCTTTCTTCCGCAACTCGGGCTGAATGAAGTCGGGGTGCTCGTCAATGTAGGTCATCAGGCGGTCGGCATACTTGCTCATTTTGAAGAAGTACGCCTCCTCCTTTGCCTGCGTGAGCGGCGCGCCGCAGTCGGGGCACTTGCCGCCCTCCGCCTGCGTTGCGGTGAAGAAGGATTCGCAGGGCGTGCAGTACCAACCCTCGTATTCGCTCTTGTAAATGTCCCCCTGCTCATAGAAGCGGCGGAAGATTTTTTGAACGGTTTTGACATGGGCTTCGTCGGTTGTGCGGATGAAGTAGTCGTAGCTTGCGTTCATCAGATCCCAGACCCCGCGGATCTCGCCCGAAACGCCGTCCACATATGCCTGCGGGGTGATCCCCTTTTCTTTGGCGTAATTTTCGATTTTCTGCCCGTGCTCGTCCGTTCCCGTGCAGAAAAAGACGTCCTTGCCGAGCGCCCGTTGATAGCGCGCAACGGCGTCCGCCATAATCACCTCGTAGGTGTTGCCGAAGTGCGGCTTGCGCGAAGCATACGCAATCGCGGTTGTCAGATAGTAGCTTTCTTTCATGTTTTCATCCTCCGATCGAAGCATCGTCAATAGTAGCGCCGCCCGTCAGCATTCGCCACAGGCGGAAATAGGAAATCAGCATGCGCGGCAGAATGTCCGCGAGCAGATAAATCAGAACCGAGAGCACAGACAGAATCAGGTGCGGCAGAAAATGCCCCCAATACCAAGCCCCCGCACGTCGCGCGCTTCCGGCGCATGTTTGCCCGTTTCCACGGCGAAAGACCGCAAAAATCCAACGGAAGCCGCCGAGAAGCAGGAAAATCAGCAGGCAGTCCGCAGCCACCGCCGCGAGCGCAACCAGAACCCAACGCAATAGCTGTTGTCCCGCAAAGCCCGCAAGCACCGCAACCGTCACACGCGGCGCGGCATACAGCGCGGCAAGCGGGAGCGCCAAGCACAGCCCCACGCGCAGAGCGGAACGGTAAGCCGCGCCGCTTGTAAAGGCATGGAACACGTCCGCAAGCGCGGTTTCCTCGTCCGCCTCCATTCGCTCGGCGAGATAGAACAGCCCCGATGCGAGCGGGAGCGTGAGGAACAGGGTCCGCAGGAACAGGAGCACCGCGACCCCGCCGGAAATCAGCGCCGCGCCCCCTGCGGTCAAGCCGTCAAGTGAGAGCAGAAGCCCCGCAAGCTGAAGCAGGAGCAGATACGGCAGGGCGGCGGTTGCAACAATCAGCGTTGCCGAAATGAGACGTAATCGGTTACCGTCGCGCGACAGGATCGCCGTTGTGTCCCGCCATAATTCGCGCCAAGTCTCCGCCGACAGCGTTTTTTGCTTCATGCGCTCCCCTCCCTCCGTAAAATCACCTTATATTATACCAAATCGTGGAACATTTTACAATAGCTTTTGCGGATTTTCTTTTGATTTTGCCAAAAAACAATCGCACCGCCGACCAAACGGTCGGCGGTGCTTGATAGAATTCGTGAAAAAATTACTTGACGGTGACAAAATCGGGCTTATACGCGGTGGCAGATTTCCATCCAACGCTGAGCTGTGCGCCGTTCAGGGTGTTGCCGGAAACCGTGAAGGTTGCCCCATCAGCCATTGCGGTCTTGCTGGGGTTGAAGAAGGTCAGCAGGGCGTTTGCGCCTGTAACCTCATTGCCGCTGATCACAACATCACCAAGCGTAGAGGCATCGGTAATATCGGAGAACATAATAGCATCATTCTTCGGTTCGCCATCCTTATTGGCAGAGTTGGTCAGGCTCATATCAAACTTGTTGTCCGTGATGGTGATATTTGCGCCGGAGACAGTCTGCTCAACAACCTTGATCGGGCGGGAAGCCTTGAAGGTGCAGTTCTTGATCGTCACATCGCAGGAGTTGATATTGCAGAACCACAGCGGGTTGGAATCGTTGGGACTTGTCTTGTTCTCATAAGCATTGAAGGCGCAACCGTCAAACGTGAGACTGTCGGCAAGGAAGCCGCCGTTCTGAATCCAGATACCGTTGAAGGTGCTGTGGTCAAACAGAACGCTCTGAATCTTGTGAGATGCAACGCCGCCGCCCAGAGTCTGGTTGTCGTTCCAACTGAAGTAGCAACGGAAATAACCGTTCACGGTGAAATCTTTGGTAAATACAATGTTGGAAGCATCGGGAATGACGAAACCGAGGGAGTGCGAATTGCTCTGAAGCAGTCCGCCTTCAGGATTATCCTTGACCGAGCCGCTGATATAAAGGTTGATACCCGCCTTATTGGAGTTAGCAAGATAAATATTCTTGCTTGCATTCCAAACGCTCGTAACAACTCTGCCGTCATCGAGTTCCTGCCCGACAGTATAATCACCGGTCACGGCAGTATAGATATCAGCCATGCTCTTATTACCGATGGTAACGCCGCCATCCTTGAGAGAGACCTCGCCGATGTTCAGATACACATTCTTGATTCCCTCGGGAATCTCGGTCAACGCGTTGAATTCCTTCAACGTGTAGAACGCGGTATCTTTTCCTGCGTTTTCATCGTAGGTTTCGTCCTTGCTGTCCTTTTCAGACATCGCTTGCGTTGCATAGACCATAATGCTGATACCGTCAATGCTCAAGCCCTGATATTCGTTGCCTGCGGTCTCGGACATTTTACCCGTGATGGTAAATTCAGCCGTGCCGTTCGGAGCAAGCATTTTTTCCGTGCCGTCTGCTACTTCGCCGATCGTCCAGTCGATTACCTTGTTGAGTTCCGCATCGCCTTTAATGCCGGAAATCATAACCTTGTACTTGATTGCCAGATTGCCGTTGTTGACCACGCGCAGATCGGGCAGGCGGTATGTACAACCCGGCTCCCAATAAATCTTGGTCTCCTCTGCGGGAATCTCGCCGCCAACAAGGAATTGCAGGGTCTTGCCCTCTGCGGACACCCACTTGCCGTCGTTGTCCTTCATTTCGAGCGCCACGTCAAGCGTACCTGCCTGAATGGTGTTCACCGAGGTGGTCGCGGTGTCGGTAAACCACGCATAGGTGGAACCGACGAGCATCGAAACGCAGAGCAGCATAGAAAGCAGGCTCAGGATCAACGCTCTTTTGGTTGAAACGTGCTTTGTCATTGTTGTTT
>CAVGEJ010000005.1:0-39972 GCA_963628215.1 Eubacterium sp. CAG:180
GCTTATTATACCACTTTTTTGTTACGAAAACAAGTTCTAAGCCTTACGTAAAAAAGCTATAATAAAATTGTAAAACGGCTGTCTGCGGGCGGCTTTTGAAAAATCGCTTTCAAAAAGAGAGGAGAAAAGCGGATGGATGTCTTTCACTTTTTAACCATGCTCGGCGGGCTTTGCCTGTTTTTGTTCGGTATGAGCCTGATGGGACAGGCTCTGGAGCGCCGCGCGGGGAGCGGGCTGAAAAGCGTGCTCGGAAAACTGACGGGCAGTAAGGTACGGGGGCTTCTGACGGGACTCGGGGTAACGGCAATCATTCAGAGTTCTTCGGCAACCACGGTCATGGTGGTCGGCTTTGTCAACTCGGGGCTGATGAGCCTGCGGCAATCCATCTATGTGATTATGGGCGCGAACGTCGGAACGACCGTTACGGCGTGGATTCTGAGCCTTGCGGGCATTGACAGCGGCAGCGTCTGGGTTCAGCTGTTGAAACCGTCCTCGTTTACTCCGATTCTCGCGCTTGCGGGCATTGTGCTTTATATGTTTTGCAAGAAGGACAAGAAGAAGGACACGGGCATGATCCTGCTCGGCTTTGCAACGCTGATGTTCGGCATGGAGACCATGTCGGGCGCGGTGTCGGGGCTGAAGGATGTTCCCGCTTTCAGCGAACTTTTCCTGCTGTTCTCCAACCCGCTTCTCGGCGTGGCGGTCGGCGCGGTTCTGACCGCAATCATCCAGTCCAGTTCCGCGTCCGTCGGTATTTTGCAGGCGTTGGCTTCCACGGGGGCGGTTTCCTACGGCGCGGCAGTTCCGATCATCATGGGACAGAATATCGGTACTTGCGTTACGGCGCTGATTTCCTCGGTCGGAGCGAACAAGAACGCCAAGCGGGCGGCGTTGGTTCATCTTTCCTTCAATATCATCGGAACGGCGGTCTGGTTGGCGGTGTTCTCCATTGTGAAGGCGATTTTCGCGCCGATGCTTCTCGACGAATCGGCTACGCTGATGGGAATTGCCGTGATTCATACCGTTTTCAATCTGCTGTGCACCGTCCTGATGCTGCCGATGGGCGGACTTCTGGAAAAACTGGTCTGCCACCTCATTCCGGATTCCAAGGAGAAGGAAGAGCAGACCGAACTGGACGAGCGCCTGCTGACCACCCCCTCGCTCGCCTTGGCGCAGAGCCGTCGGGTTGCCGAAAAGATGGCGGATTGCGCGGTGACGGCGCTGAAACAATCGCTGACTGCCGTGACCTCGTATTCGCCCGCCGCCGCGGATGAGATCCGGGAAGCGGAGCGCCGCTGTGACAAATACGAGGACGAACTGGGAACGTATCTGATCCGGGTCAGTTCCTGCAAACTCGGGCAGGAGGAGAGCGAGGAAGCGACCGCCCTGCTGAAGGTTATCGGGGACTACGAACGCATTTCGGATCATGCGGTGAACGTCTTGGAATCGGCAGAGGAACTGCGGGATAAGAAGCTTGCGCTGACGGCGGACGCATTGCGGGAGTACGGCGTGATGGCAAAGGCGGTGGACGAGGTTCTGACGCTTTCCGAGACTGCCTTTGTGCAGTCGGATTCCGAAGCCGCAACCAAGGTAGAGCCGCTCGAACAGGTGATCGACGTGTTGAAGGACAGACTTCGCACCAATCATATCCTTCGGATGCAGGAGGGGAAATGTTCGGCGGAGGTTCGTTTGCAGACCCAAAATATGCAGATGATGATCGACGAACGCGAGCGGATTCTGCAATTCATCTCGCACGATATGAAAAAGCCGCTGTCCTCCGTCCACGCATATCTCACCGCCCTGCGGCAGAAGGAAACGGGGGAGGAACAACTCAAAACCATTGACGTGGTGGAAAAACGGGTTGCTTACCTGCATGAAAATCTTTCCGCCGTTGCCGATTATGCCAGGCGGAAATATGTTGCGGAGAATCCCGTGAATGTGTCGGTGACCGATATCCTCGGCGCGGTTTACAACGAACTTGCCCCCGACGCGGAGGCAAACGGCATTGTCATGGAGCTTTCCGCCAGACCGGTTGTGGCATTTGCAAAGCCGGACGCGCTGAAATCGGTTCTGCGGAATCTGATTCTGAATGCGATCGAACACGCGGAGTGCGACAGAATCCGTCTGGGCGCATACCGGAGGTTCGACCAATGCATGATAACCGTATCGGATAACGGCAAGGGGTTGGGGGACAAGGACGTGTTCCGCCCGTACTATTCCGCAGACGAAGGCGAGGACAATATCGGACTGGGACTGTATATCTGCAAAAGCCATATCGAGGCAATGAACGGTACGCTTACCTGCGCATATGCCGACCATCAGCTGACCTTTACCGTTACCCTGCCGATGGCGTAGACGGTTGCGGTTCGGGCAATCGGTTTTTGTTGCGGGGACACAAAGGGCAACCTTGGTGGATTCCGGAAATTTCTTCAGGACAATCCGCCTGCCGCGCGACGGTCGGATCATATAAAAGCGCCCCGGGAACGGATGTTTCCGGGGCGTTTTTATATGGGGGGACGGATTGCTTCAACCTGATTTTCTGAAGTTGAGCGGAGAAAGCCCGACCTCTTTTTTGAATACCAGTCCGAAGTAATTTGCGGAGGAATAGCCGCATTCCTCGGCGATTTCCTCAATGCTTTTGTCGCTGTAGCGGAGCAACTGCTTCGCTTTTGTGAGCCGAAGCCCCGCGACGTATTCCATAATCGAACAGTGCATCACGCGGCGGAATCTGCTGCACAGGGCGGCTTTGGAGAGAAAATATTCCCGGCTGATCGTTTCCAGTGACAGCGACTCCCGAAAGTGCGTGTTCAGGTAAAAGACGATTTTCAGCACGTCGGTCTCCTGTTTCCCCGCGGCGGTGGCGGAGACCGCGTGAAGCGGCGCGGCGGTCTGCTCGGACAGAAGAAACAGAATTGCCTTGGCAAGGATCAGCTGATTTTCCTGTCGGTCGGAAGCGTTCCGGAGTTGCAGTTCCACGCCCTTGTCAAGCAGGCGGAAGATCAGCCCGCCGGTTTCGTTGTCCATGCGCAGTCCGCAGCTTCCGACCTGCCGCAGAAAGGCTTGCTGCGACGCGCCCAGCAACTCGGGGGAGACGTTGATATTGACGCGCTCATAAGCCTGCCCCTCCGTTTTGTGAAGCAGGTAGGGCGGAATGGCAAAGAAGGTGTTTTCGGGAACGGAAAACATCGCGTTCTCCACAAACAGACTGCGTTCGCCTTTCCGCAGGAAGTACAGTTCGTAATACTCGTGGCTGTGCGGGGCGTTCATCCGCATGGCGTGTTCTTCAATTCGTCTTTCAAATTCTATAAACCGCATTTCTCACCTTTACGATTGATGTAATTTTAGATATTTCGGATAAGATTTACACTTGAAAACGCAATTTCGTTCATGCTATAATAAGACAGCCGATCGGGCAGACCTTTGCGCGGCAGGGGACTACCATGTTCCTATTATATCAGATTCCGGGGCGTTTGTCAACCGACTCTCCGATATCGGAAAAGGGAAACGGTGAAACCGAAACGAAAGTGCGCCGGGCGCGAACTGCGCGGCGCAGGAAAAGGAGGGGCATTTATGATGAACCGATGTGCGCCCGAAGCGGTGGGATTCCCGTCCGGGGCGGTTCTGCGTTTTTACAGGCGGTTGGAGGAATACCGTCTCTCCACGCACAGCGTGATTCTTGCGCGGGGGGAGCGGGTCTTTTCCGAGAGCTATTTTGCGCCGTTCGATGCCGACACAAAGCATCGGATGTATTCCGTTTCCAAGACCTTTGTCGGGGTGGCGGTGCTCTTTTGCATTCAGGACGGGCTTCTGGCGCTCGACACGCCGATTTCCGAATTCTTCCCGTATCCCTCCAACGATACGGTGCGCTCGCTTCTGATGATGGAGACCACCGCCGTGGAGCGCGGTTGGTGGTTTACGAGCAAACTTGAGGACAGAATCGACACCTGCTTCGGGCAGGCGGAGCAAAAAC
The DNA here is from genome assembly GCA_963628215.1 of Eubacterium sp. CAG:180. Lineage (GTDB taxonomy): Bacteria > Bacillota > Clostridia > Oscillospirales > CAG-272 > UMGS1865. The sequence goes on from CAVGEJ010000005.1 coordinate 3,971, forward strand.
TGCCGCTCACGCAGTTCAACTATGACAGTCAGGGAAGTTATCTGCTCGGCGTAATCGTCGAGAAGCTGACGGGACGTCCGTTCCTCTCCTATCTGCAGGAAAAGGTGCTGAAGGACATCGGGTTTTCGCAGGACGCATACTGCCTGAAGGCGCGCGGAGGATATTCCTTCGGGGATTCGGGCGTGATGTGCACCCCGCGCGATCTGCTCCTGTTCGCGCGTTTCCTGATGGATGGCGGGCGCGTTGGGGGAAAGCAATATCTGCGGGAAGACCTGGTTCGGCAAATGCTCGACTGCCGCACCGTAACGGACGATTACGGCTTTGCCGCTTCGGACAGCTACGGCTACGGTTGGCAGATCTGGGGCGCGCCGCGCGGCGGCTTTGCCATGCTCGGCATGGGCGGACAGCTGGCGGTCTGCTTTCCGCGCGAGGACGTTGCGCTGATTCTGAATTCGGACAATCAGGGAAACGCCTGCTACCGCGATCAGGTTTACGGCGCGCTGCTCGAACTGTTGGACAGTCTGCAGGAGAGTCCTCTTCCGGAGAATCCCGACGCGGCGAACGCGCTGAGCGCGTATGAAGCCTCCCGCAAGCTGTTCAGCCTGTGCGGGGAAACGGACAGCCCGATCCGAGAGGCGATTGCGGGCAAGACCTTTGTCTGCCGCGATAACCCGATGGGGTGGCGGCGCTTCCGCCTGACCTTTTCCGAGGGGGCGGGGATGTTGGAATACGAAAACGCGAACGGTTGTATGGCGTTCTCCTTCGGGCTTGGCTGTAACCTCTTCGGGCTGTTCCCCGAGCGCGGCTATTCGGGAATGACTGCGGGCGCTCCGATGGAGGGAAACCGCTATCGGGCGGCGTTCAGCGCGGACTGGGCGGAGGAGCGGAAGCTGCGCATCCGCGTGCAGATCATCGACAGCTATTTCGGAAATCTGGCGCTCACTTTCGGCTTTGCCGACGCGGATCGGGTGACGGTGCGGATGAAAAAGACGGCGGAGAATTTTCTGGACAACTATCAGGGCGTTCTGATTGCGGAAACAGCGGAGAAACGGGAGCGCTGAAGCTTTTGCTCCTGCGAACCGGATGAAAAGGAGAATGGATATGAAAAAAGTATTGCAATACGGCGAGGGGAACTTCCTCCGTTCGTTTGTGGATCTGTATTTTGAGACCCTGAACCGCGAGGGCGGGGAATGGGCGGTGGAGATTGTCAAGCCGATTCCCTTCGGCTCTCTGGACGCCTTCGTGCGGCAGGAAAACCGCTACCATGTGGTTCTGCGCGGCGTGAAGGACGGGAACGCCGCCGAGACGGTTTACCCCGTTTCGGTTGTGGAGCAGGCGATCTCTCCGTTTGACGATTTCCCCGCATATGCGGCATTGGCGGTTGACCCCGAACTTGCCGTCATCGTCTCCAACACCACCGAGGCGGGCATCTGCTACCGCGAAGGGGACAGCTTTGACGGCTTTGCGGAGATCACCTATCCCGCCAAGCTGACGAAATTCCTGTATGCGCGCTTCAAGACGGGGCTTCCGGGCTTGTACCTGCTCCCCGTGGAGTTGATCGAGAACAACGCCGACGAGCTGTTCCGCTGTGTGGAGAAGTACATCGACCTCTGGCATCTGCCCGTGGCGTTCCGCGAATGGAACCGCACCGAAAACTTCTACTGCAACACGTTGGTTGACCGCATTGTTTCGGGTTTTCCGCGCGACGAGGCTTTACGCGAAAGGCTCTGGAAACTGGTCGGGGAGCGGGACGATTTGCTGTCGGTTGCCGAGCCGTTCGGGCTTTGGGTCATCGAGAACAAAGGAAAAATTGCCGACCTGCTCCCCGCAGGACACCATAACATTGACGTCATCCTGACCGATGACATTGCCTACTACAAGAAACGCAAGGTGCGGGTGCTCAACGGCAGCCACACGAATCTGGTGGCGGCGGGACTGCTGTCGGGCGCGGAGACGGTCTACGACTGCATGACAAACGAAACGCTCTACAACTTCTTCCGCGCGTCGCTGGAGGAGATCGTGCCGTTCGTTTCCTCCGACCGTAGCATGACCGAGCGCTTTGCCGCCGACGTGGAGGAACGTTTCCGCAATCCGTACCTGAACCATCAGCTGACGAGCATTGCGCTCAACAGCATTTCCAAGTGGCGGGCGAGAGTCCTGCCCACCTTCCGCGATTTCTTCGCGGCTAACGGGCGGATTCCCGAACACCTGACGGTCGGTTTCTCCTGCCTGATGCACCTGTATCGGACGAAGTATGCGGAACTGAAGGACGATGCGGAAGTGCTGTCCTTCTTCGCGACGGGCAAGCCGCTGAAGGACTTCCTGTCCGACCGCGATATCTGGGGCGAGGATCTGACCGCTTACCCGCAGTTCCTTGATACCGTGACCGCGCAGACCGAACGCTTGGCGCGCGGGGAGAGCCTGTTATGACGAAGGACGGACTGTTGGTCATCAACCCGAGCGATAACGTGGGCGTCACGCTGACCGCGCGCGGCGAGATTCCCGCAGGGCATAAGATTGCGCTGCGCGACATCGGCGAGGGCGAAGCGGTGGTCAAATACGGCGCGGTCATCGGCAGGGCAACAAGACCGATTCACGCGGGCGAGTGGGTGCATACGCACAATCTGCGCACCCATCTGGACGAGGCGCAGACCTATACCTACGAGCCGAAGCCGATGGAACAAGCGCCCGCACAGCATGGAACGTTCCAAGGTTTCCTGCGCCCGGACGGTCGGGTCGGAATCCGCAACGAGATTTACATCATTCCGACGGTTGGATGCGTGAACGGAATCTGCAAACGCTTGGAGCGGGTGTCGCAGAAGCTGATCCGGGGGTCACTGGAGGGCATCTACGCGCTGACCCATCCGTGGGGATGTTCCCAACTGGGGCAGGATGCGGCAAACCTGCGGGAACTGCTCTGCTCGATTGCACGCAACCCCAACGCCGCGTTCGTCCTGTTCGTGGGGCTCGGCTGTGAGAACAACCGCCTGTGCGACATCCGCGAGGAACTTTCCGACCGCGACAACGTTGCCTACCTGACCTGTCAGGAGGTGGAGGACGAACTGACCGAAGGCTATCGGACGCTCTGCGATTTTGCCGACCGCGCGGCGGAAATGTCGCGGGAAACGGTGGGGTTGGAGCAACTCTGCATCGGTCTGAAATGCGGGGGGAGCGACGGCTTTTCGGGGCTGACCGCCAATCCGCTTGTCGGGCAGATGTCCGACCGTCTGGTCGCCTGCGGCGGGCGCGCGGTTCTGACCGAAGTGCCCGAGATGTTCGGCGCGGAACAGCGGCTGATGAACCGTTGCCGCGACCGCGAAACCTTTGAACGCTACTGCAAGCTGATTACCGATTTCCGCGACTACTACACGGCGCAGGGCTTTCCCGTTTACGAGAATCCCAGTCCCGGAAACCGCGCGGGCGGGATTACAACATTGGAGGAAAAGTCGCTCGGCTGCATCGAAAAGGCGGGACATACCGCAATCTGCGATGTTCTGCCCTATGCGGGGCGCGTGAAGGAATCGGGGGTCAGCGTATTGAACGCACCGGGAAACGACCTCATCGCCGCAACCGCGCTTGCCGCCGCAGGGTGTCAGTTGGTGCTGTTCACAACGGGCAGGGGTACGCCATTTTCTACGTTCGTCCCGACCCTGAAAATCGCAACCAACAGCGCGCTTGCCCAAAAGAAGTCCGGTTGGATTGACTTCAACGCCGAGCCGATGGATGCGGACGCGCTCTGGTCGCTGATCCTCCGCACCGCAAACGGCGATTATCGAGCCAAAAGCGAAGATCTACGCGAAATCGCATTCTTCAAAACAGGCGTTACCCTGTAAGACATCCGCACCACATAAAAACAGAAACAAAAATCTCATTAGTGAAAGTTCTTGAAAGCCCTGAAAACTTCTTTCAAGAAGTTTTCAGGTGGGGTTTGGGGCAAAGCCCCAAGGTCTTAAAAAAGGAGAAACCATGAGTTACCTGAAACGAAATTTTTTGCTGTCCAATAAGATGGCGGAGCGGCTGTACTTCGACTACGCCGAGGGAATGCCGATTTTTGACTACCATTGCCACCTGCCCGAAAAGGAAATCCTTGAAAATAAGCCGTTTGACGATATCGCAAAAATCTGGCTCGGCGGCGACCATTATAAATGGCGGCTGATGCGGAATTACGGCGTGGACGAGGCGTTCATCACAGGCAACCGTCCGTGGGCGGAGAAGTTCGAGGCGTATTGCCGCGTGCTCGGAACTGCCTACGGCAATCCGCTCATGCATTGGTCGCAGACCGAACTGGAAACCTATTTCGGCTGTACGCTCGAGATTAACGAAAAGAACGCCGGGAAAATCCGCACGCAGTGCAACGCCTACCTGAAGGAACATCAGGTCACGCCGCAGATGCTGATCGAGCAGTCGGGCGTGAAGCGGGTGTTTACCACCAACGAAATTTTCGACGATCTTTCAACCTTTGAAGCCATCGCAAAGAAGGGCTACGCCTTCAAGGTTACGCCTGCATTCCGCGCGGATAAGATCATGAACGCCGAAGCCGAAGCGTACCCGTCCTACATCGACCGTCTGGCAGGGCTGTGCGGGGAGATTACCAATCTGGATGACCTCGAACGCGCGGTGGAACAGCGCCTGCAGGCGTTTATCGCAGTCGGCACTTGCGCAAGCGATACCGCACTCGAAAGTGTTTATCCCATCGCAGACCGTGCCGAAGCGGATCGCATCTTCCGCGCCGCGAGAGAGGGAAAGGGCATCAGCGCGGACGAGGCGTGCCGCTTTAAGGGGTACTTTACCTACTTCCTGCTCGGTCTGTACGCAAAATACGACATCCGGAGCGAGTTGCACATCGGCGCAATGCGGAACAATAACACGCGGATGTTGGAGAAACTGGGCTTGGATACCGGTTACGACAGCATCGCGCAGGACATCGGAATCAAGGAACTGTCGCGCCTGCTGGATCGGTTGGAGCGGGAAGGCAGACTGCCGAAGATGGTGATCTTCAACCTCAATCCCGCGATGAACACCGAAATTCTGACGTTGCTCGGCTGTTTCCAGAGCAGGGAGGCGAAGGGCAAACTGCAATACGGCGCGGCTTGGTGGTTTCTCGACAATAAGGAGGGGATGGAGAAGCACCTGCGCGACCTGACCTCGCTCGGTCACCTCGCAACCTTCCTCGGCATGCTGACCGACAGCCGCTCGTTCCTGTCCTACCCGCGCCACGGGTACTTCCGCCGCATCCTCTGCAACTTCCTCGGCACACTGATGGAAAACGGGGAGATGACCGACGACATCGAAGCCGTCGGCGAGGTGGTAAAGGATATCTGCTACCGCAACGCAACCGCGTGGTTCGGACTTGCGGACTGACCGTGCTGTTTTGAATTTTGAAATCCGGAATCGGAATGATACCGCAGATGATGCGGCGTCATTCCGATTTTTTGGTCTGCGGAAACAAAAGCTTTTCCCCGGGCTTGGCGGTTGCGCCTCCTTGCATAATCAGTCGGCACAAATGAATAAAAATTTACAGAATACATTCTTTTGAGGGCGGGGAACGGCGGGAACGGTTACATTATTTATAATAGAGCGGCTCGCGGGCGGCGGGAAACGACTTTTCGATGGTTCCGTATCGAATTCAGCCGCTTTTTGAATGGATTCGGATTGCTTCTTGCTTTTTTGAAGCGGGAGGGGCGCGCTCGGGCGGAAAAAATACGCTAAATTTTGCAAGGCAAAAGAATAATTTTTTCACGAATTGTAAAATGTTCATTTTATGCAAAAAAAGACTTGACAACGCACCGAAAATGTGTTATAGTCTATGTTATCATTGGTGTTGCAAACGGCAACATGAAATCGGTATCCGGGAGATGCGCGCCCGGATCATCGGAAGGAGAACCGAATGAAAAAGAATGAACGAAAACTGACCCGCCTCGGATCTGTCCTGCTTGCGTTTCTGCTCTCGGCGGGAACTCTGTTACCGCTTGCCTCCTGCAAGGTGTTGGACGACAACGGCACACCGTCCGGAACGGAGACCGACGCGGGACATACCACAACCGATAACGGCGGAATCACCCCGACTCCGACTCCGGCGCAGGAAGGCAGCGTGATTTTCCGCGACAGGGCGGGAACGGTTCTGGAGGTTGTATCGGGCGCGGTCGGAGACCCGGTTGCGGCGTACACACGGGTCGGTTACCACACGGTGAATTACTTCTCGGACGCGGCGCTGACCAAACCGATGGACGCGCCGACGGCGATCTCTGCGGGCGAAACTTCGGTTTACGTTTCGTGGAGCGACCCGATCCGCTATACGATCGAACTTGACGCGGGTCTGGGGCTTGGCGTGACGGACGCGCTTGAAGCGACCTACGACAGCCGCCTGTCGCTTCCCGCCTGCACCTTCACGAAGAAGGGCGAGACCTTCTCCGAGTGGCGGCTTTACGACGCGGACGGCGGGTATCAGTCCTTTATCGACGGCGCTCCGGTGCGGAATCTGACCGTAGAGGAAGGCGCAACGGTTCGTCTGGTGGCGGTTTACGATACTGCGGACGCCGTCAACTTCACGGTGACCGACGGCGTGGTTACGGCTTATACCGGAAACGCGACCAACGTAACCTTCCCGCAACAGGCGCATACGATCTCTGCCGACGTGTTCAAAAACTGCAAGACGGCGGGACAGATTACCAAGATCACCGTTCCGGCGGATTACAGGCGTATCGAGTGCGGCGCATTCGCACCCTGCAAAGCGCTGACCTCGCTGACCGTTCCGTTCATCGGCGGTTCGGCGGAAGGGGACAACTTCCTTGCTTATGTGTTCGGAGCGGAGACCTATCTGGATAATTCCTACAGTTTCTCGGCAACCTACAACGCCTATTACGGATTGATGCAGAGCGACCTGAATCTGGAAAAGCAGAAAGTTCCGTCCACGCTGAAGTCGGTGACGGTGACGGGCGAACTCTACACGATTCCCGAAGGCGCGTTCTACATGGTCTACGGACTGGAAAAACTCTCGATTCCGAACTGCGGGAATCTGTATGCGATCGGCAACAGCGCGTTTGACGGCTGCTGGCAGTTGGGGTACGATTCGACCTACGGTGTGCAGAACCCGCTGTGGTGGATGGAAAACGTTGAAACCATCGGCGACCGTGCGTTTGCGGCGTACATCAGCGAGACGAATGCCGAAGGAAGCAGCTATATGTTCACACGTCTGTTCCAGATTCCGACCCTGAAGAACATCCGCACCATCGGAAAGGAAGCGTTCTACGCGGACGTCTATCTGCTGAGCGTGGAATTCGGTCCGGAACTGGAAAGCATCGGTTCTTATGCCTTTATCAACTGTGCGTCTCTCCCGTCGCTGATCCTGCCCGACAGCCTGAAAACGGTCGGCGAATATGCGTTCACCAGTTGTAGGAGCATGGAAACGCTTTACCTCGGCAAGGGAATCCGGAGCATCGGCGCGTTCGCCTTTGCGGATTGCACCCTGCTCGGAACGGTCACGGTTGCGGCGGATTCGCCCGCAAAAGTGACGAATATCCCGTTCAGCAACGGCGTTGACAACAAATATAACGTTCTGGGACAGCTGGAAGGCTACAAACCGACCTTTACGGTTCTGAGTTTTGTCGTTCCGGACGCGTCTCTGAACACGTACCTGACCGAATGGGTCTCCTATGCCTCCCTGATCCGCTCCAACGCGAAGGAAGAGCAAAAGACCTTCTACTACGGCAAGCTGGACGGCGGGCGCTTTGAAGCGTCGTTTGAGTTTGACGGCAAGACCCTGAAAGTGACCGACCCGCTCGGCACGGTCGGCGCAATCTTCAATCCGTTCGGAACTGCGACGATCGAATCGACCTTCACGCTGTTCTGGGAGGAGATTGACCGGACTGTCACGGGTGCGGTTGGAGAGGAAAAGTTCTACAGGCTCTGGTCGCCCGAAATTCTGAATCCGTATCTCGGAACGCCTTACGAAGTGGAACTCCGTGTGCGCCCCGAGGCGGTGAAAGTGGGGGACGACAGCTATCGGATTTCGGTTGCGGAGCAGACGTCCTATTACGAAAGCACAACGGGAGAGGATGAAAGCGGTTCGCTGTGGCAGATTCGCGAGGACGCTTACAACCACGCGGCTCTCTATTTCCGCGACGGCGCCGACGGCGAGTGGACGGAGGTTGAGGCGCCCGAGGGAACGGTTTACACCGAATGCTATCTCTACGCGCAACTCTGGTTCAGCCGCGAATATATGGCGGTGGTCTATGAGGACGCGAACGGAACTCCGATTTCGTACCGGTATTTCTTCTCTCTTGACGACGCGCTGATTCCTGCGGGATATCAGACCTTCGGCACTGCGATGGTCTTTTATTCGGGAACGGGAATCCAGTTCATTGTGGACGGAGCGGGAACTGCGAAGATCAATCTGTTCAGCGGCTCGAGCGATGTCAGCCAGTATGTCGGTTCTTATGAGCAGACGTCCGGCGCATGGGGCGAGGAGAGCATGACCTTCCGCTTCACGGGGCTGAGCGGCAAGGATGGCGTTCTGACGGGAGAGGTTACGTTTGACGGCTTCTTCGGCGGACGGTATCACCGCGGCGATTACCGCCTGAATCTGAACGGCGCAGTGTATCGCACCGATACCATCTATACTTCGGCGGATCTGGAAGAGCGCGACTGCGTGGACAGAGCCACGGGGAATACCTTTACCTTCTATGATTACGTCGACGAAAGCGGCAATGTGCTGTTCCGCTACGCGTCCTACGAGCGCAACGGCTCTACGAACCACGGCACATATAAGCTGGACGGGGAGAATATCGAGATCGATATCAAGAATTATTCTAATCCGTTCAAAGGAACTGTTATCAACAAGCGGATGTCTGTCCGCATTGCGGAAGCGGCGGGAAATATCGATTATATCCGGCGCGACGACGAAGGATACACGTTCTGGTACAGCGAGGACTTCTACGGTACGACTCTGGACTACTATATGATTAAGATGGACGGTTACGGAAACGCAACCATTCACGACACGCACGAGGACGATGTGGACGTCTGGTACAAAGGCACTTACTACAACACGGGACGTTCGCTCGGGTCGGATGACTACGGCGAATACTGGGTCTATTGTTTTGAAGGCGAAGAGTGCAACCAGTACGGTACGCTGACGGGAAGCGGCAAAACCGCAACCTACTACTACGTCGTTTCCACAACGCTCGACGATGCGGACGAGGGCACGATCCTTTCCATCTCGCTCTCCGACGGTGAGACCGTCGTGGAGGTGACGGACGAAAAAGGACAGCTGTTTGCCAAGTTGAACATCGATCCGTTCGGTATCACGACGATGACGCTGATGAAGCTGACCTATCGGGACGGCGAGGCAGTCTGGGAAGAGGACGCGGAGCTGAGCGCGAAATTCCGTTGCGTTGCATACCTCAGCAGCGACGGCGCGGTTTCTTACGTGGTGGTTTACGACCTCGCGGGCAACTTCATGTTCGTTCTCGCGCCCGACGACAACGGCGAATGGGTCTATACCAATGACGGCACGCTCAATCCGCAACCCGCGCCCGACAGCTTTGTGACCCCCGATTACGGGGACGCGGACAAGATCGGATAAGACGTCCGGGAAGAAAGCCGTTCCTTATTCATGATTTATCTTTCGGATGCCGGCGCAGGAACGCGTCGGCGTCGGAAACCTAAATAATTCAAATCCGGTTTCAGGAGGAAACTACAATGAAACACATCGGTAAAATCCTTGCGGTGTTGCTGAGCCTTGTGTTGGTATTGGTGGCAGCCGTATCGTGCAAGCCGTTGACAGACGGTTCCGGCACGACGGAAGCCCCCAAAACCGACAGCAAGCCCGGCTCGGAGACCGACACCGACAAGCCGAATCCCACCCCCACTCCCACGCCCACGGAGACGTTGGAGATCGGAACGGTGGAGGACTTCCTTGCCGCGGTTGCGAAGATCAACGCAAAAACCGACGGCTACGAGAAGATGACGCTGAAGCTGACGGCGGATATCGCCCTCACGGGTGAGTTTACGCCCATCAGCGGCTTTGCGGGAACGCTTGACGGTCAGTTCCACAAGATCACGGGACTGGACGTTGCAACCGGCGGCAAAGCGGTTGGTCTGTTCGATACCCTCGACGGCGCAACGGTGAAGAACCTCGTCATCGAGAACGCACAGGCGGCGAATGCGGCGCCCGACAGCGCGGTCGGTATCCTTGCGGGTATCGCGAAGAACGCGACGATTGAAGCCGTGACCGTCAGCGGTACTGTAACGGCGGGCGGCAAAGCGGTTGCCGGCGGTCTGGTCGGTACTGCGGAAGCAACGAAGATTCTGAATGTCAGCGCAACGGTTACGCTGAACGGAACAGGCGCGAAAGCGGGCGGCATTGCAGGCGCGCTGTTGGAGAAATCGACCGTTACGGCGGTTTACGCAGACGCAACGCTGAATGTCGGCAATGCGGTTGCCGGAGCGGTTGTCGGCACGAAGGTGTCCGACAGTGCGGTGGCGTTCGCACTTTCCAAGACGGGCGACGCGGTCGGCGCGGTGGAAGGCGCGGCTTATCTGCCTTCCTACATCATCGCCTGCAAGACCGGTCTGGAAAACAAAGGCGCGATGGGCTGGAACAGCGCCGACTGGAATGTCAGCGGCGAGATTCCCGTGCTGAAGGCGGAAGCGGACAAAACGCACGCAGAGCCGAAGGTGACGGTGGACGGCAAAGAGGTGAGCGCGGTCTGGGGCGAGAAAATCGCCGAGGGACTGAGCAAGCCCGAGGATGTCGACAATGTCGCAACGCTCGGCTACAAGTTGGGCGATGAGATTTACTACGAAGATCTGCCCGTGCTCGGCGACCTGACTCTGACCAAGCTGACGGTGGATTACAGCGTGATTGCGGGAACGCATGCGCCGATCGACGCGGCGGCTTCCGAAATGACGGTTGGCAGAACATTGGTCATCGGCGATCAGATCCTGACGCGCGTCTGGATGGAAGCGAAGGCGATCGGCGATTTCAAGACCGCGGTTGCTTACTATGTGGACGAGGCAGGCACGGTTTACAGTGTGTCGCTTGCGAAGTGCACGTTGGACGGCGCGCCCGACAACGCGTATGTTGTGACCCTGACCAATCTTGCGGATAACACTGCGATTCCGTTTGCAGCGCCCGCGGGTTCGCTGTTCGGCGCATGGGAGAAGGACGGCAACGTTCTGGTTCTGGACGGTACGCTGACCGCGAAGGACGGCAAGAACCTGTATCGGGTTCTTGATGTCAAGGCGGGCACGACCGGATATTTCTTCCCCTACTACATGGTGGAAGGCGACAAGCTGACCGTTGGCGCTTCGGGTGTGGTTCTGACGGGCTACACGGCGTCGACCTCCTACTTCGACGGAGTGTGGGTCAGCACCTCGGGCGATATGCTGACCTTTGAGGACGGCAAGGTCAACGGCAATGTCTTTACCGCGACTGCGGATGCGGACGGCGCATATCTGACCTACACCGACGGAAACGGCGCAAAAGTCGTGATCCGTGCGACCGCGAGCGGGCTGACCGCAAAGGTTGGCGACGGCGAGGCGGTCGGCTATGCAAACAACCGGTTCTCGGGTGTGTATATGGGCGTGAAGGGCGGAAAGGTTCTCCTGCTCCACATCGAGGGCGACCATGTCTGGGTCAACGGTGCGGAAAACGCGCTGATCGGTACGCTGGACTTCAGCACCGAGACTCCGACCTTTACCGTGACGATTGACGGCAAGGCTTATGTGTTCGTCAAGAACGGCACACAGTTGGTTGACGCGGACGGCGCGGTCTATGGGGCGGAAGCCGACGTCAAGAAGTTTGAAGGCACATGGATTCTCGGAAGCGAGAGCTTTGTGATTGCAAACGGTATGCTGACAGTCGGAAACAAGACCTACCCGCTGACGTTGGTTTATGCGGATGAAGCGTACAGCCTGACGGGCGGAGACATGACCTTTGCGTTTAACGGCGCTTATCTGACCGTGAGCGGTTACGCGTCCTCCGTTACGGGCGACAGCGCGACCCGCTACCTCTGGACTCCCGCGCAGGCGAATGTGTTCCTCGGCGGATTCAAGGGGACTTACGTTGCGGTCAACAGCAGCGTACAGTACGAGTGGCACGTCATTCTGCTGTCGAACGGCGTTCTGACGATTGACGGCAAGACCTATGAATTTGAAATTGCGCGCTCCGGCGGCAATATGTTGGTAAAAGTGCAGTACGGAACGAACTATGCGGGCGATCCGACTGTGATCACGATGACGCCGAACGGCGAACTGCTCAGCTTCGGCAACGCGGGTATGACCCTCGGTTACGGCGCAGTTCCCGCGTCGCTGCGGGATGTGGTCGGTAAGTACTATCAGTTCCTGACCGGAAAGGGCGACGAGACTGCCGTCAAGGAGATTTCCTTCGACGTCAGCGGCGTTCTGACCGTGGATGGCGTGAGATACGCTTACGGCACATACGAGGTTGAAGTGGTCGGCGGCAAGGTCATCTTCAAATTCGCGGACGGCGAGGGCAACCTGCAGACCGTGACGTTTGAAAACAAGACTGCGGTCTGGACGGGTGACGCGGATCATGTTTACACGAACTACGACCGGATTCTGCCGAACGGCAACAACTATGTTGTGGTCGGTAAGGACACGGACGAGACGTTGGAAGTCATCAAGGGCAACCTCGGACACACCGAAACGGAGACCGATGACGACGATGAGGAAGAGGAAGTCTGGGTGCCTGCTTCCTTCCCGCTCTACGGATTCCGCTATACGGTTGGCGGTGTGACCTACACCTCGACCGGGTTCAGCTGGATGAGAGTCGGCAACGAAGCTTATCTGACCATCAGACTGAAGAACGGCGACGTGGAAAGAACCATTCGGGTTACTTACGATCCCGCGTCGGATGAAAGCGAGATCAAACTGATCTCGGGCGGCGCTACGGCTACCGCTTACAACTCCAAGAAGCTGCAGGGCACGGTCTCCGGTGAATACACCAACGGCGAGGACACCTTCGGGGTGGACAGCAACGGTGCGTTCACGCTGAACGGCGAGCGGGTCAGCTACTTCCCGACCTTTGATTTCGAGAACGGCGTGTTCACCTTCTTCGTGGAGGCGGACGGCAAGACCTACACCATCACTTCGGCAAGACACGAGATTGCCAAGGTGGGTGACGCGGTCTACTACGACAGCCGCGTGTTCAACTACGCGGGCGTTAAGCTGATTGCGTTTACCGGAAACGGCGTTAACCGCTTCCAGTCTGAGTACACACTGGAACTGACCCCCGAAGGATGGAAGTTCGGCGGCGAGTTGGTGACGTGGTCGAGTTATGAGGGCTTCCGCTTCAGCACGGTGATCGGCGGCAAGACGGTGGAGTGGAGATCGAACAATTCGACGGTTGCCGGAGCAGTCTACTCCTTCGCCATCGCGCTCTACCCGAACGCTACGCTTGCTCCCGAACTGGGTGAGAGCGGTTGGGCATATCGGTATTTCGTGCCGGAGATTCTGGCAAACAATACCGGACTGTATGCGGGTATTCTCGGAACGGGCGAATTGACTGATGTCTTCAAGATCGTAGCGCCTGTCAGCCAAGACAGTACCTTTACTTCCTTTACCTTCACAATCAACAGCACCGAGTACAATCACACGGATTACATTTTCCGTATGGTGAACGGTTCGCTGAATGTGATCTTTGAGGATGACGGCAAGGTTATTACCCTGACCCCGGGCGACGGCGGCACGGTATTGGCGATCAACGGTGTGACGGCGCAGACTTACACCATGCCGGATATGAGCGGATTCGCAACGGATAATCAGTTTGCTTTCGGCGGAACGAACTCCAACCTTGACTATATCATGGTGACGGTTGACGAGAACGGCAACGCAAAGTGGTACTACGCATACAATAGCGAGTCCAGCCGGAAGGAAGGCGAGAACTTCGGCTATGGTCAGTGGAACGGACAGACGATTGTTTTCATTCAGGTAAACTCTTACAAGAATTTTGTTCTGGTAAAACTGGACGGCAAGGTTTGGGTTATCTATCAGGAAATTTTCACCCTGACCCTGAACCCGCTGAAAACTCCGGACGGCAAGACCCTGACCTTTGAGTTCAAGGTTGTGGACGGCGAAGACGGCGGCAAGAGCCTTGCATTGGCAGGTAAGATCGACGGTGAGGAAATTACCGGAATCGAGCAGTGCGACGCAAACTATAACTTCGGCGGCGATAACCATGCGTACATCAAGTACACCTTCAAGGGCGTGGATTATGCAATCGCCCTGAATAGCGATGAAGCGACTGCAAAGCTTCATCCGGCTGTGATTCTGACGCTTGATCAGATGAATGCCTGCTATCATGAGAGCCTGACCGAAGGAACGGTTTACTTCGCGCCGATTTACGATGCGGAAACCGGAAGCGGAAAGGTTGGAATTCTGGTTAGCAAGTACCGTTCTACGGTTGTTTTGGATTCCTTTGAAGCAACTGCGGACAGCACGATCTACAAGCTGGTTTACACGGTTGACGGCACGACCTACACGGATTACGTCAAGTTCTTCTCCGGCGCGGCCGAAGAAAAGGGCATGAAGGTCATCAAAGGCGAACTTTATCCGGCTCTGGGAAGCTTTACGGTCGATGACGAAACCGTTCAGGTTACGCTTGAATTGGACGAGAACGGCAACCCGCAGTACTACATGACGGTTGGCGGCGTGAAGTATGCGGCGAAACTTTCCTACAACAAGGCGGAACTGACTGCAGAGGTCGGGGAGTACAGCTATGTAATCACCGTAACGGACGGCACGGTCTCGGCGGTGAAAGTCAAGACAAGCCAACTGAAATATGTCGGCGAGCACAAGCTGCTCGGCGGCGGATACTATGATAAAGCAGTTGTAACGTTTGAAAACGGTGTATTCAAGGTGACATTCCTGAGTAAGGACGCAACAAATGTGGTCTTTGCGGCGGACGGCTCTTACCTTGCGTTTACTGCGGAAGACGGAACGGGTTATCAGATTCGTTTGAATCCGGATGCTTCGTCTTATTACAAGTCTGCCGTTGTTACTGCGGCGCAGGCTGCATTCCTTGGCAACCATGCGGCGGCAAAACTGGAAGTTTCGATTAACTTCGCCTACACATCCACGCTGACCGTAAAGTATGACAGTGCGTCGGTTGCAAATGTCAAGTATCATTCCGACACGCTGATGAGTTTTGAAGTCGGCGACAAGGTTTACGTTGCGGAAGTGACTGCCGACGGTGTGAAAGTGACGGCGGATGTGCTGGATCTCTCCGCTACCGAGAACGTGTTCTACAATGCATACAAGGGCAGTTTCCAAACCGACAAGGGCAACAAGGTCGTGATCGATTACAAGATTACCGGAACGGTTGGCTCTTATGTTGCAAAGTTCTTTGTAACCTTCGACGGCAAGGACGCAACCTTTGCAAAGGATGCAATCGACGGTGTCGTTATGATTACGGTTGAAGGTACGTCCAAGCATTATGCGGTTTACTCCAGCGGTTCGTCCAAGGCATTTGTGGAGATTCCGGATGCTACTTATGCAACCCTCGGTACGACACAGATCGGAGATCACACGCTGACGGTTACGGTCTCGGTGTCCTACAACAGCCGGAGAGATACCTATTCTCTCAGCACGGCTTATCTGGTGGATGGCGAGAAAGCGACTGCAAGCAGCAAAACCGGGTATACGCAGCTGACGGTTGGCAGTAAGGTTTACTTCTACGCTACGGGTGAAACCAAAGTGTTGCAGGAAATGACCGCAGACGAAGTGACGATCGCGAATATGTCCTCCAAGACCGTAAAGGTTGGCGATGTGACCTACACGCTCAAGGGCAATGTTACGCTTGCGGACGGTGTATTCACGGTTGGTTATGTATTCGGTACGGGGTCTGATTTCAATCCCGTGACTCTGACGGCTGTGGAAGGCGTTGAGGGCGCATCTACCTTCACAGTGGATGGCGCAACCTACTATTACCTGACTTCCGGCACATCCTACGGTTATCTTGTAACGGCTGCGGATTACGCGGTTTACGGCGAAAAGACCTTTGGCGATGTGACTCTGAAGTTCACTTGGGGTTCCTATCAGTTGATGGTTGCCATCAAGGACGAAGATGGTAAGTTTGGCACAGCGGTCAAGGTGGAATTGCTGAATGACGGTACGAAGGATTACAAGAAGTTCACATTGAACGGTAAGACCTACATTCTGGCAACCGATAAGGATGGCAACGAGGTTCTGACCGACGCAACCAATATCGGGGCTACGCTGAAGCACTTCAAGAACTTCACCTATCAGTCATACAGCAAGCCGAAGGTCTATGACCTGAACGGAACTGTGGTGTTTAGCACGTTTGAAGCTGCTTACATGATTGGAGAGGATGGTAAGCCTGTCTTTATCTTCAAACTTGGCGATTCCGTTGTAACGGTTTATGAAGAACTTGACGGCGGCGAAGTGCTGAAGATGTTGGTGGGTGAAACCTATAGATTCTTTGCAATTGCTACTAACTATGCACCTGACAGTTCATGGTACGGTGAGGCTTACCAAGTAATTGAAGTATCCGAGATTCAGGCTGCGATTATTGGCAAAACCGCAACGGTTGACGGGGTAGTCTATACTGTTCTTGCCAAGGGAAGCAGTTGGAGCAAGAGTGAGATTCTGGTTTACATCGGTACTGCCGATAAGCCCTATGCAAACAATGCAACCGCAACTCTTGCCGCCGACGGCTCTCTGACATTCTCCTATAGCGGCGTGAGCTACAAAGCTACCGTCGTGGACGGTGTGCTGAAGGTCGAGAAGGCATAAGACCTGACTTATCAAAAACGGCTCCGGGCAATTTTTGCCCGGGGCTGTCGAAGCGATTGCGAATGTTTCGCAAAACCGCAAAAATGACCCCCATCAGGAGGTTTTCATGAACAAAAAGAAGAAAAAAGCCGACGCCCCGTCCGATTGGGACGACGGCAGAACGATTTCTCCCATGACGGCAGGATGGATGCCTTGGAACGTTGGAAACCGCCCGCCGAAGGAGAAAAACAAGTCCGAAGCCGCCGGAACGTCCGGTACTTCGCTGACGAAGGGGGAGCGCCGCGGGCTTCTGCGCGGACTGATCCGCGCTTATCTTCCGGCTTTCCTCTGCATTGCCGCAACATTTCTGCTTCTCTGGTTCTTTGCCCGCTTCTGGTTGGGCGGCGCCGGAGCTACTTCAATCTGAAAGAAACGCACATCGTGCGGGAACGGTCATTTATGAAATACAAAAAACTCAGATACCTGTATACATGGTTACTGCCGTGTCTTGCGCTGATCCCACTCCTGCTTCTTGCCTCCTGCTCCAAGACCCCGTCGCTCGCGGAAAGAGGGTATACCGTCGCCGTGACCTATGAGTTCAACGGCGGTATCGCGGACGAGACGGAAAAGCGTGTGCTTTACTATAAAGAAAATCAACCTCTGCTTTGCCCCGGGGACAGCAACGAGTTCAAAGCGCCTGTGCTGGACAGCAGTCATACGCTCCGCGGTTGGTATCGTGCGATCCTTGACGCGGACGGAAACCTGCAATACGGCTCGGACGGCAAGATTCTGGTTGAGGACGTCGCGTTTGTGTTTGACGGCGCGGTTGCAATCGAGAACATGACGTTGGTTGCGCTGTGGGGTGACGCGCCCACCGTTACCATTCTGGTTGACGGACGAGAGCCGGATGTCCGCCACTACAACGAAAACGATGTGGTGGATCGGTTTACGTACATGGAGGATCGCGCGGGCTACACCTTCTACGATTACTTCCTTGACGAAGCCTGCACCACGCCTGCGGTCTGGCCCATGACCCTGCAGGAGGGCGATCATATCACGCTCTATACCAAGTGGTTGGAGGGCGATGTCCTGATCCTGCGTGAGGCAAGCGACCTTTCCAAGCTTGCAAACTACCGGAACAAAACCGTCTGGCTCGACAATGACATTGATGTCAGCGAAAGCCGCGCGGGTTTCCCGACGTTGACGGAGTTCTCGGGAAAGTTCATCGGAAACGGTCACGCGCTGAAGAATCTGAACAAATCGGTTACGCTCAAGCGCGCAACGCCTGTTGCGGGACTGTTCGGAACGCTGAAGAGCGGCGCGGTGATCGAAAACGTCATCTTCGAGAATGTTACACTGGAGTTGACCATCCCGATGCCTGCCGATTACGGCGTGGGCTTGTTGGCGGGTGAGGCGGAAGAAGGGGTTACCGTAAGCGGTTGCACCTTTACGGACTGCGCGATTACGTATACCAAATTCGCCAATGCGGCGGAGGCAACGGTGCAGTATTCCGCAGGAACTGCCTGGAAGGGCATCCTCGGCAAAACGGTCGGTACGCCGACGTTCGACGGGAACGGAACCGTAACGGTTTCGGAAGCCCGGAGCGACGCCGCGTAATTTCCCAATCTTGATTTCTATTCAGAAAGGATAAAAAATATGAAACTGTTCAAAAAAGTTCTGGCAGGCTCGTTGGCAATGCTGATGTTTGCATCGTCTCTGGTCGCCTGCAAGTCGACGGGAGGAGATCCTGCCGAGACAGGAAACGGCGGTAGCACAACGTCAAAATATGACCCCGAGCGCGACCCGGTTCGCTTTGCGATTGAGGGACAGGACGGCGTGTTCAACCCGTTCTTCTCGACCACTGCATACGACAGCGAGATCACGGGTCAGACCCAGATCGGAATGCTGACCATCAGCGGTAAGAATGCGACCATCAGCTACGGCGACGATCAGGCGTGCGTGGTCAAGGACTACACCGAGACCAGACTGGACGGAAACGGCAATCCTGTCAAGGGTTCTATCAGCAACAAGGAAGGTTACACGGAGTACGCGTTCCTCATCAAGAACGGCATCAAGTTCTCCGACGGCACGGATCTGACCATCAAGGACGTGCTCTTCAACCTCTATGTTTACCTCGATCCGGTTTACACGGGTAACGCGACCATCTACTCCACCGATATCGTGGGTCTGACCGCGTACCTGACGCAGGGCGAAGCCGACGACACCGAGAACTTCAACAAGGGCTTTGTCACCGCCGCGGAAACCAGAATCCGCACCATCTATGACTACTGCCAGTACCGGATCCATCAGGGCAACTCGTCCGCAGCAGGCGGCGCGGGCGTTAAGCCGGCAGACGAGAGCAAGGTTCTGGCGGATATTGAGATCCTCAAGAACCTGTTCCGCGAGGAGCTGAACTCCGACTGGCAGTCCGCCACCGAGTCCCTCGAGGACATGAAGAAGGAATACACCATCGACACCGTATGGCAGCTGTTCCTCTACAACGAGGGCGTTGTGCAGGTGGAGACGAATTCGCAGACCGGCTACCAGATCAAAAACAGCGACGGCAAGTATGTGCTGGACTTCTCGCAGTACAACCAGATGCTGACGGCGTCCGGCAAGAGCGAGCGCGATTTCGCAATGGACACCGTCTGGAACCGTTACATTGAGGACGACAAGGGCAACCTGAATCATTCGGGTATCCAGAGCGTGCTTTACGGTTCGGCTTCTTCGGACAAGATTCTGGAGAACTTCACTGCGGAAGCGAAAGCCGATTACTTCGACAGCATCAAGAACGACGGCGGTCTGAAGGTCAAGAGCATCAGCGGTATCACCACCGAGAAGGTGACCTCGTTCAACGGCAAGACGCTGGACGGCACTTACGACGTGCTGAAGATCCGCATCAACAAGGTTGACCCGAAGGCAATCTGGAACTTCGCGTTCACGGTTGCGCCGATGCACTATTACTCGAACGAAGAGACGATCAATTCCACCCCTTATGGCGTGGAGTTCGGTTCTACCGACTTCATGAACAACGTGGTGAAGAATGCCGACAAACTGGGCGTTCCGGTCGGCGCAGGTCCTTACAAGGCTTCCAAGCAGGGCGGTCTTGCTGCAGGCGAGACTTACCCCACCAAGGATAAGTTCTGCGAGAACAACATCATCTACTACGAGAGAAACACCTACTTCGAAACGGTCGGCTCGGGACTCTGCAACGCGAAGATCAAGTATCTGCGTTATCAGGTCATCAACTCGGCGCAGACCGTTGCAACCCTCGGAACGGACGGAATCGACGTCGGTACGCCGAGCGGAACTGCCGACAACATTGCGGAAATCTCCAAGTATTCGCATCTGTCCATGAAGGAAGTGGACACCAACGGTTACGGTTACGTCGGTATCAACCCGAAGTTTGTGCCCGATATCAACGTCCGTAAGGCGATCATGCACGCAATGAACACCGCTCTGGTGCTGGACTACTATCCGCAGGGCTCTTGCACGAGAATCTTCTGGCCGATGTCCACCACCTCGTGGGCGTACCCGCAGGACGGCAGAACACAGCCTTACTATCAGTACTGGACTGCAGAGGAAATCCTGAAGTTCCTGCAGGATAACGGCTATGAGCAAAAGACCGTGAACGGCAAGGTGGCGCTCGGCAAGAAGGACGATACCGGAACATGGAAGCAGCTGAAGTACACCTTCACAATCCCCGGTTCTTCCAACGACCACCCCGCAAACCTGATGTTTGAAAAAGCGGCGCAGCAGCTGAACAGCATCGGCTTCGACATCTCGGTCAAGACCGATAACTGGGCGCTGAAGAAACTCGCAACGGGCGATCTCGCAATCTGGGCGGCGGCTTGGTCGTCGACGGTTGACCCCGATATGTATCAGGTCTACCATGTGGACTCCAACGCGGGCAGTACGCTCAACTGGGGTTATTCGACCATCAAGGCAAATCAGGACAAGTACGCGGAAGAGTACGCGCTGATGTATGAACTGAGCGATAAGATCGATGCGGCGCGTTCCACCACGGTTCAGTCCGAGCGCGCGAACATCTACAAGGAAGCGCTGAAACTGGTTATGGATATGGCGGTTGAAATGCCGACCTACCAGAGAAAAGACCTGACCGTTTTCAACTCCGCCAAGATCGACCGCAACACGCTGACTCCCGACAGCGAAATCGGACCGAACAACGGTCTGTTTGCCCGCATCTGGGAGATGGACTACGTGAAATAAAAAAGGGGAGGCAGATCCTCTCCGACAGAACGATCCGACTCCGACTGTCCGGCAGGGGACGACCATGCGTCGTCTCCTGCCGACGAAGTGTTTTATCCGTCCGCCATTCCGAAGAAAAATTGAGGAATATTCATGGTAAAATATATTGTAAAGCGACTCGCTATCGCAGTGCTTGTGCTGTTCGGCGTCTCGGTAATCATCTATACGCTGGTTCGCTTTATGCCAACCGACTTTGTAGACCAGAAATATCTGCCGCTGATTCAGTCCGGGCAAATGGCGCCCGAGCGGTTGGATGAACTGAAAGAACTGTACGGTCTTTCCGACAGGTCGTTTCTGGGACTCTGCCGCGGCTACGGAAAGTGGCTCGGCAACCTGCTTCACGGGGATCTCGGCATTTCCTTCTACTACCAACTGCCCGTGGGACAGGTGATCTTCCGGAATATGGGGATTTCCTTTACGCTGGCTTTCATCTCGTTGGTTCTGGAATTCGCCATTGCTGTGCCGCTCGGCATCAAGGCGGCAACCCATCAGTATGGGTTTGTCGATTATTCCGCAACCGTGCTGTCGATGATCGGCATCTCTTTGCCGTCCTTCTTCCTCGGCGCGCTCTTTATCCGTCTGTTTTCGGTGGAACTCGGATGGTTTCCTGTCAACGGACTGTCCTCGTCGAATCTGCCGAACGACGCCTCGCAGTGGACGATTTTCTGGGACAAGGCATGGCATCTGGTGCTCCCGATGATGGTGTTGGTGATTCTGAGCATCGGAAGCCTGATGCGCTATACCCGTACCAACACGCTTGAGGTGCTGAATGCCGACTACATCCGCACCGCGCGCGCAAAGGGCGTCAGCGAGCACTCGGTTATTTACAAGCATGCGTTCCGCAACACCATGATTCCGCTTGTCACCATGCTGGCGGGAACGCTCCCAGGTCTGTTCGGCGGCGCTATGATAACCGAGCAGGTGTTCTCGATCCCCGGTATCGGGCAGAAGGCGTATGTCGCCCTGCAGCAGGGAGACATCCCGTTCATCATGGGATATAATATGTTCCTCGCGGTTCTGACGGTCATCGGCACGCTGATGTCCGACCTGATGTACGCGGTGGTTGACCCGCGCGTCAAGCTGACGAAGTAAGGAGGAGACTGCAATGGCTGAATCTACAGAAACCAAACAGTCCGCCGCGGCGGAAAAGAAGGAGACTTCCATTGCCGACAGCGTCCGGACGTTGTCTCCCGGGCAGATGGTGCTCAAGCGGTTCTTCCGCTCCAAGCTGTCCATGGTCGGATTGGTTACGCTGATCTTCCTGTTCCTCTTTTCCTTTGTCGGTCCGGAACTGAAATTCCTGCCCTTTGTCTGGAGCGAGACCGAACTGGACAACAGCACGGGAAAGACCGTGACAACCGAAAAGACCATTTCCTATTCGCACACGAATCCCGAGACGGGCAAGGTGGAAAGCTTTACCGCAATCTCGGTGTCCACACAGGTGCTGACAAGCAACATTGAAGCCATGCCGAGCAAAGAGCATCTGCTCGGAACGGACTCGATGACCTACGACGTGTTCTCCCGTCTGATGTACGGCGGCAGAATCTCGCTGACCATCGGTTTTGTGGTGGTTCTGCTCGAAACGCTTCTCGGCGTGATCCTCGGCGGACTTGCGGGATACTTCGGCAAGTGGGTGGATCAGGTTATCATGCGCGTGGTGGATATTTTCTACTGTATTCCCACACTGCCGCTCATGCTGATTATCAGCTTTATGCTGGACAGCATCGGCATTGCCGACCGGGCGAAGCTGTTCGTTATGATGGCGCTATTAACCCTGCTCGGTTGGGCGGGAACGGCGAGATTGGTGCGCGGTCAGATCCTGTATCTGCGCGAGCAGGAATACATGATGGCGGCGGAAGCGACGGGACTTCCCGTGTGGAGAAAGATTTTCAAACATCTGATCCCGAACATCATGCCGCAGTTGATTGTGACCATGACGCTCGGACTCGGCAGTATCATTCTGACCGAAGCGACGCTCGGTTACCTCGGTCTGGGGTTACCTTCCCGCTACGCGACATGGGGAAATATGATTAACGTCGTTTCCGGCGAACACGGTCTGAAATACATTCAGAACTACCCCAACCTCTGGGTTGCCCCCGGCATCTGCATCATCCTTGCCGTTCTGGCGTTCAACTTCATCGGCGACGGTCTGCGCGACGCGTTTGACCCCAAGTCCCGCAGATAAGGAGGGAGATCATGGCAAAAAAAGACACCTCGCACTACATCAGTGCGAAGGAATCCAGACGGATCAGCCGCGAAAACAACCGCACGGTCCGGAAACTGGAGAAAAAGAAGCACCGCAAGCATGTTCCCGAGAGCGAATATCTCACAACCATGCGGGATTCGCGCAACATCGTCGAATTTGACGATCTGCACACCTACTTTTTCACCGACGCGGGCGTGGTCAAGGCGGTCAACGGCGTCAGCTTTGACATTCCCGAGCACTCGGTGGTCGGCGTGGTCGGCGAATCGGGATGCGGCAAGAGCATTACGTCCATGTCCCTGATGCAGTTGGTGCAAGCGCCGCAGGGGCAGATTGTAAGCGGTTCGATCCGCTTCCGCTCGGATAAACGGATTCCCGACGGCGAAGAGCCGATGACCGTGAGCGTGACGGAAAAGGACGGAACGGTGCGCGAAGTCCCGAAACTCGACGCGCACGGCAAGCCCCGGATGCGCCCCAAGTTCCGGCATGAGGAACAGGTGGTGGATATCGCGAAACTGCCGCTTTCCGAGATGCAGCACATCCGCGGCAGAGAGATTTCGATGATCTTTCAGGAGCCGATGACCAGTCTGAACCCGGTCTTTACGATCGGATATCAGCTGGACGAAGTCACGCTCCTGCATACGCCCGGCGCAACCAAAGAGGACGCGCGCGAGCGGAGTCTTGAAATGCTGAAAATGGTCGGAATCGCGATGCCCGAGCGGGTCTATAAGTCCTACCCGCACGAGTTGTCCGGCGGTATGCGGCAGAGAGTGATGATCGCAATCGCAATCGCCTGCAACCCGCGGCTGATTATCGCGGACGAACCGACCACGGCGTTGGACGTGACGATTCAGGCGCAGGTGCTGAACCTGTTGCGCGAACTGAAGCAGAAGCTGAACAGCAGTATTCTTCTGATTACCCACGACCTCGGCGTGATCTGCGAAATGGCGGATTACGTGGTGGTCATGTATGCGGGCAGAATCGTGGAGAAGGGGACGATGCGGGAAATCTTCAAAGAGCCCGCGCACCCGTACACCATCGGTCTGCACAAGTCCAAGCCGAACGTGATGGAGGATGTGGATCGCCTGTTCAGCATTCCCGGGCAGGTTCCGAACCCCATCAATATGCCCACGACCTGCTATTTCCACGACCGTTGCGACCGTTGCTGTGAGAAATGTTCCGGCGACTATCCCGAGATGGTGCAGCTGTCGCCGACGCATTTCGTTGCCTGCCACCGCGCAAAGGAAATTTACGCGGAGACCGTGAAGCAGAACGGCGAAAACGGCGTGTGGGAGACTTCCTGCAAGGTGGGATCGACGCTCCTGAAGGCGGGCAAAAAGCTTGCGCGGGGCGTGATGGGCGCGGTCGGATTCACCTATCTGGTCGGAGAGGAACTGGCAAAGAAGAAAGACGAACCCGAAGCGGCGGCTGCGGAGACCGAAAAGGAGGTGGGGGAGAATGGCTGACAGCAAGCAGAACGACGTCCTTCTGGACGTCCAGCATCTGAAGAAGTACTTCCCGCTGAACACCAATCTGTTCGGCAAGCCTTCCTCCTATCTGCGGGCGGTTGACGATGTGTCCTTCAAGGTGCGGCGCGGAACGACCGTCGGCATCGTGGGCGAGTCCGGTTGCGGAAAGACCACAATGGGGCGCACCATCATGCGGCTTTACGACGTGACGGGGGGAAAGGTGCTGTTTGAGGGAACAGACCTCGCAACCCTCTCCAAATCGCAACTGCGGCAGATGCGTCCGCAATTGCAGATGATCTTCCAGGACCCTTATTCGTCTCTCTCGCCGCGTATGCCCGTGGGCGAGATCATCGGCGAGGCGGTGAAGGTGCACAACATTGTTCCCGCTTCCGAATACCGCGACTATATCCTGCACATCATGGACGAATGCGGACTTCCCGCGCACTATTTCGAGCGTTACCCGCACGAATTTTCGGGCGGTCAGCGGCAGAGAATCTGCATTGCGCGGTCGCTGGCGCTCGGACCGAAGCTGATTATCTGCGACGAGCCTGTGTCGGCTCTGGACGTTTCGATTCAGGCGCAGATCATCAACCTGTTGGAGGATCTGCAGAAGAAGCAGAACCTCTCCTACATCTTCATTTCGCATGACCTCTCGGTTGTGAAGCACATTTCGGACGAGGTTGGCGTGATGTACCTCGGTTCGATGGTGGAGTACGCGCCGACAAAGGCGATCTTCAAAGCGCCTCTGCATCCGTATACCGAGGCTCTGCTCGGCGCAGTTCCCGTTCCCGATCCCGATGTCAGCAATACGCACGAACTTCTGACGGGGGATATTCCCTCGCCGGCAAATCCCCCTTCGGGGTGCAAGTTCCATACCCGTTGCAAGCATTGCACGGGAATCTGCCGCGAAAAAGTGCCCACGCTCCGCGAAGTTGAGCCGGGACATTTCGTTGCCTGCCATCTGGTGAAAGGGAAGGCGTAACGATTTTTGCAGACCACATCGTCCGTAGCTTGTAAATTCCCGCAGGGCGGGGAAAAAGAATGGAGTTTTCAGATGAAAAAACAACCTGTAATCAAGAGACTGCTTGCCGTTGCGTTGGTGCTCGGCATGGTGCTGTCTCCGTTGCTCACGGTTACCGCGTCGGCGCTTTCGGCGTTCGGCGTCAAAACGGGCAACCGGCTGTTTGAGGATGTCACGGGAAAATATAACCCCGCCGACACGACGGGAAAGTTCAACGACAATGTGAAGAACAAAGATCCCGACAGCTTCTATTGGGTGTTTGTCACCTTTGGAGGCAAAACGGTGTCCGAATTGCACGATGAGGTCGGCTCGTCGTTGGATCTGACCGACTTTTCGGCAACGGAGGAAGCAAAGGCGGTGGCAGACAAACTGAACGCCGCGCATGAGGAATTCTTCCGCGCGCTCGAAGAGACGGGGATCGAATTTACGGGCAAGTATTCCTACACGCTCTGGAACGACGCGGTTGCCATCCGCGTCCGCTACCGCGATGTGGAGACGATCGAAGCGATGGAGGGCGTGAAGAAGGTCAGCTTCAGCGAACGCTACGCACAGCCCGCGGCGATCACCGAGAACAACGCGAACGTCTGGGGCACCGGTATCTATAAGACCGAAGGCATCGATTACGACGGCGCGGGACTGGTTGTCGCCGTGTTGGATACGGGTCTGGATCGCAGTCACAAGGCGTTTCTGACCATGCCGTCCGATCTTTCCAAGGTTGCGCTGACCAAGGATAAGGTGCAGAACCTGATCTGGAACGGCGACAACTCGGTCGGTATGCTCCGGAATGACCGCACTTCCACGATCGACGACGTTTACTACAACGCGAAAGTTCCGTTTGCGTATGACTATGCAGACAAAGATCCTGTGGTTTATCCCTCCTACTCGGTACACGGCACACACGTTGCGGGTATCATCGCGGGAAACCTCGGGGACGAGGCGGACGAGCCGATCACCGATTCGGACGGCAATCCGATTCTCGGCAAGGACGGCGAACCGCTGACTTTCCGCGGCGTTGCGCCGGAAGCGCAGTTGGTTATCTGCAAGGTCTTTACCGACCTTGAGGACAGCGAAGGTCTGGGCGGCGCAGAAACGGTGGATATCCTTGCGGCTCTGGAGGACTGCGTCAAACTGGGCGTGGACGTTATCAACATGAGTCTCGGTTCTTCCGCGGGCTTCTCCGAGGGGGACGACGAGATGATGATCGGCGTTTACAAGAGCATCCGCGAAAACGGCATCAGCCTTGTGGTGGCGGCGAGCAACGATTACAGCTCGGCATACGGCAGTAACACCGGTACGAACACCACCGACCATCCGGATTCCGCAACCGTCGGTTCTCCCTCCACTTTCGGCGAGGCGCTGTCGGTCGCGAGCATCAGCGGTCAGAAGTCGCAGTATATGCTCTGCTCGGACGGTTCTGTCGTGTTCTTCAACGAGGTCTCGGACGGAAACGGCAACAAGAAGGAATTCGTGAAGGAAGTCCTTGCTGCGGCGGGAAAAGGCGAGAAGGACTCCGTAACCCTTCCGTTTGTCGCGGTGCGGCTCTACGGACAGATCGCGGGCTATACGGGTCTGGACGTGGAAGGCAAAGTGGTGCTTGTCGAACGCGGCGGCGGGGGCATGACCTTTGAGGAAAAGGTGCGCATCGCAAAGTCCAAGGGCGCTCTGGCGGTCATCATTTACAACAACGTCAGCGGCAATATCAGCATGACCATCGGCGGCGTGAAGGATATCCCGGTCTGCTCCATTACGATGGACGCGTCCAAGAATCTGCTCGCAACCGTCAATGAGAAACAGGAGGGGACAATCACCTTCTCCGTATCGCAGCTCGGCGGTCCGTTCATGTCCGACTTCTCGTCGTGGGGTCCTACTCCGTCGCTGAATCTCAAGCCCGAGATCACGGCGCACGGCGGCGATATCACCTCGGCAGTTCCCGGCGGTTGGGATACGCTTTCGGGTACGAGTATGGCAGCGCCGAACATGGCGGGCGCGTTCACGCTGGTTCTGCAGTACATCAAGGAGAATTTCCCCGAACTTTCCAAGAACGAACGCATCACGTTGGCGAACCGTCTCATTATGAGTACGCCCGTTATCGCGTATAACGAATTCGGCACGCCGTACTCTCCGAGAAAGCAGGGAGCGGGTCTTGCCACCATCAAGAATGCGATCGAAACCGGCGCTTACCTCTATGTCAAGGGTCTGGACAAGACCAAAATCGAGTTGGGCGACGATAAGAACAAGAACGGCGTTTACGATCTGAACTTCCAGCTGAAGAACATCGGAAACATTGCAAAGACCTATGACCTTTCCGCACTGGTGATGACCGAAACGGTTACCACCGACAAGAGCGGAACGAAAACGGTTGCCGAACACGCGTATATGCTGAACGATCTCTGCACGCTGACCTACTATGTCGGCGGACAGGAGATTACGGACGGCCGCGTGACGGTTGGCGCGGGCGAGGATCTTGCAATTACCGTGCGCGTGAAGTTGGGCGACGAGGCGCGCAAGTACCTTGACGATAACTTTGAAAACGGAATGTATGTGGAGGGCTTTGTCTGCCTGAAGGATACCGCCGAAGGCGGCGTGGATCTGTCCGTTCCGTTCCTCGGATTCTACGGCGACTGGTACGCGCAGCCGATGTTTGACCTTTCCGCATTCGACGAAGCGGAGATCAAGCAGGACGATTCGATTCCGGACGATGAGAAACAGCAGGCGGCGGTTTACGCAACCATCCCGCTCGGTTCTTACTACGGCGGACGTTACATCATCCCGCTCGGCTCGTATCTCTACACGATCCCGGATTCGATGAACAAGACCATTTATGCAAGTGAGGACAAGGTTTCGCTGTCGATTTATGACTCGACCAACCACCGCACGGCATATCAGCTGTATTCCATCTATACGGGTCTGCTCCGCGGCGCGAAGTACATGGACGTCAAGGTTACCGATGAGGTGACGGGCGAGGTGCTGTACGAAAAGCGCGAGACGAATATCCGCAAGGCATATTCGGGCGGCTCTGCAACCGCTTCGGCGGCAAACGTGCTGATGGAACTGTCCCCGCAGAAACTGGGGCTGGCGAATAACCGCAAGTACCGGTTTGAAATGAGCGGCGTGATGGATCGCGTACTGGGACAGGGCGACTACCCCGATAAGCGCGCGGAGGATTCCTTCTCCTTTACCTTCTATGTCGATACCGAAGCGCCCGAACTGATGGATTACAGAGTGCGGTTCGACCCCTACAAGGACGGCAAGGAAACCAAGTATCGCGTCTATCTGGATATGGACGTTTACGACAACCACTACGCGCAGTCGGTGGCGCTCTGCTACCTCAACAGTGATGAACTGTCGCTGGAACTGCTCACGGGCGATATGATCCCCGTGGAATCGACCAGAGGCGGCGTGACCACCGTGTCGATCGAGATCACCGATTACTACAACAGCGATATCGATCTGTATGTCCAGATGGACGACTACGCGCTGAATACCCGTTCCTACCGTCTGTCCGATTGGAAGACGCTTGCCGAAGCCGTGACGTATCCCGAAAAGGTGGAGATCACCGACGGCAATTCGGTCACGCTCGACATCGGCGAGGCAAGAGAACTGAACGTGAAGGTCACGCCCTCCGGCGCAACCGCAACGAACATGACATGGACCTCTTCGAACGAGAAGGTTGTGAAGGTGAAGAACGGCGAACTGTATGCCATCGGAACAGGGAAAGCGACCGTAACGCTTTATGCAGGACCGAATACCGCAACGCAGAACAAGACCACTGTGGAGGTGATTGTCACCGATCAGCAGTGCAGTACGACCGTCAAGCTCAAATCGCTGAAGATGGGTCTGATCCGCGACGCGGACGGCGCGATGGTCGACCCCACGGGGTTGGTTGACGTCCACCCGAATACGGTCTATGTTCTGGATGTAACCGCAGACCCGTGGTATTACCCGGGCGAGTTGGATATCCGCTTTACAAGCAGTGCGCCCGACATTGCGACGGTTGACGAAAAGACCGGCGTGGTCAAGACCCTGCGCGAAGGCACGGCGTATATCACCGCAACGCAGTATTCGGGCGGAAAGGCGACTGCCTTTACCGTAACGGCGCGGCTGAATGTCGGTCCTGAATTCGTGGTGCAGAACGGTTATCTGCGCGGCTACTACGGTCTGGGCGGCAAGGTCACCATTCCGAAGAGCCTGAACGTTTACTATATCTACGAAGAAGCCTTCAAGGATAACAACAACATCACCGAACTGGAGATTTCCTCTCCCTGCATGGAGATTCAGCGCGGCGCGTTTGACAGCATGACGGCGCTGAAGCGTGTGATTCTGCCGCAGTCGGTCACCTTTGTGGCAAGCGACGCCTTCCGTGACTGTACGGCTCTGGAGCGGGTGGATCTGCGTTCCCGCGCGGTCACCTTCAACAACCGGGCGTTTGCGGGATGCACGTCGCTGAAGTATGTGAACAACGTGGTGGTCACCGATCCGTCGGTCGACACCAAGGTTGCAAACATTCTGGATCTGACCGAGGAGCAGTTCACCCGCACCTCGCCGCAGATCTCCACTCTGGGCAACGAAGCCTTCAAGGGGTGCACCTCTCTTGAGTATGCCGACCTGACGCAGCTTCGCGTCAGCGGAGACAGAGTTTTCTCGGGATGCACGGCGCTGACTGCGGTCGACTTCTCCGAGCATACCGTAATCGGAAACGAAATGTTTGAGGACTGCACGGCGCTGACCACGGTCAACTTCACCGATACCGATGTGTTTACGGTCGGCTCTGCGGTCGTGCCGTTCGCGGGATGCAAGGTAACCGATATCCGCTTTGCAAACGGCGGAAGCGGCGTCTATTTCCGGGATACGGACGGCTGTCTCTACACCGATTCTACGCGCACGACGTTGGTCTTTGCACCGCAGAATCTCACGTCCTATACCGCGCCCGACTCCCTGCGCGTGATTCTGCCGGGGGCGCTCGCGGGCAACCGTTCTCTGCGCGCCGTAAGCCTCGGAAACGCAGAGGTCATCGGCGACTATGCGCTTGCCGATACGGGTCTGAACGCAACGGCGGACAACAAACTAATCGTGCCTGCCTCCGTGACGGAGATGGGCGAGGGTGTGTTCTACTCCTGCGCTTATCTGAAGGGCGTGGATGTCCGCGCGGATATCGCAACCCTGCCGGCGATGACGTTCGAGCTCAGCGGACTCTCGTCCGTGAAACTTTCCGACAGTATCAAACGTCTGGACGACCGTTCCTTCTATTTCACCGATTTCAAGGATCTTGATCTGAGCGGCACGTCGGTAAAGGCACTGGGCGATTATGTCTTTGCCTATACCTATCTGTTGGAGACCGCGATGCTGCCCGCGCTGACCGAAGTCGGCTACGGCACGTTCTACCACACGGTAACCACGCAGGCGGCGGACTCTTATCCGCTTGGCATGGTGGTCTTTGCCGAGGGAACGGAAACCATCGGCTCGGGCACATTCGGCGGAAGCGGATTCCCCAAGCTGACGGTTGTCAGCCTGCCCGACAGCGTGAAGGAGAACGTGACCGCAATCGGTCCGGATACCTTCCTCGGCTGTTCCGCGCTGAGTACGCTGAACCTCGGAAAACTGACGGCTGTCGGCGACCGCGCGTTCTACGGATGCAGTGCGCTGACGGGTCTTGACACCTCGGAACTCCGCACCGTCGGAAGCCGCGCGTTTGAAAACTGCGGCAAACTGACATTTGATCTTTCGGCTGTTACGAACGTCGGAAGCCGCGCGTTCATGGGTACGAATCCCGGCGCGCAGAATCTGCAGGCACTGGTTCGGGTCGGTTCTGAGGCGTTCCGCGGAACGAACCTCACAGTTCCGAACGGATTCGGCAGTCTGACCTATGTTGGCGACTATGCGTTCGCGGATACCAAACTCGGCGGAATGCTGACGTTGCCGACGACCCTGCTTACAAGCGGCGGCGCAATCGGCGCGGGCGCATTCGCGGGAACGGGCGTGACGGCTTTTGCCGCCGAAACGGCTTCTCCCGAAGCGGCTTACTCCGTGCGGGACGGCGTTCTGTTCTCGAAGCTTGCAAGCGGCGCGCTCCAACTGGAAGCCTATCCGTCCGGCGCGCCTGCGGACAGCTATACCGTGCCCGCAGGCGTTGCGAGACTTCAGGACGCGGCGTTCCGTTCCGCGAAGAATCTTGCAACCGTTACGCTGAATGCGGAACTGATTTCGATTGGCGATAAGGCGTTCTATCTCTCCGATGTGAAGCATTACGTCTTTACGGGTCTGACCGCGCCGGCACTGGAATCGAGAGTTCCCACCGCCGCCGACACCGACGGCACGCTCCGTACCATCTTCTCCCGCGTATTCGGCGTTTCCGATTCGGAAAACGGGAAGAACGAAGAGAAGTACTACGCAAACTTCGGCGATTATCTGGTGAAGGTTCTCTATCCCGAACTGACGGGAACGGAAACTCTGGGGCTGAAGATTTCCTACCCGACAAACGCGACGGGCTTTGACGGGCGTGCATGGAAGCTGTTCTTCGCGGAAGCGGAACAGACCGGAATCCTGCCCGAGCCGGATACGACTGCCGCAATGGAGGCGCTGAAGAACCTGCCCTCCGCCGAGGAAATTCTTGCGGTTCGCAATATGACCGACGCAGCCGCCGCAAAGGAAAAGCTGGAAGGCTACAAGGCAACGGTCGGAGCGGCAAGAGCGGCTTATGCCAAGGTTGTGAATGCCGACCAGAAGAAATTCCTGACCGACGCGGAGAAACTGTTCGCGGCGGAAACCGCAGTGCGCACCGTTCGGATCGCGTTGGGCGAAGAGGTGAAAATCGCAAGCCTCTCGGTCAAGACCTCGCCGAACAAGTTGGTCTACAAGGCAGGCGAACTGTTTGACGCAACTGGCATGGTGCTGACGGTGATCTACGACGACGGCTCGGAAGAGGACGTGACGGAAGGCTTTGAATTGCCGACCGCTCCGCTGACCGAAGGACAGCAGACCGTGACCTTCTCGTATCGCGGCGTGGAGAAAGAAATTTCTCTGACGGTGAATGCGGGAACAAATCCGAATCCGACCCCGAATCCGGGCGACGATACGAAGGAATCTGATACGAACAGTTCCGACACAACAGCGCCCGACGACGATAAGCCGGCAGGCTGCAACAGCGGTTGCAATTCGACCCTGCCCGCAGGTATCGCCGTGATGCTGATTCTCTGCGGCGCAGTGCCCTTCATCCGCAGAAAGCGTAAGGACTGAACAGGTCGGAGGTCGGACTGTTCCGGCAGAACTTCCCGATAGGGGAGGAAAAAACATAAGACCTTTTGGGTCGGAAGAATACCGCATTCCCACGGCGTTCTTCCGCCCCTTTTTGTATGCGGAAAAAGCCCCGGGCGTTCCGCGCCTGCAAGGAAAAACGAATCCTGCCCTGTGTTTTTTATGTGAACTTCGTAAGCCCCAAATAACCCCTTGTCTTAAAAAATCTTTTTCGCTGTGGTACAATGAAGTAGAAGCGACTTCAAGGAACTGAAACGAACTGCAACGGAAGCATAATGAAGACCAAAGTCCAAGAACACACAGGAGGAAAAGGAAAGATGAAAGAAACAAGTCAGGCAATCGCAGCGGTCAAGCGAAAGGTGCAGCTGTCAGAATGGCAGAGGCAGATATGAATCGTTATCCGGATATTTCTTGCACAGTGCTGTGTAGCGTTTCAGTTCAGCCGCTCGTTTGGTCTTTACACGGCGAATGTAGTTTGCAAAATCCCGTTTTGCTTCTTCCTCGCTCTGCGGTGCGTCCTCCGGTCTGTATGTTGGGTGCATGAGAATGTCGCCTGTGTCAAAATTTTCATTGATAAGCCGCACGGCCTTTTTTACGGCTTGATTATGGTTGTAACGTGCCTGTGCTTCTGTTGTCGGCGCTGTTTTCGGTTTTCTCGTCGGCATTCGCCGGCCGTCTGAAAACACGGGGTAAAAGTCTATTTCAAGCAGGCGACCGCTTTTTGTCCGTTTTTCTCGCTGCATATCCGCCTCCCGTTATCCGTGGCGGTGTGTCGGGAATTCCGGAAAATCTGTCCGAAAATCGTTGACATTCCCGCTTTCGTATTCAAAAACCACGTTGTAAAGAGCCGTCCGGATATATGTCTTTTTGAACTTGACGGTATAGGTCGCCGCTTCAAAATTCTGTATCACCCTGCGGATGTGATCTTCCGTCAATAGCAAGTACACTTCCTGCACCAAAGACGCGGGCAGTTTCTGGCCGTTGATTTGCACCTCTGCCAGCGGCGGTAGTTTGTACATCTCTGCGATTATCAGAAAAAGTTCATTTACCTGATCCCAATCCTCGTGGAAAAAGCATTCAATGTTGATCTGATCCCGCACAGCTTGCAGAACCTCATAAAATGAACCCGACGGGACTTGATTTTGACTGCGACCTGACTTCTGTTCGGAAGAAAAAATTGCATTTGTTTGTGTCATTGTTTCAGCACTCCTTGAAAAATCTGTTTTGCCTTGCCTTCGTCGTTGAAATACTATACAATACAAGGCCGACAAGCGGGCAAAATATCCCGCTTCTGTCTTGACTTTTCACCGCTGTTGTGCTATAATATAAATGTGTTCAGCACAAGCGGCAACAGCCGTTTCCCTCTGACCCGTCCGCCGTTATCGGACGGGTTGTTTTTTTGTGATTTAGCGTTCTTTCTGCCATCCTGATTCCGGTTGATTTACTATCTGCCGTATTTGTCACGCCCCTGACCGCTGAAATCACAGATTCCGTCGTCAACGGCGTTTCTGCGGATTTCACAATCTGCGCCAAGCATGAGTGCAAACACATTGAAAAACGCCTTGACTGCCGCAAGCAGTTTTTTCATTTCTGTTTCTCCCTTGCTATGTACTGTTTTGCGGCTTTCCTCTCGTATGCCGCATTCCTGATAATCAGCCGATATTCAAGAATGCGCGGCTGTGTGCAATCGCCGTCCTTATAGTATTTCCGGGTTTGTAAAACCACAACAAATATTCGGTTTGAAAGCGAAGCGTAAAAGCAGGGGACGGCCCGTTCAGCTTGTCCCGCACAATCCGGGCGTGTAGCTTATAGCCAAGCCGTTTCATCATTGCTTCTGCTTCGGGCAAATACTTGTCTATTGCCCACATGAATACATTGTGCTTTTCTTCGGTGCATTGCCGCAAAAATATTCGGTGCAGTTCCTCGATGTCAGCAAGCGGCATTGTTTTGTATGTAAGCGGCAAGCCGCTTGAATTCGGGCGGGTGCTTTTCTTGCCGCCCCGTGACTGCTGCCACGGTGGATCAGTGTACACTATGGAATACTTTTTGGTGCAGTTGTTCAAATCCTCAATGATCATCATGCGCCTCCCGATGACCGTCATCAAAGCGAATTTTCAAAACTTGCGTACAATCTCCGTATTCTGTACGGATTACCACTTCGTGCGGATAGTGCTTGTCCGAAATCAGATGTTCCCGCAGATTCTGCGAAAACGTGTTTATGATTCTTTGGTACACTTCCTGCCTGATTCCTGTTTCCGGCATTTTCTTTCCTCCCTTGTTCGATTTTCATTCAACATTTTTTCATCATGGAAATGTAGTTGATCACGCAGATTGTCACGGATAATCTTGAACCGCTCACTTGTTCCGGACGTATCACATATGGCGTTCAGTCCGACCAAAAGTGTACACAAATCGCCACGTTTCAATTTGACCGTCACGGTTTTCTGATTTGCATTCATTTCAAGACCTCCTGTTATAAATAACTACCATTGACGGAAATGGTGCAGGCATTGCCCGCCCGCTTTTGTCTCTTTGCGGATTGCCGTCCTCGTCCGTAAAGGTCAATCGTCTGCGTACAAAACGAATTTCCGCTTTGCCGTATATGTAGTCATGGAAAAAGGCGGTGTCCGTCCTTGCCGGAATCAGCAAAACGATCGTTTGCCCGCGCTGCGCTTCGGCATAAGCCTTTTGAACCCACTTCCGAATTTCACGTCCATACGGTGGATTGCAGAACACCGCTCCTCGGCAACTCCAAGACTGCGCCAACCCGTCCGTTTCGGGCGTGAAAAAATTTGCGCACTTTGCGGAACGCTCTGTTGCCGCTACGTCAAGGGCAAAGTGAAATTCAGCATTCAGTTCGTCAAAGAAGTCCTGCGGTGTACACCAATTCATGTTTTGACTACTCAACAGGGCGGCGTTCATAATCTGTCCTCCCGTGTGTTCTTTCTTCCTCTCGCCTGAAAGACCAGCTATAAAAAGTCGGTCCTGTCAATAGTTTTTCGCAAAATTGTATCTGGGAAAATGAAGTTTTGCG